>JBOFZC010000150.1:0-3171 GCA_051654985.1 Rhabdaerophilum sp.
TCGCTTCGCAACCGAGGCGATGCGCATCGGCGTGCGGGTCGCGGATGATGACACATGGTCCGATATCTTCTCGCGCATCCTCTCGGAGAAAATCGAGCCGCATCTCGGTGTGGGGCGCGCGACGATTCTTGACCGCTATCCCATTTCCGAGGCCGCACTCGCTCGCCCCTGCCCCGATGATCCACACTTTGCAGAACGTTTCGAGCTTTATGTCTGCGGCGTTGAACTCGCGAATGCCTTCGGTGAACTGACGCATGTGGGCGAACAGCGCCGCCGGTTCGATGTGGATATGGCCGAGAAACAACGCCTCTATGGCGAGAGCTACCCACTCGATGAGGATTTCCTCGCTGCCCTCACCCGTATGCCTCCCGCTTCCGGCGCGGCTCTCGGCTTCGATCGCCTCGCGATGCTCGCGACAGGGGCTGAAAGCGTTCACGACGTGATTTTCACGCCCTTCCCGTTTGGAGACGGCGCATGAAGGCACGCACAATCACCACGCTCAATGGCCTTACTGAGGCTGGGTTGGTTGCAGCCGATGACACGGCCAAACTCGCGCCGGTCGCCGCGCGCTATGCTGTCGCTATCACACCGGCAATGGCACATCTCATCCGTGCGGGAGAGAGTGCGATTGCCGCGCAGTTCCTCCCCGATCCTCGTGAACTCATCAGCACTCCGGAGGAAAACCCCGATCCGATCGGCGATCACGCGCATTCCCCTGTGAAAGGCCTCGTGCACCGCTATCCTGATCGCGTGCTGCTGAAAGTGCTGCATGCTTGCCCGGTCTATTGCCGATTCTGCTTCCGGCGCGAGATGGTCGGCCCGGATGGCGACGGCACTCTGAACGAGGCGGAACTCGATGCCGCCTTGGCCTATATCGCCGCTCGCCCCGAAATCTTTGAGGTCATCCTCACCGGCGGCGACCCGCTCATGCTCTCGGCGCGCCGCATCCGGGCCTTGGGCGAAAGGCTCGCGGCGATCCCGCATGTGAAACTCGTCCGCTGGCATTCCCGAGTGCCCGTGGTTTCGCCCGAGCGTGTCACGCCCGAGATGGTGCGCGCCCTGCGGATCGAGGGCAAAGCGGTCAGCGTTGCCATCCACGCGAACCATGCCAGTGAATTCACTTCGGCCGCCAGCGCCGCCATCGCGCGGCTCGCGGATGCGGGGATCGTCTTGCTGGGGCAAACTGTGCTTCTCAAGGGCGTGAACGCCGAGACAGAAACGCTGGCTGCTTTGTTTCGCACTATGGCTGCAAACCGCATTCGTCCGCTTTATCTCCATCACCCCGATCTCGCGCCGGGAACGGGGCATTTCCGGCTCTCGATTGCCGAAGGGCAGGCGATTTACGGGGCTCTTCGCGGGCAGCTGTCCGGCCCCGCAATACCGAGTTATGTGCTCGATCTGCCCGGTGGGCATGGCAAGGTGCCGATCGGTCCGGAACATATGCGAGAGAGCCCGACGGGCATAGAAATCCGCGATGTTCAGGGACTTTGGCACCCATATCCGGGTCTCGTTTCAGGGTAAATTTCACATTTTTTTGAATGGCTTACCGCTGTTGCGAGCCGATATCAACTTCGTCAGTCGCATATCTTTGGGCGACAAACTTTCCAACGCAGCCCCGCCATTCCACCGACGCCGCGACACAAAGTTTGGCATAAAGAAATTTTTTCTTAAAAATTATTTTTAATTAGTATTTTTTGCCGCCCCCTCGTTGAAGACCATCAATTTCTGCAAAAAATAAATATAAATTTAATATAAAATCCTATAAACATCAATAAATTAATCATGTAGATTGTAATATTAGTATATTTATAAATAAAACTCTTGACGGAGATGCGCAAGTTTTTTCCTAAATCAAGAATTCGCCACGTTTCAGGTTGACATTCGCACTCTCGATCGCCGACTTCTCGTGGCGCGACGAGCACATAAGAATGCTCATCAGGGAGGACGACAAACATGACAACACGGCGTGATATTCTGAAGGTTGCAGCAGCGAGCACTGCCGCGATCGGCCTGGGGCTTCCGGCGATGACGCCGGCGCAAGCTCAGGCGATTACGAACCTCGACGTTTTTGTTCCCGCAGCCCCGGGCGGCGGTTGGGACGGCACGGCACGTGCCATTGAAGCCGCGATGCGGGCCGATGGCATTCTGAGCGAGTTCAAATTCGAGCATGTCGGCGGTGCCGGCGGCATGGTCGGCCTTCCGCGTTTCATCAATGGCAAAAAAGGCCAGGGCAACGCCATCATGATCGGCGGCATGGTGATGGTTGGCGCGGGTATCGCCAACAAAAGCCCTGTGACGATCGCCGATGTCACTCCCGTTGCACGCCTCACGGGTGAGGCGTTGGTGATCGTGGTGCCGGATGCGTCGCCATTCAAGTCGATTGGCGATCTCGTCAATGCCTTTAAGGCGAACCCGAAAGCGGTCTCGTGGGCCGGTGGTTCGGCGGGCGGTGCTGACCACATTCTCGTGGGCCAGCTCGCGAAATCGGTGGGTGTCGATCCGCGCCAGGCGGCCTATGTCGCATTCGCTGGCGGTGGCCCGGCCCAGGCGGCTTTGCTCGGCAACCAGGTCTCAGCCGGTGTTTCCGGCTTTGGCGAATTCGAGGAGCAGATCAAGGCGGGTAAGCTGCGCGCCTTGGCGGTTTCCGGCGAAGGCACGCAGAGCGGCGTGAAATCGCTCAAGGAACAGGGTGTCAATGTGGTGCTCTACAACTGGCGCGGTGTATTCGCGGCTCCGGGCGTTACACCCGCCCAGCGCGATGCGCTGGTGGCGCTCATCGAGAAGATGGTCAACGGTCCGGCCTGGAAGAAGACACTCGAAACCCGGGGCTGGGATGGCATCTATCTCGGTGGCGACGCTTTCGGCGCCTTCCTGAAAAAGGACATCGCCGATACCGGTGCTATCCTGAAGGATCTCGGGCTCGCTTCCTAATTGGACGGCCACTCGAAAATGGCTCCAGGCGATCTGTGCGCCTGGAGTTTTTTATGCTCAGATGAGCTGCCGGATGGGGGCCGGTATCGATGATCTCACCGAAGAGTTCGAATATTCCGCATTTCTGCGTTGGCCTCGGTATTCTTGCTCTCGGAGTGGCTGCGGTCTGGCAGACATCGCTGATCCCGCAGGTGCTTTACGCGACTGTCGGCCCCTCGGTGTTTCCATCGATTGTCTCGA
>JBOFZC010000151.1:0-4549 GCA_051654985.1 Rhabdaerophilum sp.
CGTAAAACTGACTCAAGCCCGTCTCGTGAGATTGCAGCACTTTCTCGATCATAGGGGTAAGAAGCGAGCGAGCCCCAGGAGGGCCAACTGAAGAGCACCGGCGTGACATTGGCCCGGCTATCATGGACGATCTGCGCGAGACGGAACGCCGCCTCATCAAAGCGCGTGTTGTAGCCATGCACGAAAACCAGAACATGTGTGCTGCGGTTCTTTTGCATCACTGTTCTGAGGGCCGGACGAATGCTCTCGCGCGGGACCGTTTCGAAACGCGTCGCCGCAAACGCGTTGGCTGTGTCGGGCGCGCTGCCTTGCGGCCAACGAATTTCGCCGGCTTGATGCGAGGGCGGGATCGAAACCGTCATTTCGGCAAAGCGCAGGCTCAATGTCCGCTCTCCGCCAAAACGTAGCCCTGGATCGTCGGACGGGCGACGTGTTGTCGCCACCATCAAGCTGACTGAAGCGGCGTCGGGCGCTTGTGTCGCTGCCAGGCGGAGCGCTGGTTCTGGACGCGACGAACAACCCGCCAACGTGAGTGCCAGCAGCGTGGCCCAGAGGATTTTGATTGCGTCCGTGCTTCGCCACATCTCGCGTATTTCCACTTGCGCCCAGTGCTGAGCCATGAGGAGCAAGGCTTTGCTTGGGTCAAGCCGAATTCTGGCGGACAGGGAGGGATTCGAACCCAAAATTTCTGTGATTGCACTCCGGGCAGAGCCCGACCGTGCAATCAACGATGAATCGAGGGTTCGGGACTGGTCGGATGAGATCTGGCGGACAGGGAGGGATTCGAACCCTCGATAGAGTTGCCCCTATACACGCGTTCCAGGCGTGCGCCTTCAACCACTCGGCCACCTGTCCAGACGCCTACGCCTTAAGGCGCACGCATTTCTTCTCAATCAGGACCGATGCCTTCGGCATCGCTGGTGCGCCTTCAACCACTCGGCCACCTGTCCAGACGCGCACGCTTTGAGGCGCACGCATTTTCCCGAGGCCTTTGATGAACCAGCTCGCCGGAAGTGCCGCGGGTTATGGCGGCAGCTTCCATAAATTGCAAGGCGGCTCATGAAGCTTTCCTCACAGGGCATCACAAAGGTGCGAGAAAAGGGTGTAAGCCCTTGCGGAACGAGGTGCCTCACGCCAGCTTCCAGCTCTTGATCACGGCAACAGGCTGGAGGCCTCCATGTTTTTCCGCAAGTCTCTTGATCTGCCCAAAGCCTCGGAAGCGCTACCAGGCCGCGCGGATGCCATCGCCACGGCGCGCGAGCATTTCGTGTTTCGCCGCCCTTTGAAATCCGAAATTCCGTTCGGCTTCGAAATCGTTTTGTTCGGCATGGGATGTTTCTGGGGTGCCGAGCGTAAACTCTGGCAGATGGGCGGGGGCATCTGGCTCACATCTGTGGGATATGCGGGGGGCATCACGCCCAACCCGACCTATGAAGAAACCTGCTCCGGTCGCACCGGTCACACCGAGGTGGTGCAGGTGATCTATGATCCGACGCAGGTGTCTTTCTCAGAGCTTTTGCGTGTGTTTTGGGAAAATCACGACCCCACACAGGGCATGCGGCAGGGCAATGATGTCGGCACGCAATACCGCTCGGCGATTTTCACCATGACTGAAGCGCAACTTGCCGAGGCGCTAGCCTCGCGCGATGCCTATGCTGAGCGGCTGAAGGCTGCGGGTTACTCCGCGATCACCACTGAAATTGCGGCCTCGGGTCCCTTCTTTTACGCCGAGGACTATCATCAGCAGTACCTTGCCAAAAATCCGCACGGCTATTGCGGGATTGGTGGCACAGGTGTTTCGTGCCCGATCGGGATGAAGACCTGATCGGCGAGAACATCTTCCCAGTCTGGGGTCCCGGTGCTACTCCGAATTCTGAGTTGGGATTTAGGGGCTGGGCATGGTTGAACGTCTTCTGGAGCGGTTTCTGTTCGCGAGCCGCTGGCTGCTGGCACCTTTCTACGTGATGCTGGTTTTTGCCTTAGGCGTCTTGCTGGTGAAGGCGACTCAGGAGCTGTTCCATTTCGTCAGCCATGCTTTGGTCGCGACCGAGGCCCAGGTCATTCTCGGCGTTTTGGCCCTCGTCGACCTCACGTTGACCGGTTCGCTGATCATAATCGTGATTTTTTCGGGCTATGAAAATTTTGTCTCGCGCATCGATCCTGGCACCACGAAGGATTGGCCGGAATGGATGGGCAAGATCGATTTCGCGGGATTGAAGCTGAAATTGCTGTCTTCGATCGTCGCGATCTCGGCGATACAGGTGCTCAAAGCCTTCATGAATGTGAAAAACGTCTCGGAGCGTGATCTCACCTGGCTCGTGATTATCCATCTCGTCTTTGTTGTCTCAGGCCTGATCATGGCGCTCACGGACAAACTCGCTGAAAGCAGCCATTCAAAAGTTGAACAGGCCAAAGCGAAATCGAGAAGTCGGGAATCTGAATGAGCGAAGAGTCCTGGTTCAAGCCGCGCGCGGCGACGATTCAGACGTGAGAATCGCAAAGATTGCCGCCGGATCATCGGCTTGTCGCAGCATGTTCACATGCGTGGTTGAGCGGAAAAAACGCGCGACACGTGAGAGTGCCTGCAAATGGTCAGCTCCCGCACTTTCCGGTGCAAGCAACAGGAAGACGAGATCGACCGGCGCACCGTCAACCGCTTCGAAATCCACGGGACGAGAGAGACGGGCGAAAACACCCACGAGATGCGGCAATCCCGGGATAGCGGCATGGGGCACTGCAATGCCCTGACCGATGCCGGTGGAGCCCAGGCGCTCACGCTGCAGGAGTTGATCGAAGATCAAACGCTCCGGCCGACCGCACAAAGAGGCCGCCTTTTGGGCAAGCTCTTGAAGCAGCTGTTTCTTGCTGTTCGGTTTCAGGTCCGCAAGGACCGCATCCGATGTGACGAGAGACGAAAGCACCATGACACCTGACCAAGCAGGAGGCGTGCCGTTCCGCACTGCCAACCCAAGGGTTGATCCTCAAACCGCTGTTTGCACGTTCTTTAACCGATATCAACCCAGCCGTAATGGCCATCCTTGCGGCGATAAAGCACATTGACGCGCCCTGTGCCTGCATTGCGGAAAACCAGAACGGGCAAATCCGAGCGTTCAAACGCTGCAACCGCAGATGTTGTGCTGTGTTGCGGAGCATTTGCGACCGCTTCAGCGATGATCACCGCGCCTGCGCCTGTGGTAGCGACAATATCGTCTTCGTCCCCGTCATCCTCAGAAAAATCGACAGTCGAACCAGGATCAAAACCGTTTATCGGCATGCGATCGGCGCCGTGTTTGTCTTTCTTGCGCTTGAAACGGCGCAAGGACTTGGCAATCCGCTCGATGGCGACCGAAAGCGATTGATAGGCGTCCGTCGCTTCGCCTGTGACGTGCATCACCGGGCCATGATCAAAGCGCACGGCGCATTCGGTTTTGAACCCGATGCCATCGCGCGCCACAGTAATATGCCCGGAATAGTTGGAATCGACGTATTTCCGGATCACATCGTTGAGGCGGTGCTCGGCCTGATGGCGCAGAACTTCACCCAGATCGATATTCTTGCCGGAAACGCGGATTTCCATAAGTACCTCCCCTCCCGGAACGTCGACCTTCAGGCGGCTCCGGCTTGCTGGTTGGTGGAGTGCTCAAATGCACTGCGGTTGGTCGCCCCCCGATTCAGCGAACGGTCGACAGGACTGAGGCTACGTCCGGCTGCGCGGCCTCGTCAATGAAAACGACGAGGCTTTTGCGCCCAGCTTTCAGGCAGGTTGAGAAATGGTTGATCAGATCGCTCTGGCGCGCGGCAATGAGGCGAGTTTCTCGCGCCGGCGGATCGAGGAGGAGGCGATGCCCAGGCCCTCACGGTATTTCGCGACTGTGCGCCGCGCGATCTCGATTCCCATCTCACGCAGCTTGTCGACAATCGCGTCATCCGAGAGGATATCGCGCGCATCCTCTGCCTCGATGAGCTGCTTGACACGGAAGCGCACGGCTTCCGCTGAAACCGCTGCGCCGCCATCGGAGGCGGCAATGGCGGTCGAGAAGAAATACTTCATCTCGAACAGCCCTCGCGGGGTCGCCATATATTTGTTGGCGGTGACGCGGCTGATCGTCGATTCGTGCAATTGCACGGCATCGGCGATGATTTTCAGGTTCAGCGGTCGCAGATGTGCGACGCCATAGGTGAAGAAGCTATCTTGCTGGCGCACGATTTCGGTCGCGACTTTCAAGATTGTGCGGGCCCGCTGTTCAAGGCTGCGCACGATCCAGTTGGCATTGGTCCAGTGCTCATCCACAAAAGTGCGGGCTTCCTTGTCGGGACTTTTCGCTACGCGCGCATAGAATGAGCGGTTGGCGACGACGCGCGGCAGCGCATCGGAATTGAGTTCCACCTGCCAGCCGCCATCGGAGGCGGGACGCACATAAACATCGGGGATGATCGCATCGATGGTCGTAGAGCCGAAAATCAGCCCCGGTTTGGGGTCGAGCCGGCGTATTTCTGCGATCATATCGGCAAGATCATCCTCATCGACGCCGCAGGCGCGGCGCAAAGC
>JBOFZC010000152.1:0-2685 GCA_051654985.1 Rhabdaerophilum sp.
AGGCGGTTGTCCTCGCCGGTCGGGCCCGGCAGAGTGATGGGCGCCCCCATGAGACGCTCGGCGTCGTTCGCGTAATAGCGCAGGAAATCGACGGCCTCGCGGATTTCGGCAATCGCATCGTCGAGCGTCTTGCCTGCCTCGCGCTGCAACAATGCGATGATCTGCCCAGTTGCAGCTTCGAGCTTATCGGCTGCTTTGCGAAGGAGCGTCGCCCGTGCTGAAGCACTGGAGCGACCCCAGGCTTCGAAACCGGTACGAGCAGCTTCAACGGCCGCGCGCGCATCGGCAGGCGTCGCATTCACGGCCTTGCCAATTACCGTGCCATCAACTGGAGACAACACGTCGGAAGCGTTGCCGACAACAGCCTGGCCGTTGATCAGGCTTGCGGCTTTGCCGTGAGAGAAATTGCGGGAGCCAAGCAGTTTTTCGAGGGTCTCTGCATGGCCCAGCTCATAGCCGCGACTGTTGATACGGCCATCGGGGAAAATCGCGTGGGGCATTGGGAGATGTTTGTGGCGGGCCCGCTCCGGTGAGCCGATCAGCACGGCGGGGCGCTTCAAGAGCCTCGAGATTGGCACGCCCGCATCCGCGGCCTCGTTCACGAAAGAGGAATTGGCACCATTCTCCAAGAGGCGCCGCACGAGATACGCCAACAGGTCGCGATGCCCTCCGACGGGGGCATAAACGCGGCAGGCTGTAGCGGGATGCGCCGCAATCAGCGCTGAATAGGCTGCGTCACCCATGCCGTGCAGCCGCTGGAATTCATAACCCTCGCTATTGCCTGCGAGTTCGCGGATGCAGGCGATTGTGAGCGCGTTATGCGTCGCGAATTGCGGATAGAGGCGGGGGCGGGCGGCGAGCATCGCCTTGGCGCAAGCTATGTAGTTAAGATCGGTCATCGCCTTGCGAGTGAAGACAGGATAATCGGGCAATCCGCGTTCCTGCGTGCGCTTCACTTCGCTGTCCCAATAGGCGCCCTTCACGAGCCGAACCATGAAGCGGGTGTTTTCTTGCGCCGCGAGCTGATCGAGCCATTCGATCACGCTCAATGCGCGTTTCTGGTAGGCCTGAACCGCGAGCCCCAGGCCATCCCAGCGCGCGAGACGCTGGTCACTGGCCACAAGCCGGAACACATCAAGCGAGAGTTCCAGTCTGTCGGCTTCTTCGGCATCAATCGTGAAATTCATGTCGAAGCTTTTCGCGGCCTCGGCGAGTGCGATCACGCGCGGCGTGAGTTCAGCAAGCACAGCCTCGCGGTTGGTCGCCTCGTAGCGCGGATGCAAAGCCGAAAGTTTTACCGAGATGCCGGGCCGGTCCGGCAGCGGATCGTTGCCGGCTTTCGCGCCGATATGGCGGATCGCATCGGCGTAGGAGTCGAAATACCGGGCCGCATCGTCGGCGGTGCGCGCACCTTCGCCGAGCATATCGAACGAGTAGCGATAGGACCGTGCGGCGCCGGTTCCCGCGCGCTTAAGCGCCTCGTCGATGGTCTGGCCCAGCACGAAATGACTGCCCATGACGCGCATGGCCTGGCGCGCGGCGGTGCGGATGGTCGGCAGGCCAATGCGTTTGGCAAGCGAGGCAATGATTCCATCCGGCGTTTCGCCTGGCTGGATGATCCGCGCGCCAATGCCAAGCGCCCATGCAGAGGCGTTGATCAGAAGGGCATCCGATTTCGGCTGATGATCGAGAAAATTACCCTGGCCGAGCTTGTCTTCAATGAGTTTGTCGGCTGTCTTTGAGTCAGGCACCCGCAACAGGGCTTCCGCCAACACCATCAGCGCCAGCCCCTCTTTTGTGGAGAGTGAGTATTCTTGCAGCACTTGCTCGATGCCGCCAATGCCGCCCTGACCGGCACGGATCGCTTCGATCATTCGGCTCGCTTCCTGATCGATGCGCGCCTCAGCTTCCGCAGGAAGGCCGGATTCGGCCAGCAGTCGCGTGGCAAGGCTGCCATCATCTGTCGCATAGGGGGCGCGAAAAGTGGGTTGAATGTTCATGGACGACCCTTCAAATGTTCATTCTAGACCATTGGTTTGAAATCGTTCACATGGAAACCATTGAAAGATCTCGATTAATTCATGTTAAGCGAAGGTTCATGTGAAAACCATAATGATTTTTGCAAGTTGCTGGTGAATGTCACCGCATCAAAACGTTTTGAGGAACGAAAATGACCGAAGAGCTTGATCGCGCGGATTTGAAGATCCTCCGCGCTTTGCAGCGCGATGGCCGCTTGTCGACCGTCGCTCTGGCCGAGGCCGTTGGCCTCTCACCCACTGCGACCACCGAACGTGTGAAGCGTCTGACCCGTGATGGCTTTATCAAGGGCTACTATGCCCATCTCGACCCGCAGCTCCTGAATCGCGCGCTGCTGGTCTATGTCGAAGTGACGCTCGACAAGACAACCCCGGATGTTTTCGCCAAGTTTGCGCAGACCGCGCGCTCCTCGCCGGAAATCCTGGAATGCCATCTCGTGGCCGGTGGGTTCGACTACCTGATCAAGACCCGTGTGCGCGATATGGAGGCCTATCGCTTGCTGTTGACGCAGACCATTCTCACCTTCCCAGGCGTGAAGGAATCGCGCTCCTACGCGGTGATGGAAGAGGTGAAGGCTGAGCCCCATCTGCCGATCTGAATGCGGCAGCAAGCCAGAATAAAAAAGCGGCGCTTCCATGGGAAGCGCCG
>JBOFZC010000153.1:0-5458 GCA_051654985.1 Rhabdaerophilum sp.
AGCAGCAACTCGCCATGCCCTTCAAAAGCACGACGGCGCTCGCCGCTAGTCCCGGTTGCCACTTCAGCAGGAGTCTCGGCTTTCCGGAAGCTGCGTGCGAGATGCTCGAGCGGCGAGGGAGGTGCGGGCTTTGGCGCAACGGGGGTGATGCTGGCATCCCGCACACCAATCAGGACCGGCTCGATCTCATTCGCGGCGCAATCGAGCATGTCATGCGCAGTTTTGAGCGACGTTCCGTCGAAGATAGAGAGAAAGGCCGTGCCGGTGATGTCGCGCCCCATCGCATGAACCAGGCGCGAGCCAGCCAGCCGGAAGGCGAAACTTTCTAGGTCGCCATCGAGAATGAAAAGGTCGCCGAGTTCGCGGGCGATGGCTTTGGGGTCGATCTCCGCACGGGACGGGGCCGCACGACCGGTGCTCAACGCCAGCCAATAGGCGTAAAGCGCGCGAATGGAAGCGTGGCGCATGGTGATCGTCCCTGTCTGATCCAATTCCGTGCCGGGATGCGACGCTTTAAGGGCGCTCAAGGGCCCGGCGGAGGGGACGACGCGAAGCGCGTGCCGCCGCATGGGACAGGGTGCCGAAAGGTTAATCCTTTCCGAAGGTAAGGTTAAGATCGGGAGCCGCTTGATTAAGCATGAGACTTGTGAGAGCTTGAACTCGCTCCAAAGGTTTTAACACCGCGCCACTGCTCCTGGCGCGGTGTTTTCTTTTTTCTCCCGGGCATTTCCCATTGCGCCCGCGGCGAACTTGCGGAACACTTCCCCTCCTAAAGTCTAAGACTGCGCCGTTTGAGCGCTCGAGGAATGGGAGGAAGCGATGACAGTCGGACGTCTTCTGGATGGCAAGGGCCGCGCGGTGATCACCGCCAGTGAAGACCAGACCCTGCATGAGGCCTGCCGCTTGCTCGCTGAGTATCGCATTGGTGCCGTGCTGATCGGCGGCGCGAATGGCTCAGTGGCCGGCATCCTCTCTGAGCGCGATATCGTGCGCGGGGTTTCGCAGGCCGGCGCTGCGGCACTCGACCAAAAAGTCGGCCAGCACATGACGAAAAAGGTCATCACCTGCACTGCGGCCATGACGGTCAATGAGGTGATGGAAATCATGACGGCCGGTAAATTCCGGCACGTGCCCGTGCTCAAAGATGGCCGGCTCGACGGCATGGTTTCGATCGGCGATATCGTGAAATATCGCCTGGCGCAGCTTGAGAGCGAGAGTCGCTCATTGCGAGACTACATCGGGGCGAGCTGATCAGAACTCTTTGGCTAACAGCAAGGAGGGTTTTCCCTCCTGCTGAACGACAACCCGATAGAAACACGAGCGCCGCTGGGTGTGGCAGGCCGGGCCCATCTGTTCGACGCGGATGAGCAACGCATCCTGATCGCAATCGACGCGCATCTCGACGACACGCTGGGTGTTGCCGCTCGTCTCGCCCTTGCGCCACAGGGCGTTGCGCGAGCGCGAGAAATACCAGGCATCCCCGGTTGAAAGCGTGCGCGAGAGCGCCTCGGCGTTCATATGCGCGAGCATCAGCACCTCGCCCGAGGCGTGATCGAGCGTGATGACGGTGATCAAGCCATCTGCGTTGAATTTGGGGGTCAGCAGCGTGCCTTCTTCAAGCTCAAGCTTGGTTCCCGGCGGCGCGAAAGGGGTTGAGGGCGTCCACATGACGCCACCAATGCCCCCCGATCTTGGCGCGGTCAAGCGAGGGGCGCTTCAGCCCCGCTTGCCGGAATTGAGCAATGTGAAGAAGCGCACCTGCTCGGCCGGGTCGTCTCGGAAGACGCCGGTGAACTGACAGGTCGTGGTCGAGGCGCCGGGTTTTTGGATGCCGCGCATGGTCATGCACATATGCTCGGCCTCGATCACCACCGCGATGCCGCGCGGATGCAGGGCTTCCTGAATGGATTGGGTGATCTCGGCGGTCATGGTTTCCTGCGTCTGCAGGCGGCGCGCGAAGGTTTCGACAACCCGCGCGAGCTTCGAGAGACCCACAACCCCATCCTGTGGGTAATAGGCGATATGCGCCACACCGTAGAAGGGCACCATGTGGTGCTCGCAATGCGAGTGAAAGGGGATGTCCTTCACCAGCACGAGGTCGTCATAACCCTCAACATCGCGGAAGATTTTTTGAAGCGCTTCCGAAGCATCCATGCCGTAGCCCTGGAAGAGCTCTTCATAGGCCTTCACAACGCGCTTCGGCGTTTCCAGAAGGCCTTCACGGGTGGGGTCATCCCCGGCCCAGGCGATCAGCGTGCGCACCGCAGCTTCTGCCTCGGCACGCGAGGGTCGCTCGACCGGGCGAGGGGCAAGCGCGGGCCTTAAGGGCTTAACCACGGCGTCCATGGGGCCTCTCCTTTTGTTGTGTTCAGATGCAGTTACGCCCCAAATTATGCTCCGGATGCGGCGATATGTCGGATTTATTTTTGCTCCCGCAGTGATCCGCCGGGTGGAAATCAACGTGTGAGGCGACTATCTTCTGAGCATGCTCGATGAGATGTATAACCGGCGCATTCTGGAACTCGCGGCTGACATTCCTCGTCAGGGGCGTTTGGCTATGCCCGATGCCACATCAACCGCACATTCCAAGCTCTGCGGCTCGACCGTAACGGTTGATCTGTCCATGCAGGGCGATGTCGTCAGCGATTTTGCGGCCGAGGTGAAGGCCTGCGCTTTGGGCCAAGCGTCAAGCTCCATCATGGCGCGCAATGTTGTCGGTTCGACTGCGAGTGAGCTGCGCGAGATCCGCGATGTCGTTCGCCGCATGCTTAAGGAGAATGGCGCGCCCCCGACCGGCAAATGGGAGGATTTGCGCGTGCTCGAACCCGTGCGCGATTACAAGGCGCGGCACGCTTCAACCCTGCTCACCTTTGATGCCGTGGTCGATGCGATCAGCCAGATCGAGGCCAAGCGCAAAGTGGCGGCGGAATAAATTGCGCTTTGCCCGCCGCCTCTTCCTCGCGCCGGTTTATCTCTACCGCTACACGCTCTCGGCGTTCATGGGCCGCACGTGCCGGCATATGCCATCCTGCTCGGAATACATGATCGAGGCGGTGGAGAAACACGGGATATGGCCCGGGGGCTGGATGGGTTTCGCGCGCATGTGTCGTTGCCGACCGGGCGGGACCTCGGGCCTTGATTTTGTCTGTGAGGAATTGCCCCACGAGGCGCGCTGGTATAGGCCGTGGCGCTACGGTTTGTGGCGCGGAGTGAATGACACACCGACCCAATCCATGCTTCGCACCCCGCGGAGCGATTGAGCAAGCAAAAGCCTACCCGCGCAGTTGGCGGGAGTGGGCAGGAGACAAGACATGACGATTACGCTCACCTTCCCCGATGGCGCGGCGCGCCAATTTCCCAAAGACATCACCGGAGCGGCCATTGCGGGCGGCATATCGCCCTCGCTGCTGAAGCGCACGGTCGCGATGGCGCTCGATGGTGTGGTCTGTGACCTCGCCGACCCCATCCCGCGCGATGGGAAAATCGAGTTCCTGAACCGCGAAGACCCGCGCTCGCTGGAACTCATCCGCCATGATTGCGCGCATGTGCTCGCCGAAGCGGTGCAGGAGCTTTGGCCCGGCACGCAGGTGACCATTGGCCCGGTGATCGAGAACGGTTTCTATTACGATTTCGCGCGCGAGACACCATTCACGCCGGAAGACTTCCCCGCCATCGAGAAGAAGATGCGCGAGATCATCGGTCGCGATGCCGCCTTCACCAAGGAGGAATGGACGCGCGATCAGGCGAAGGAGTTTTTCCGCGCCAAGGGCGAGGCGTTCAAGGTGGAACTGGTGGATGCCATTCCGCCGGATCAGACGCTGAAAATGTATAAGCAGGGCCAGTGGATCGACCTCTGCCGCGGCCCGCACATGACTTCGACCGGCAAAGTTGGTACGGCCTTCAAGCTGATGAAGGTCGCGGGTGCCTATTGGCGTGGGGATTCGAACAACCCCATGCTCACGCGCCTCTACGGCACGGCTTTCGCGAAGCAAGAGGAGCTTGACGCTTACCTCCATCAGCTTGAGGAAGCCGAGAAGCGCGATCACAGGCGCTTGGGCCGCGAAATGGACCTCTTCCACTTCCAGGATGAGGGGCCGGGCACAGTGTTCTGGCATTCCAAGGGCTGGACGATGTTCCAGCAGCTCATTTCCTACAATCGCCGGCGCATCCGCCGCGATTATGAGGAGGTGAATGCCCCGCAGGTGCTGGATAAATCTCTCTGGGAGACCTCTGGTCACTGGGGCTGGTATCAGGAGAACATGTTCGCGGTGAAATCCGCCTATGCCTTCATGAACCCGCAGGATGAAGCGGCGGAGCAGAAGGTTTTCGCGCTGAAACCCATGAATTGCCCCGGGCATGTGCAGATTTTCAAACATGGCCTCAAGAGCTATCGCGATCTGCCGATCCGCATCGCGGAATTTGGCGTGGTGCATCGCTATGAGGCCTCGGGCGCGCTGCATGGCCTCATGCGCGTGCGCGGCTTCACGCAGGACGATGCGCATGTCTTCTGCACCGAGGAGCAGCTCGAAGCCGAAATCCTGAAGATCAACGATCTGATGATGTCTGTTTATCGCGATTTCGGCTTCACCGAGGTGGTGGTGAAACTCGCGACCCGGCCCGAGAAGCGCGTCGGCACCGATGCGATGTGGGACCATGCCGAGGCTATCCTGCGCAAAGCGCTCTCGCGCATGGCGGCGGAATCGAACGGTGCGATCAAAACCGGCATCAACGAGGGTGAAGGCACGTTCTACGGGCCGAAATTCGAATACACCCTGCGCGATGCAATTGGCCGCGACTGGCAATGCGGCACGACGCAGGTGGATTTCAACCTGCCCGAGCGCTTCGGTGCCTTCTACATTGGCTCGGATGGCGAGAAGAAGCAGCCGGTGATGGTGCATCGCGCCATCGTTGGCAGCCTCGAGCGCTTTCTCGGCATCATCATCGAGAGCTATGCCGGGCATTTCCCGCTCTGGTTGGCGCCCGAGCAGATCGTCGTCTGCCCGATCACCAACGAGGCCGATGCCTATGCGGAGGCCGTGACCGAGGCCTGTTTCGCGGCGGGGCTCCGCGCGCGGGCTGACCTTCGCAACGAGAAGATCAGCTACAAGGTGCGCGAGCATTCGCTCGCCAAGGTTCCGGTGATCTTCGCGGTCGGCAAACGCGAGGCGGAAGAGCAAACGGTGACCATTCGCCGGCTCGGCAGCCAGGCGCAGACGACCGTGACGCTCAAAGAGGCGCTGGCGCAGCTTGAAGCCGAAGCGGTGCCGCCGGATTTGCGGAAATAAGGGCTAACGGGGGACGAGTAGCGCAAGCTCCCTTCGGGGCGTCCCCTCAAAATGCCTTGAACGTAATCACCGTCTGGGTGTCCTGAATGCCGGAGATCACTTGCACCTTGTTGGCGACGAAATGGCCGATATCGTTGGTGTCATCGAGGTGGAATTTCGCGAGAATGTCGAAA
>JBOFZC010000154.1:0-17147 GCA_051654985.1 Rhabdaerophilum sp.
ACAGCCCGATCAGTGCCATCGGCACCGAGAGCAGCATGCCCATGGTGAGCCATCCACCGTAGAGAAAACCGAGATGCCGATCGGGTTCGCGGAAAAACTCGCAAAATATCCGCGAGAGCGCATAGCCCAGCCCGAACACACCCGCGAGGCGACCTGGATGAGAAAAACCATCTCTCCGCACCAGAATAGCGAGCACGAGCAGCAGCAGCAGCCCCTCGGTCGCTGCTTCATAGAGCTGGCTCGGATGGCGCGGCAGCGGCCCGCCACGCGGGAAGATCACGCCCCAGGAAACATCCGTCACCCGGCCCCAAAGCTCGGCATTGACGAAATTCGCGACCCGCCCGAGCAGCAGCCCGATCGGGGCGACCACCGCCGCGATATCGAGCATAGCCAGCGGCTCCAGCCCGCACCTCTTCGCCCAGATCAGGACGCCGATCGCCGCACCGAACAATCCGCCATGAAACGACATGCCGCCCTCGCGGATGCCTGTGAGAATTTCCAAGGGATGGCTAAGAAAATAGCCGGGATGATAAAAAAGGCAGAAACCGAGCCTTCCGCCAATCACCACACCAAATGCTGCATAGAGCAGGAGGTCATCGAGCTGTTCACCAGAGGGAGCCTTCAGGCCATGAGGCCAGAGGCGGGCATTCGCAGCGAGCCGCCGCGCATAATGCCAGCCCGCCATCAGACCGAGAATATAGGCGAGCGCGTACCAGCGCACCGCGAAGGGCCCGATCGAAAAGGCGACGGGATCGAACTCGGGAAACAGCATTCGGCCCTTCAGAGGTTCGAGGCAACGCGAGAAACTGTCTAACCAAAGGCGGGCTCCCGTGCTAGGTGAACGGCGATAAAGTTTCAGATCCGATGGAGCGTGCCATGCGTGAACCCCCGAGCCGCCTTCTCGATGAACTCTCCCGCGTCATGACTGGCGCGATCGGCGTTGCGCAGGGCGTGGGCCGTGAGGCCGACAGCTTCGCCAAAAGCCAGATCGAGCGCATTCTGCGCGACAGCGATTTTGTGGCACGCGAGGAGTTCGAGGCCGTGCGTGAAATGGCGATCCTCGCCCGCGATGAAAACGAGGCGCTCGTGAAGCGCATCGCGGCTCTCGAGGAAAAACTCGCCGCGAAAAAGTGAGCCCCAACGAGCGTCGCGTCCGGCTTCTGTGGAAATCCTGAGACGGCTGTGGATCACTCGCCCTATCGCGGTTGTGGTGTCCCCGCGAATCCTGAACCGTAATCCCAGACGTTCATCGTGATGAAGCGGGCGCGGAAGGCGACCACGAACACGCCCGACGCAATTCCGAACTCCTGCAAAAATTCAGGAGGACAGGACGAATCTAGCCATGCTAGTTTCGTGTCAGGGTGATTCGCGGTCTGATTTCAGTGGGTTCGCTCAGTCTCGGTACGCGTCGGCGCGCGATGGATTTCGCGAAAAGCCAGTGAGCGTAAAAGTTTTCTCGGGTTCGGCGTGGAGAGCACGCTGTCGCAATCTTCATTGCGGCAGAACGGCTTTTCTATGCCCGCAGACAGGCATGAAGGGACGCAGAATGGACTTGCTCGGCACAGAAGGCGGGAGACAGGAACATCCGGTCGATCTCATCGAGCAGATCGCTTCGCGACATTCCTGGGCCTTCGAACGCGACGATCAGGACGAGATTTCCATCGCGATCAGCGGCAGCTGGTGCGACTATCACGTGAGCTTCACATGGCTTGATGATGTCGAGGCCTTGCACCTCGCATGCGCTTTCGATCTCAAGGTGCCCGAGCGGCGCAAGTCCGAGATCGCGCAGCTGATCGGGCGCGTGAATGCACAGATGTGGGTGGGGCATTTCGATCTCTGGACCGTGGAAAACGCCGTGATGTTCCGCCACTCGCTGCTGCTCTCGGGCGGCACACCGCCGATGCCCGACCAATGCGAAGCCTTGATCAAGGTGGCCGTGGAAGCTTGCGAGAAATATTTCCAGGCCTTCCAGTTCGTCGTCTGGGCCGGCAAAAGCGCCAGCGAGGCGATGGAGACCATTCTGTTCGAGACAGCCGGCGAAGCCTGATCTTGCTGCGTTCAAGATCGCATGAGACAAGGCGGGGCTAAACCCGCCTTTTTCATTTGGATGGCCGCCCATGACCCGATCCACACCCGACCTCTTGATTTTCGGCTGCGGAAAAATGGGCGGCGCGATGCTGGCCGGCGCGTTGGCAGGCGGATGGCCGGCAAGCGCCATCGCGGTGGTGGAACCTCATCCGTCCGAAACATTGATGACCATGCAGAAGCAGCACGGCTTCGCGCTCAACCCTTCACAATCGCTCAAAGCGAAACTGGTGCTGGTATCTGTGAAGCCGCAGATGCTCGATGCCGCCGCCCCGGCCATCGCGCCCTGGCTGGCGAGCGAGAGTGTCATCGTCTCAATCATGGCTGGGAAATCCATTGGCGATATCGCGCGCCGGTTGCCCTTTACAGAGCGCTTCGTGCGAGCCATGCCGAATACACCCGCCGCAATCGGGCGTGGGATTACCGGAGCATATGCCACGGACGCGCTTGATGACGCCGATCTCGCGATGGTTACGCGGCTTCTTGAAACCACGGGTCGGCTCGAATGGGTTGCGAACGAGGGTTTGATCGATGCCGTGACAGCCGTTTCCGGCTCCGGCCCGGCCTATGTATTCCATCTCGTCGAAGCGCTTGCGACAGCGGGCGAGAATTTGGGTCTCGAACCAACCATCGCGATGCGTCTCGCTCGCGCGACCATTGAAGGGGCCGGCGAATTGCTGTTCCAGGAGGCCGGAACCACACCCGAAACCCTACGCAAGAACGTGACATCGCCTGGCGGCACCACCGCCGCGGCGCTTGAGGTGCTGATGGCCGAGGACGGACTTTCTGGGTTGATCACACGCACCGTCGCTGCGGCTGAAGCGCGCGCGAAAGCGCTTTCCGGCTAGTCAAGCCTTGCAGCTGAACCAAGTGATCCTACCTTATTTGAAAGCCCAAACGGAAACGAGGAGCATGCCCATGGCCAAGAAGCCCGCTTCCACCACACCCGAAACTCCGAAAGGCGATCCGCGCAACCGCGCGATTGAGGCGCTGATGGCGCTGGCTGCGGAAGAATCCTGGGATACGATTTCGCTCTCTGCGATCGCCGAAAAAGCGGATCTGTCGCTTGGGGAAATGCGCGACCTCGTTCCCTCCAAAGGCGCGCTGCTCGGTAGTTTCGTTCGCCGTATCGATCGCGTCGTACTGGACGGCACGGGCAAAGACATGGCCGACGAGGCGCCGCGCGAGCGCGTGCTCGATGTGATGATGCGCCGTTTCGATGCGCTGCTGCCTTATCGTGACGCTCTCCGCTCCATCACGCGCGGCATGGAGCGCGATCCCCTTGGGCTGCTCGCGCTCAATCAGCAGGGTCTGAATTCCTGGCGCTACATGTTGGAGGCCGCAGGTATCGAGACCAGCGGGGCGATGGGCGCAATGAAGGTTCAGGGCGCAATCGTGGTCTTTGCCCGCGCCTTCAAGACTTTCCTTGATGAGGAAGACCCGGCGCTGACCAAAACCATGGCCGTGCTCGACAAGGAACTCTCACGCGGCGAATGGGTGCTGAAGCAGGCGGAGGGGTTAAACCGCCTTGCCGCTCCGTTCCGAGGCTTCATGCGCGCGGCCTGCGATGCCAAACGCAGGGCACGTCCTGCAAACGAGCCGATCAGCCCGCGTGATGCCGCTTGAAAAGCATGATTTCTGAAGCCAACGACTTTGCGCCGCCCATTGTGTTCGATGATTTCATGAAGGTCGATATTCGCGTCGGTCGGATCATCGCGATAGAGGCGTTTCCCGAAGCGAGGAAGCCCGCCTACAAGCTCACGATCGATTTCGGGCCGCTCGGCACAAGGCGCTCTTCGGCGCAGATCACCAAGCATTACTCGCCGGAAGCCTTGATGGGTCGTCATGTGGCGGCGGTGGTGAATTTCCCGCCGCGTCAGATCGGCAAGTTCATGTCGGAAGTGCTCACCCTCGGCTTTCCGGATGAAGCGGGCGAAGTGGTGCTGGTGACGCCAGAGCGCGACGTGCCGCTGGGTGGCAGGCTGTTCTAGGCCGGCACCCTCACTCGCGCCCGTAATCCCCCAAGGGGGCTATCCTCGAGCATCACATCGCCGCCATGCCCACGGGCGATATCGCGCGCGATCGCGAGACCAAGGCCTGTGCCGGAATGGTCCTGATTGCGCGAGGCGTCGAGCCGCAGGAAGGGCTTGAAAGCCTCCTCACGGCTCTCCTGCGGGATACCCGGCCCGTCATCATCGACGGTGATCGTGAGATATTTATCATCATGAATGGCCCGAATTTCGATGCGATCGCCGTAGCGCGCCGCGTTCGAAACGAGATTGCCCAAAAGGCGCCGAAAGGCCTGCGGACGCACTTTCACCACCGGGTCACCCTCGATATCGAGCGATGTGAAATGCCCGGAACGTTCGGCATCGGCTTTGAAGGTTTCAATCAGTCCCCGGATATCGGTCGGCTCGGGGCTCTCGGCCGCTTCGCCACGCGCAAAGGCGAGATAGGCATCGAGCATCCGGCTCATCTCGTCGACATCGCGTTTCATATCCTCGACTTCTACATTCTCGGGAAGAAAAGCGAGCGACAGGCGAAAGCGCGTGAGAATAGTGCGCAGATCATGGCTCACACCATTGAGCATGGTCGTGCGCTGTTCGATGGCGCGCTCAATGCGGCTTTTCATCTCCAGGAAGGCGATGCCCGCACGGCGCACCTCGCGCGCACCCCGGGGGCGGAACTGCACATCCCTCCCCTTGCCGAAATCTTCCGCTGCCTCGGCGAGCCGGAGGATAGGGCGAATCTGGTTGCGCAGCAGGATCACAGAGACGCCGATCAGCACAAACGACGAGCCAGCCATCCACGCCAGAAAGATATGCGAATTTGAAGCATAGGCCTGACTGCGCCGCGCGATGATGCGCATGATGCTGGTGTCGAGCTGAACGCGAATTTCGACAAGGTTCGAGCGACCCACCGTATCGATCCAGAACGGCTTTTTCAGCCGTAAACTCAATTCAGTCGAGAGAGCCTGATCCAGGATATCAAAAAACGGCTTGCGCAGGGGGGGAGGCAGCGGCTCGGCCGGCAGGAACTCAATATCGAGGCCTAGACGCTGCTCGCCGATCCGGGTGATGGTGCGCGTGCCCATCTCGCCGGGAAATTGTTCATAGACCTCGATCAGCGCGGCTATATCCTGGCTTAGCGCCTGTGACAGGCGCGACGTGACCGATTGCCAGTGCCGCTCCATGAACACATAAGCGACAACGGTTTGAAGCAGAACCATCGGCATGATGATGATAAGGAGCGCGCGGGTGTAGAGCCCCTTTGGCAGGATGCGGTTGAGGCTGTGCCCGATGCGCACTTCTAGCGCTTTCACCGGACGGACCAGGGCTTGAACGGGCTGGCTTTGCGAAAGCCAGGCCAGTGGTTTCCAAATCAGGAGACCCGCAAAACGCAAAACTCGCCACAACCCGCGGAGAATCGGCGGCAGAACGGATGTCAGCCAGACAATCCCGCTCCAGAGGAATGTAAAGCCGCGCGCCAGCCGGCTCATCGCTCGATCACCAGCCGGTAGCCAATGCCGCGCACAGTCTGCAGATGCACGGGGTTCGAGGGGTCGACCTCCAGTTTGCGGCGCAAGCGGTTGATCTGGACATCAATAGTGCGTTCATTGGCCGCGTTCGCGGTTTCGGCAAGCGCTTCGCGCGGCAAGGTCTCGCCATTGGCATTGGCGAGCAGGCGCAGGATTTCTCGCTCGCGCTCGCTGAGGCGCACGGGCTCGTCGTCCTTGCGCAATTCGCCGCGCGCGAGATGGTACAGGAAGGGGCCGAAGCGCACACTCTCGGGTTCTTCGGTCACTTTGGGCGGCGGAGGTGCCGCGACACGCCGCAGAATGGACGAGATGCGGAGCAACAATTCACGCGGGTCGAAGGGCTTCGTGAGGTAATCATCGACCCCAACCCGAAGCCCTGAGAGACGATCCTCAATTTCAGCTCGGGCCGTAAGCATCAAGATCGGGATACTCGAATGCTGACGCAACGTCCGAGCGAATTCGATGCCGCTTTCGCCGGGCATCATCACATCGAGGACAATGAGATCGAAGACGAACCCCGTCATCCGTGCGCGTGCCTCGGCAGCATTGTCGGCGGTGGTGACGCGGTAGCCATACTCGGCGAGAAACCGCGACAGCAGGGCACGGATGCGGTCGTCGTCATCGACGATGAGCAGATGGGGCGAATCGTCGGTGACGGCGATCTTGTGCATGGCGGAAATATTCGCCGGAATTCCGTTTAAAATCCAGCGCAGGCGTCAGATTGTTCTGCCTGTTACGCGCTCGGGCGCCAGCGCCGGCCGCTCAGGGTCGATCAGTTCAGCAAGGAATTTCGCGATTAGGCCGCGTGAATCGGGCGCGGCCTCCGCAATCGCGCGAGATATACGACGGCTTTGCATGCCCACGAGCTGATCGGCCAGCAACTTGCCTTTCGGCGTCAGAAACAAGAGGCGCTGCCGACGATCTTCCAGACCGGAGCGTTGCTCGATGAAGTCGCCGTTGATCAAATCTTTCAGGACGCGCGCAAGGCTCTGCTTGGTGATCTCGAGAATGTCGAGCAGTTCGGCCACCGTGAGGCCCTCGTTTCGGTTCACGAAATGCACGACACGATGATGCGCGCGGCCAAAACCATGCTTTTCGAGCAATCGATCCGGCTCGCCCACAAAATCGCGATAGGCAAAAAACAAGAGCTCGATCAGCTCAAAATCCGGCGCGCTGCCTGGCTCATCCTTGCTGTTCGAAGGCTCAGGTGCCGCGTGTCCGCTCAGTGGTTTGGCCGGGGATGATGTCATGATGCCTTCAAAAACGGCCGCTCATCCGAAACGCTCTTTTTCTGCAGACTCGCATTCGGAGGCGACACAAAATTATGTCAATGTTGTTGACATATTTCAGACGGATTGTTACCCGTCAAGCCGCCTTTTGCGCAATGAAAGTTCGCTTACGCGGTTTTTTGAGCATGAAAGACACTGTTGAACCCTTTCGGTTCTGAAAAGCGGGATGTTGACGCGCAATAAAATTGCTTGCGCGGATAAAAACAATCCGCCAGAACCCCGTCGCGATTTGCATGCAACGAGGAAAAAAACCATGTCGCAGACCCCCACAATCATCCCTTTCGACAAACGCGACGGCTTTATCTGGATGAACGGGGAGGTTCTTCCCTGGGTCGATGCAAAGGTTCATATCCTCACGCATGGTCTGCATTATGGCTCCTCCGTTTTCGAAGGTGAGCGAGCCTACAAGGGCAAGATCTTCAAGAGCCGCGAGCACACCGAACGCCTGATCGCCTCCGCTGAGATCATGGATATGGTGATCCCCTATTCAATCGAGGAGATCGAGGCGGCGAAGCGCCAGATCGTCGATCTCAATGGTGGCGGTGATCAGTATATCCGCCCGGTTGCCTTCCGCGGCTCGGAAATGATGGCGGTTTCCGCCCAACATAACCGCATTCATGTCGCGGTCGCGACCTGGAACTGGCCGTCGATGTTCGACCCTGCCACCAAGATGAAGGGGATCAAGCTCGACATCGCCGAATATCGCCGCCCTGACCCGGCCTGCGCGCCGGTTCATGCCAAGGCCGCGGGCCTTTACATGATCTGCACGCTCTCGAAGCACCGCGCTGAAAAGCGGGGCTATGCCGATGCCATGATGCTCGACTGGCAAGGCCGAGTTGCCGAATGCACAGGCGCCAACATCTTCTTCACGAAGGACGGCGCAATTCACACCCCGATGGCGGATTGCTTCCTCGATGGCATCACGCGGCGCACGGTGATCGACCTCGCCAAGCGCCGCGGCTTCGAGGTGATCGAACGGCGGATCATGCCCGATGAGCTTCCGAGCTTTGTCGAGTGCTTCATTACCGGCTCGGCGGCCGAAGTGACGCCAGTCTCGGAAATCGGACCCTACAATTTCCAGCCCGGCAATATCAGTGCGACGCTGATGCAGGATTACGTCAACGAAGTTGGGGCTGGCTGAGGGTTGGTTCGTCTCGAACCAAAAACATAAAGGGCGCGGATTTCGCGCCCTTTTTTGCGTCGACTGGCTCGCTCAGGCCATCGCCTTCTTGGGAAGCTCCACACTGGAATTCCCGCTATCGGCATAGATTGCGTGACTCGGCTTGGCGAGGCTTGGCGCCCGGATCGAGAACGCCGTGTGCAGCACCGCATCAACATCGGAAGGCTCGAAGGGCTTCGAGAGAAACGCGAAAGCACCTGAGTATTGCGACGAGCGGATCAGCGACATCTGCTGTTCGGTCGAGACCATGATAATTTGCGTACGCGGATTGGCGCGCAGCAAATGGCCTGCAGTCTCGGGACCGCTCATGCCAGGCATATTGGCATCGAGGAAAATCGCGTCGAAATCAGTGAGGCCGGCAAGTTGCAGCGCCTGCTCCCCGCTTTCGGCATCTTGGATTTCAAGCTTGAATTGGGAGCGCTCGAGAATGCGCCGCATGAGTTTGCGTGCAGTGCCGCTGTCATCCACCAGCAGAGCTCGAGTTGGGCGGTTGAGGCGGTCATAAGCCTCGATCGCGTTCAGCACATCCGAGGTGCGGAAGGGCTTTTGCAAAAATTCATAGACCCGCAATTGCTGGCCGATCTTGCGCGCGGCATCCGATTTCATGGACGACATCATCACCATAAAGGGCGGACGCTCCTGCAAGGCATAGGCATGAGCCAGAGCCTCGGGACCGGACAGGCCGGGCAGATGAATATCGCAAAAAACGATGTCAACAGGCGCGCGCTTCATGATGGCGAGGGCTTCATCGCCAGCAGCAGCTTCAATGACTGTGATGGGGCGATCAAGTTTGTCGAGAGCCGCGCGGATGGCTCCGCGGATGACGATCGTGTCATCCACGACGAGGACTCGCAGCTCCTTTTGTGCCTTTTTGGCAGTCTGGGGCGTATCGGTCATTCGGCGTAACATGGCTCGGTTCAATCCTGAAAATTCGATATTGAATGAATACAACTTCAAGTTCGAATTTCTGGTTAATTCGCAAAGCGGCATTCGAAACAGTTGCAGTTGCGACCAGTCTACCAGCGATCCGCCGCGCGATCATCCGCCTCTTTGGCCGCCACCCAATCTCCGGCCAAATCATCGCGGTTGTGTTCTTTTTTCCAAAACGGCGCGCGCGTTTTTAGATAATCCATCAGATAGTTAGCTGCATCGAATGCAGCCTGACGATGAGCAGAGGCCGTGAGCACCAAAACGATGGGTTCGCCGGGAATAAGCTTTCCGTAACGATGGATGACAGTTACGCCGTCGAGAGGCCAACGGCGCAGAGCTTCGTCGGCAACACGACGCAACTCATCCTCTGCCATCCCAGGGTAATGCTCCAGTTCTAGCGCCGTCAGCGCTCCTTTTTCGCTACGACACAGGCCTGTAAAGGTGACAATCGCACCTATGTCCATTCTCCCGGCGCTGACGCGGTTAACTTCTTCGTTCAAATCGAAATTTTCAACTTGTACGCGAATTTTGAGATCAGACATGACTCAACCCCCGGTCATGGGCGGGAAAAAAGCGATCTCGCGCGCGCTCCCCAGAAGCGTTTCCGGCGGCACGTGACGACGATCCAGAGCGGCGCGGATAATGCCAGGGTTTTCAAAAGCGTATGCGTATTCCTCGCCGAGCCCCGCAAGATGCGCCATGGCCTCGCGCACGCTCGATACCGAGACCGGGAAAGTGATTTCTTCCTCGGGCTTGCCGATGCGCTCACGCAACCAGGCGAAATAGAGAACCTTCATAAAAGCCTCTTGGCTAGCGCTCGTCTTCGACCACCAGATGTTGGATCGAGGCCTTCATATAATCATAGCCGGTGACAAGCGTCAGGATCGCTGCAACCCATAGAAGCGCAAGACCAATCAGGCGTGTCCAGTCCGGTGGGAGCAAGGCATCCCCTGCCGGGCCCGCGATAAGAAAGCCGACGGCGACCAGCTGCATGGCGGTTTTCCATTTGGCGAGCCGTGAAACCGGCACCGACACCTTCACCTCTGCCAGAAACTCGCGCAACCCTGAGACCAAAATCTCGCGACTAAGGATTACGATGGCGGCCCAGATCGACCAGGACCGGATCGTATTGTCCGCGACCAGCATCAGCAGGCAGGCCGCGACGAGAAGCTTATCGGCGACCGGGTCAAGCATGCGCCCCAGCGAGGATTGCTCATCATAGAGACGGGCGAGATAGCCATCGAGATAGTCGGTCACGCCTGCAGCGGTATAGATTGCCAGCGCATACCAGCGCATCACAGGGTCACCCGGCCAGAACAGCAAGGCGACCACAACGGGGATGGCCAGAATGCGCCCATAAGTGAGCACATTTGGCAAAGAGAGCGGGCGCATCTTGCGAGGGAACGAGGCCATACCCTTTTAGCACCATGTGAGGCGAGGCCGGTCAAGCCTCGCGGACAGCAATCCCGTGAGAGATTTTGCCACCACTCTATCGCCCGCCCTCGTTGAAGTGATCGTAAACCAGCCGCGCAGTGGCCTCATTGATGCCGGGGACGCGCGCAAGATCCTCATACGAGGCGCGGCTGACCGCTTTTGCGGTGCCAAAATGCAAGAGCAGCGCCCGCTTGCGCCGCGGGCCAACACCCGTGATTTCATCAAGTGGGTTCTGCACAAAGGCTTTCTTGCGTTTCGCGCGATGCGTGCCGATGGCGAAGCGATGCGCCTCATCGCGTAGGCGTTGGATGAAATAGAGCGTCGGGTCGCGCGGCGGCAGCCGGAAGGGCTCGCGCCCGGGCATGACGAAGGTTTCGCGTCCCGCATCGCGATCCGGCCCTTTGGCGACGCCAACCAGCGGGAGATCGCTGATCCCGAGTTCCGCGAGCACACCTCGAACGGCTTCCAACTGGCCCTTGCCGCCATCAACCAGCACGAGATCAGGCCATGCGGGGACGGATTCGGGGTCATCCGGCATCTCTTCGCGGGGGCTCTCCTTCGCTAGCCGCGAGAAGCGTCGGTGCAAAACCTCCCGCATCATGCCGAAATCATCGCCCGGGGTTATATCCTCGGATCGGATGTTGAAGGTGCGGTAATGGGTTTTCGAGAAGCCGCGTGGGCCGGAAACAATCATCGCGCCCACCGCATTCGTGCCCATAATGTGCGAATTATCGAACACATCAATGCGCCGGGGCGGTGCCGCGAGCCCGAAGGTAGTTGCCAAGCTTTCGAGCAGTTTTTCGTGCCCCGCCGTTTCGCTCAAGCGCCGCCCGGATGCCTCCTTGGCATTGGTCAGCGCGTGCTCGACAAGGTCACGCTTCTCGCCACGTTGGGGCACAGCGATCTCGACCTTGTAGCCGGCACGGAAGGAAAAGGCATCGGCGAGCAGCGCGCGATCCTCGACATCATGGCTCAGGAGCACGAGCCGCGGCGCCGGCCGCTCGTCGTAGAATTGCCCGAGGAATGCACCGAGGACTTCTGCCGGCTCCATGCTACGATCCGCACGCGGGAAGAACGCCCGGTTGCCCCAATTCTGGTGGGTGCGGAAGAAAAACACCTCCACACAGAATTGTCCGGCTTCGGCATGGATGGCAAAGACATCCGCTTCCGCCACCTGTGCCGTATGCACCTGCTGATGCGCAGAAACGGCGGAAAGCGCTGAAATCCGGTCGCGCAATTGCGCGGCGCGCTCAAATTCCAACTCGTCCGAGGCCTCCTGCATCTGGCTTGCGAGCAATTTTTGAACGGCCTGACTTTTTCCGCCCAGGAAATCCTTCGCCTCGCGCACCAGCTCCGCATAGCCCTCGCGGCTGATCTCACCAGTGCAGGGCGCCGAGCAGCGCTTGATTTGAAACAGCAAGCAGGGTCGCGTGCGGTTCTCGTAAACTGAATCCGCGCATGAGCGCAGCAGGAAAGCACGCTGGAGCGTGTTGAGCGTGCGGTTCACAGCACTCGGCGCGGCGAAGGGACCGAAATAGCTTCCCTTCCGGTTGCGTGCACCCCGATGTTTGACGATCTGCGGTGCTGCATGATCACCCGAGATCAGGATGAAGGGAAAGGATTTCCCGTCCCGCATCAGCACATTGTAGCGCGGCTGGAGCTGCTTGATGAGGTTGACTTCCAGCAGCAGCGCCTCGTTCTCGCTGGCTGTGGTCACGAATTCCATATGCACCGTTTCGGCGATCATCCGCGCGATGCGATTGTTGGGTGCATCACCGCGCGCATAGGACGAGACACGCGCCTTGAGGTTCCGTGCCTTGCCCACATAGAGCACTTCGCCGGAAACCGAGATCATTCGGTAGACACCCGGCAAACCCGGCAAAGTCTCCCAGAACTTGCGGATCACCGCCATGCCCGTTGCAAGACGCCCGGGCAGATCCGCCAAATCGAGCATCACCTCAGGCGGAGAAACATCGGGTCCATCCGCCAAGAGACGATCCTCGTCATCGAGGTCATCCTCGAAGGTGACAACTGGCTCATCCGGGGAGGGTTTGCGTCCGCTCATCGGGAGAGAGATAGGCAGCTTCGGCTGATTCCGCAAAGCCTGAGCGCGTTAACCACGTCACGCTCCTGACGATGCCAGGGCTTTGCTTCGCGCTCGCCCGGCATTAAGAAACCATTGACCATACCGGAGCCTACCATGGCCAAAATAGTTCGCCCTTCCCTGTTGCGTGGCCTTGCGGGCCTGCTTCTCGCCGGCCTCGTATCAGCCTGCAACGCGCCCTCGATGACCGCGACAGCCCCCTTGACGGGCATACGGCCGGACGCCGCGACCCTTTCGATCCTCGATGTATCCGGCCCCTCCTCCGAGCAGGGACAGCGCTTTGCGGCGATTCTTGCGCAGGAAGCACGCTCGCGCGGCTTCGTCATTGCGGAGGTCAATGCGCCGGTCGCGTCCTCGAAATTGCGGGCCTATCTCGATATCTTCGCCGGCCCGAACGGTCAGCCTGCGATTTCCTATGTGCTTCAGACCTCAGCCGATGGGCGCAATCGCGCTGCGCGCGTCTCTGGCTTGGTGCCGGCCTCGTCGGGCGCGGGCTGGACCGGCTTTGACGATGCGGCGATGCGCCGTGTCGCGGGACAGAGCCTCGATGCGCTCGCGCGCCAGCTCTCCGGCCAGCCCGCAACGGGTGGCGATGTGGCTGCGACCCCATCCGAAGAGGTCAGCTGACGCCCGCGCATTCACCATTCGCAGGTTTTTCGTAACGCTTTTGCACAGGCGCTGTTGTGTCATGCACCTGTCATGTTGATCCCGCGCGCCAGAGGCGCTAGCAGCACGTGCAGATGCGGAGGGTGGCCATGGATCAGATCAAGCTCGTTGCGGGCAACTCGAACAGGCCGCTCGCGGAAGCGATTGCCGCCTATATCGGACAGCCCCTCACCGCCTGCCAGGTCCGGCGTTTCGCTGACATGGAAATCTTTGTCGAGATTCAGGAAAATGTGCGCGGCGAGGATGTGTTCATCCTGCAATCGACCTCTGCCCCGACGAATGACCACCTGATGGAATTGCTGATCATCATCGATGCCTTGCGCCGCTCCTCCGCGAAGCGCATCACGGCGGTGATCCCTTATTTTGGCTATGCAAGGCAAGATCGCAAATCGGCAGCGCGCACGCCGATCTCCGCCAAACTCGTGGCGAACCTGATCACCCGCGCTGGCGCCGACCGTGTGCTGACGCTCGATCTTCATGCCGGGCAGATCCAGGGCTTCTTTGATATCCCTGTCGACAATCTCTACGGCGCGCCGGTGATGGTGCGCGACATCAAGGAGAAGATGGACGTTTCGAACGTCATGGTCGTCTCCCCCGATGTCGGCGGCGTGGTGCGCGCCCGCGCGCTCGCCAACCGCATCAATGCGCCGATCGCCATCGTCGACAAGCGCCGCCCTCGTGCCGGCGAGTCCGAGGTGATGAACATCGTTGGTGATGTCGAAGGGCGGCACTGTATCCTTGTCGACGACATCGTCGACTCGGGAGGCACGCTTTGCAATGCCGCCGATGCGCTGATGGCCAAGGGAGCGAAGGACGTTTACGCCTATATCACCCACGGCGTACTTTCGGGCGGGGCCGTGGCGCGCATCGCAGCCTCTAAGATCAAGGAACTGGTGCTCACCGACACGATCCAGCCCACCGAAGCGGTGCGGGTCGCGAAGAATATCCGTGTGATTTCTGTTGGCTCGCTTCTGGGTGAAGCGATCAAGCGCACGGCTGGTGAGGAAAGCGTTTCGACGCTGTTTGATTGAGAGTTGTTGAGCTGGTTCTGTTTCGACTCGACTTTTTACATCCCTGCCTTTTGACTGCACCCATTGTCCCGATAAGGTCATGGAGCGCCCGATGTCCGTTCTTTTCCGCACTCTTTTTGCGTTGCTTTTTTCGGTATCGGCAGCCGTCGCGCAGGCGAAATATCCCTCGAAGCCTATCACGCTGATTGTGCCCTTCGCCGCCGGCGGTCCATCCGACACGTTTGGCCGCCTCATCGGCAAGCACATGAGCGAAACGTTGGGGCAGCAGATCATCATTGAGAATATTGGTGGAGCAGGCGGAACCCTGGGGGCCACACGCCTCGCCAAGGCCGAACCGGACGGGCACACCTTGCTCATTCATCACTTGGCGATTGCCAGCAGCGCCTCGCTCTATTCAAAACTGCAATATGATCCGCAAAAGGCTTTCATTCCGCTGGGTCTGATCAATACCGGCCCTTACGTGATCACCGGGCGCCTTAATCTTCCACCCAATAGCGCACAGGAACTCATCGCCCATGTGAAAGCGAATAGCGGCAAGGTGACGATGGCGCATTCTGGCGTAGGAGCCGGCTCGCATCTCTGTGCAACGCTGTTTTCTCTCGCGATTGGCGCCGAAGTGACACAGGTCGCGTATCGTGGTGCGTCGCAAAGCGTGCAGGATTTGCTCTCAGGGCATGTGGATTTGTTGTGCGAGCAGACTTCCAGTGCGCTGCCGCATGTCGAAGGAAAGAAAGCCAAGGCTTTTGCAGTGACATCGCTGACGCGAGTATCGCAGATTGCCGATATCCCAACCCTTGATCAGGCCGGCCTTGCTGGGTTTGAACTCACCAACTGGCACGGGCTATATGCGCCGGCAGGTCTGCCTGCGCCCATCGCAGCTCAACTGAACGACGCTCTGCGCAAGGCGCTTGTTGATCCGCTGATTGTCCAGCGCTTCATTGATCTCGGCACTGAACTATTCCCAGAGGGTGAGCGTGGACCGGACGCTCATGCCAAGAAGTTCTCCGCCGAGATCGCGCGTTGGGCAGACGTGGTGAAAAAAGCCGGGATACAACCGCAGTAAGGAATAGATTGCCACGAGTAGGCTCATGTCGGGCTCAGTCCGTTTTGATGACCCCTCACGCCGCGCGGGCAGCGGCCAGGAAGCGATCCATTTCAAGCTTGAGGGTTTCGGATTGCCGCGAGAGGTCGGAAGCAGCCGCAAGCACTTGCGCAGAAGCCGTGCCCGTGGATGTCGCGGCCGCTGTTACATGCACGATACTCGATGACACCTCGTTGGTGCCGAGAGCCGCTTGCTGAACATTGATGGCAATCTCTGCAGTGGCACGCCCCTGCTCTTCCATCGAGGCGGCGATGGAGCCTGCAATTTTATCAAGCTTGCCGACCGTTGCAGCAATATTCTGGATCGCACCGATCGTCTGATCCGTCACAGACTGGATATTGGCGACAGTCGCGGCGATTTCGCTCGTGGCCTTTGTGGTCTGGTTGGCCAAAACCTTCACCTCGGCAGCGACGACTGCGAAGCCTTTGCCAGCCTCGCCGGCCCGCGCAGCTTCGATGGTGGCGTTCAGCGCGAGCAAATTCGTTTGCGAGGCGATGCCGTTGATCAATTGAACGACCTCACCGATCTTTTCAGCAGCCGCGGCGAGCTCCTGAACGCGGATATCGGTCTCCGCAGCGTCATGTACGGCCCTGGAGGCAATGGTGCCGGAATCCTGAGCCTGACGCAGAATTTCGCCGATTGAAGCGGAAAGTTCATCACCCGCCGCCGCAACACCTTGGACATTGGCCGAAGCCTGTTCTGCCGCGCTGGCCACAGCGGTCGATTGCAGCGAAGTCTCCTCGGCCGAGGAGGTCAGGCTCTCGGCGGCTGCTTCCAACTCGGTCGACGCAGAGGCCACCGTGCTCATGACGCCCAAAGCACTCGTCTCAAATGCGGAAATAGCCTGCTCCAGCGCAAACTGGCGGCGGACCCGCACTTCCTGCTCGCGGATCGCCTCGGCCTGCAAACGCTCGCGCTCAATGGCGTTTTCTTTAAAAACCAGAACAGCTTTGGCCATGCTCCCGATCTCATTCCGGTTTTGAGCGAATGGCACCGAGGTCTCGAGATCATTGTTTGCAAGCCTGATCATGGCCTGGCGCAAGCGTTCAATCGGCGTTCGGATTGCGTAGGCGGTCATGAACCCGCAAAAAACCGCCATAAGAACGGCAAACGAAACCATCACCACGATCTCGAACAACGATGAATCGCGCTCGGCCTCGGCGTTCTTCTGGAAGACATCCGCATTGGTATTCGCGGTCGTCTTGATGATGCTGATATTCGCTTCCACACGCCTGACCTGCGCGGCGGCTATCCCCTGGTTGATCGCAACGGCCTTTGCGCGATCATTCGCCAGAAGGGCGGCAATCATCTCGGCACGAATGGGGCGCCAATCAAGCAGAGCCTGTTTGGCGTTGTCGATATCGGCGCGCGAACCCAAATATCGCTCCGAAAGCAGCTCAAACAGCTCGAGTGCCTGTTTTTCGAATGTGTCCACTTCTGCTCGGGCAAATTGAACGCCTGCAGCATCCCTCGCGAGAGCAACATCTTTCATCGCACGATGCATCTTGATCGTATTGTTTTCAATATCACGAACAGTAATTGCGATTGTGTAAGTATGATGCTTCAAACGATGCGTGAGTTCGGCCAAATTTTTGGCGTCATAATAAGCTAAATATCCAATTACACTTGTAATTATGATAACAACGCTAAAACCAATGGACACGATCCATCGCAAGGGCGCAGCAAAAACACCAGACATGTTTTAACCTTTCTAGGTTTCATGTTTGATCGGTTTTTGAATGATTGATTGTTTTTCAATCAGAAATACAGAATAGCCGACGAAATCGA
>JBOFZC010000155.1:0-1333 GCA_051654985.1 Rhabdaerophilum sp.
GTTGAGGATGACGCGATCGCCGCTGAAATTGCGCCATGCTTTGTCGAAAACGGCGCGCGGCGCACCGATACAATTGTTCTCGCCTGCACGCATTATCCGCTGCTGCTCGATCGCCTCCGGGCGCTCGCCCCCTGGCCTGTGGAATGGATCGACCCAGCCCCTGCGATCGCGCGGCGTGTGGTGCAGGTGATGGGCGAGGCAAGTGCCGAGGGAGAGGGGGGTGTTTCATTCCAAATGACCGCCGGTCGATCCGACGAGACGGGGCTCGCGCTGACATTGATGGGCGAGGCGATTGGCTTGTCTGGCAGTGATTTCTCATCCATCGCCGCCCGAATGTTGCTCAGCGCGGTATTTTCAACGCTTGATGAGTGCTCGCAAAATGGAAGAGGTCTACCAACGGATTTTGCCCAAGCATTGATCGTGCTGATGCGGCGAGAGCCGGTTGAAGCCATCCTCTCGCTCTTTCATGATTGGGTCCTGGCAAAGCCGTATCCAGTTGTTCTCGAAGAGGATGCTTATTGGGCATTCATTTGGATGTTCCATCGTTCACCGGATATGATCGTGTTTCAAACCGCAGAATCGTGGACCCTTTCATCGTCAGCCGCTCTTCGCGCGGCTGGGATATCCATCCTCGCTCAACTTGGCCGAACGGCGGGCGATCCGCATTCCATGCCTTTCCATGAGCAGACAGTCTCGGTCATTGACCGCCTCCTTGATGATCCCGACACAACCGTCATGATCCAGGCATTGTCTGCAGCTGGACATCATCAGGCCGGTGATCTCAGAAAATTTGATCGCTTTCGGCGTCATCCGGACGCCGAAATTCGCTTTCAGGTCGCGCTCGCTTTGGGAGGTCGCAAAGAGTCTGAAGCGGAATCCATGTTGCTGGAATTGATGGAAGACCCTGACAGCGAGGTGCGGGATTGGGCGACCTTCGGCATCGGGAGTTATGTGAGGCGGGAAAACCGGGATAACCCGGCCATCCGACAGGCCTTGTTGGCTCGCTTGGATGACACCGATGCCTCCACCCGCGCCGAGGCTTTGTGCGGACTCGATGGCCTAAACCATGAGGATATGGAAAGCTTGATTGTCCTCGAACTCGGGCATGAGATCGTGTCAACCGGGGTTTTCGATCTCATTGCTGACAAGCCTGCCGAACGGTTTGTCGCGCCGCTGCTCAGACTGAAGCTCCGCAGCGCGGATTCCTTCGTTCTGTCCGAAATCGACCATGCCATTGATGCTTGTCGGAAGACGGCGACCGATCCGACTTGACCCCATCTCGAAACCTCTCTATTGCCCCATCTCCCTTGCGCGAGCCTTGCTCCGCTCGGGA
>JBOFZC010000156.1:0-12242 GCA_051654985.1 Rhabdaerophilum sp.
TCTGATCGAGCGTCTGTTCAGCAAGCTCAAGAACTGGCGGCGCGTCGCCACACGCTACGACAAGAGCAAGGAATCTTACCTCGGATTCGTCGCCATTGCCGCAGTCAAACTCTGGCTACCCTTTGTCCACGAAGCCTAGTCTTCGATCGATTCGGGAGTTTAACAGTCGTAATCCCAACCACCCTGCCCGGAGGTCCATGACCGACGCGCGGCTTCCCGGCGTCCTAACATCTAAAGATTTCCTCGTCGCAGAGGCGATCCAAGCGCGGGCGTGGATCGCGCCAAAGCTAAGCTAGGGGATAACACGCGTTTTCGCCTTGGGCTTAGGGGGCGCAGCCGCTGCGGTTTCGTGATCGATCGCTTCTTTATTTAGGCGCTGTTCCTTCAGCTTCGCGGTATTGTCGTCGCGCTCCTGCGCCGCGGTATTCGGCTTCAGACACATTGCGGTTTCGGGACAGCGACCGCGTCTGCGTCCTGAGGAAGGCTTTATCGGCGCTTCTACGAGGTCCGCAAGCCGAAATACAGCGATCACCCTCGCATCTGATGTTTAGCGTCCCTCAGGCGACGTACGACCCCGTGCTGCAAGCCCCGTGGGACGACGCCGTGCGCGAGGCGCTGGACGCGATCCCCGAGAGGATGGCGCCGGAGCTCCAGTCCGCGCTGGCCTACATGGCCGCGACGGGGAGGCGCTGACCATGCACGAGGTCAACGCGCACGACAGTTCACATGTGAACGATCCAATTAAAGGCGATCGGAAGCCCCTCTGGAATTCGGATGGGGTAATTGCTCATGGCGATCTCAACGTGGCTGTTATCGCGTCTATGGCAATCGAGGATCGTTCGCATGTGAACGAACCCGAATGCCAACCTATGAGTGCCATGATCGCACAGTGCGTATCGGTGATCGACCCCACCCCTTTGAGGGCATCAAAGGTCGGTCGAGGTGCAATAGAAGCCCTATGGGGACCCCACGGCCCCCCTATGACGTGCGAGGAGGCATTTGCACCCGGTTCGTCGCTACTTACAAGAAGTTTTCCGGACCCCCACATTTGAAATCCAGACAAGCCATTGTTTCAACGGCGTATTCCCGCTGAACGGATGCGACTTTCGGAGCCCTCAGCCATGAATTAACCCCGCATCTCGATACCCGAATACCACGGTATGATTACGTTAAGGGCCTCGTCGTGGACGTGTCGACGCTCGCGAAGCTCACCGGTTTCGACCGTGGGACCATCGCGGATTGGATCGCGAAGATCGACATGCCGACGCTCGCCGGCGGGTCGGCGGGTCGGCGGGTCGGCGGGCGAGTCGTATGTCATCTCATTGCGCGCCTTCCTCTTAACAGCGGTATGAAGCAGATAGCCACTTACCCCTCGGCTGCTGCCCTGACGCCGAATGTGTTCACGCGACCGTCAGGGTAGCAAGAAATACCGGCAGCTCTACTCAATCCTCAGTTTGCGAACTGTTGAATCGGTATGGATGTGGTATGGGACGACAATCCTCCCTGTAGCGGCGATCCATCCAGAAAGCGTAGAATGTCGCGCGCCGCCGCGAGTGCAATATCTCGCCTCACCAAGTCAACAGCCGAGCCAAGATGCGGCGTCAAGATTGTATGCGGATGCTCAAGTAGCCGTTGCTCAATTCGATTCGGGCGATCCGCTCGCGCCCAATCTTCCAGTTCAAATACGTCCGCTGCATATCCGCCGAGGTGGCCGGCTTCGAGAGCGTCGGCGACTGCAGTTTCATCGACGAGTGAGCCTCGGGCTGGGTTGATAAGCAGTGCGCCCGGTTTCATCCGCGCAATTGCTTCCCCGTTGATTATGTGGAAGGAATTTTCGACGAGTGGCAGAGCAAGAACCACATAGTCACTCTCGGAGAGCAGTTGTAGAAGATTCCGCCGCAAAAGTCCGGCCGTATCTTCTTTTGCAGGTGAAAGCGGTCGCACATCGCTGTACAAGAGGCGGCAGCGGAAGGCACGGAGTCGGTGGGCGATGGCTTGCCCGACGGCTCCGATGCCGATGATTCCGACTGAAGCTCCGTCAAGGCCAGAGCCGTAAAGGATCGGGCGCCATCCCGCGAAGGTGCCCTCACGGATTTTTCGATCGCCTTGAAGCAAATTGCGGCCGAGTGAGATCATAAGTCCAATCGTCAGTTCGGCAGTCGGTGCGGTCAACAAGTCAGGGACGATGCTCACCGCGACACCGCTGCGGCGACATGCGACAAGATCGAAGTTGTCGGCTCCCTTAAGAGCGCATGCGATGACGCGCAACTCGGGGCATTGCGCGAGAAACGCTTCGTCGACATGGTCAGTCATAAACGCGACCATTGCATCCGCCTCCCTGGCACGCGAAACAAGCTCGTGTCGCGTCCAAGGTTCGCGTGCGCTGTTAAATTCGACTGGGCCTCGTGTTCGCAGCAGGTCCAGCACTTCCGGATGTACCCAATTGGTAACTACTGTTTTACGTGCCATATATTTTTCTTCCAATGTCTTGGTGGTCGGCCACATGTGTAGCAGTCGTAAGGCTTCGATCGATTCGTTTGGATGAAGGACCGACGAAAGCCGTTCGATCGCGGCGTGTCGGAGTCCGATTTGGTATTGGTCGACTCACCTAGACTAGTCGGCGCTTCCCATGCAGAATGTGGCAAAGAGGCGCGACAGCGATGACTGCGGACTGTCTTTCGAAATGCCTATGAACAGGCTTTTGAAGACGTTTGCTTCCTCGAAGTCGATAGCCACAAGGGTTCCGAGCTTCACTTCGTCGGCGATCGCACATGCGAGCACAATGGAAACGCCCAGATTGGCCTTGACTGCTTCCTTGACGGCTGCAGTGCTGCCTAGCTGACGCCGAACCTTGAGCTTGTCGAGGTCGTTGCCGAAGAGCGTACGCAGAATTCGTCCGGTACCGGAGCCTGGCTCGCCGCCAATTATGGGAAACTTCAGTAGTTCTTCCTTGCGGATCAGTGGGCGCTGCGCGAGTGGATGCTCTGGAGGTGCTATGATGACGAGTTTCTCACGGCGCCAGCTATGCCATTCCACAGATGGTTGATCTTCTGACCATTCGGTCATGATCATATCGGCTTCACCGGACAGGAGTGCATCCACAGCTTGCCGATTGCTGGCGATCATCAAGTCGACAGAGCCGTCGCGACCACGTTGTTTCTCAAAGCCGGCAATGGCGCGCGGAGCCAGGAAGACGCCGACATTGCCGCTTGCCCAGACCACAATTTGACGCTCTTCGATTACCTCCCGCACGCGCTCGGAAGTGGCAACCAGGGAGCGAGCCTGAGGTAGAAATAGTGCTCCGTGCCGGGTTGGAAATGCACGAGCCCTGTTCCTTACGATAAGGGGAACGCCAAAAAACTCCTCAAGCTTGCGCAACTGCTGCGAAACAGCGGGCTGCGAACAGGATAAGCGCATCGCGGCTGATTGGATGCCGCCTTCGTCAACGATGGCGAGAAAGGTCTGGACCTGAGCCAGATTAAACATGCTGCAGCACCCATCATGTGTTGGTTTGTTATCTTTTCGGCGCGTTTGCCGGCGTTTCGGGCGACGCAAACAGACTGAGACAGGTCGCCGTGCGCCAACCATTAGGATAATTGGTACATGGAATGAAACGCAAGTAGCAATTGTAGATCCAATGGCTTTAACGCCTCTGAATAAGCGCATATCTCCAAATATCTTTTGTATTTCAGATACTTATGGATTTAGCTAATAATTCTTCATCATTACAAAATATGATCGTCATCATGATGTCATTTAAGAATGTGATTTAGATAGCGGTGCAGGTTCGATCTCAAAAGGCATGTGCCCGGATGAGGCGGAAAGAGCCTACCGCTTCGACACAACTTATTTCAGGAGGACTATATGGTTACTCGTCGCCGTTTCGCGGCTCTCGCCGCCACTTCAGTTGCTGCTGCTACTCTCGGTCTTTCTTCGGGTAGAGCGTTTGGTCAGGAGAAGCGCAATGGCAAGCTTCACTTGCGGTTTGCAATTGCTCCGTTGCGTCCAACGCCGGCGATCACCATCAAGGAATTCGAGCCGATGTTCCGCTATATTGCGGAGCAGCTTGATGCCACCTACGAGCTGGTGAGTCCCGAAAGCTGGGCTGCCATCTCCGTCGCAATGATGAATGGCCATGTGGATGTTGGCTGGCTTGGACCATGGGGCTACGTCTTGGCCCATCACCGCGGCGGTACGGAAGTGATCGCCACTGCCAAGTATCGGGGCAAGCCGTTCTACCGCGCCATCATCGAAGGCCGTCCAGGCCTGCCGATCAAAGATTTCCCGAATGACGCGAAGGGCATGAAGCTGTCGCTGAGCGATCAGGGTAATACGTCCGGCTGGCTTATCCCCTACGCGCACATGGTGAAGAGCGGGATCGATCCGAAGGAATTCTTCCAGCTTCGCGAAGGCGCAACGTTCGGCAACAATGTGTCCATGATCCAGCAGGGGCTGATCGACCTCGGCTCGAACATGGATCGCGGTCGCAATGGTATGATCGAAGCCGGCGAGATGGATCCGAGCAAGGTTTCCGTCTACTGGACATCCAGCGACTTGCCGAACGACGCCATCTGCGTCCAAAAGGGCTTTGACCCAGTGTTGAAACAGAAAATCAGCGACATTCTCGTGGGCCTTTCGGAAGAGAAGGCGCAGTCGCTCATGGGCAGCGGATATAACGGCTTCGTCCGCGCAACGAACAAGGACTACGCGATCATCGAGGAGGCTGGTCGCCTGACCGGTAAGCTTCGTACCTGATTGAAGCAGGATGGGCGGACCATACGGGTCCGCCGATCTCCTCCACGCGCGCACGCGGCGACGGCGCGTAGCCCTATCTACAATCGTTAAGCCGACGAACAAGCGCACATGCTCGTGAGTGCTTGGTGCTATCTGGCTTATGGAGATGTCGATGATCATCGAAAGCTTCACGAACAAACGCTATACTGAGCCGGGCAACATCATACTCTCCTGGCGCAATGGCTGCCGTGCACTTATTTTTGTAATCGTGTCGTTGTTTTTTGCGGTATGTTTTTCCGTCGTCAATATTGATTTCTACAAGCTTTCGACCGGACTACCCAAGTTGGCTTCATGGTTCGTGCAGATGTTTCCGCCGGATCTGCGGGACATCAATCACGTGTTGCGTGATGCGTTCCAAACGCTCGCGATGGCGACTGTTGGCACCTTCGCTGCTCTCTTGATTTGCATCCCGCTCACACCGCTTGCTGCACGCAATACGACGCCAAACATGGTCGTCTATCGGTTTGTGCGAGCTGTGCTTGGGTGTTTGCGTGGAACTGAGATCCTTGTTTTTGCTTTGATCTTTGTTGCCGCCGTTGGCTTCGGTCCGTTCACGGGCGTACTTGCCATCACGTTTAATATGATCGGCGCACTCGGCAAACTGCTCACTGAAGCCATCGAGCCGGCCGATCCCGGTCCGATTGAAGCGATCCAGCTGACTGGAGCAGGTCCTGTGAAGACGTTCCGCTACGCGCTGTTACCTGACGTCTGGCCGAACATGATCTCGGCTACACTCTACATTTGGGAATTCAATGTCCGCGCCTCGACTGTTCTAGGTATCGTTGGCGCAGGCGGCATCGGCCAGACCCTGAAAGACTCGATCGATCTGCTCGACTTCCCAAAAATGCTGACCGTCCTCGGCGTGATCCTAGCGATGGTGATCGTGATCGACACCCTGAGCTCCTGGCTTCGCCGCCTGGTTCTCAGCCCTCACCCCGGGAGTAATTCCCGGTTGCGCGCTCCTGAGCGCATCGCCAACACATGATGATTATCCAAGGACTACGATCATGAAGGCTGTCGCGCCCGTAACTCTCGCTGACTGTCGAGAGGTCGATACGAAAGGTTCGGAATTTATTATCTTGAAGGACCTCTGCAAGTCCTTCAATGGACGCACGGTGCTTGATAATATACGCTGCTCGATCCCGAAGGGGCAGTTCGTTGTGCTGCTTGGCCCAAGTGGCGGCGGAAAGTCGACACTGTTCCGCTGCCTTACCCGGTTGATCGAGCCGGATAGCGGGTCAATCACGGTAGACGGGACCGACGTAACTTCGCTTAGTCCGCGTAATCTGAATCTGTTTCGTCGCAAAATCGGCTTCGTATTCCAGCAGTTCAATCTCGTAAAGCGGTTTAATGCGATCGATAACGTTCTTGCGGCTCGGCTTAGCTATAATTCGCTCGCAAGAGTTATTCTACGATGCTTCAAGCAGAAGGACCGGCAACTCGCGCTCGCCTGCCTCGATAGCGTGGGGCTGCTTGAGCAGGCGTATCAGCGCGCTGAGGAACTTTCCGGCGGGCAGCAGCAGCGTGTAGCCATTGCACGCGCATTCGCTCAGCAAGGCGATCTAATACTCGCTGACGAACCTATCTCCAGCCTTGATCCGCAATCGTCCGAGAATGTACTTCAGATCCTGCAGCGTGCTGCAAGGGATCGTGGCTTATCAGTGCTGTGCAGTCTACATCAAGTGGATCTTGCTGTGCGATATGCTGATAGCATTGTTGCGCTGAAAGACGGACGTGTGTTGTTCAATGGTCGATCCCAGGACTTTACGCTCGAAATACGTGAGGAACTCTATCGTGCATCGCAAGCTTGAACGTCGTAAAGATTTTTCAGGGCGGCCAGCTGGTGGAGATGTGGCGGAAATCGGCTTGATCGATAGTGCGCTCGTTAGATTGGGCGTTTCACGCGATTGCCTGCTAGAAGTCATGCTCGATATTCGCGACAAAAGAGGAAGTGTGACTGAAGCCGGGCTTCTGCATCTGGCCGGCCGACTTCGGCTAAACGTTGCTGAGGTCTATGAAGTTGCGACATCCTATCCTGCTGTAAATTACGGCAGCACCGAGTCATATCGGACTGAGGCAGATAGCTGCGGTGATTTGGTTTGCGCGTTGCTCAGGGATGTTACGAACAGTCAAAGTTACGCTAGACCCGGCGTCTGCCGCGGGCGGTGTGACCGAGCGAGTCGCGGAGATTCGGGACGAGTGTTTGACGAGTTTCGCGCTGCGGGTGGTTATTCGATTGTCGAGCAGCTGCGTCAGGAACCGTTGCTGAAAGATCGAATTCTTCAAGATATAGGCCGCGGCCATGCTGTTGGACGAGCGGGTAATTTTTTTCCCGTCGGGCGTAAATGGCAAAGTACTATCGCGGCAAGCGGCAAACCGGTTGTTATTGTCAATGCTAATGAGGGCGAGCTCGCGACTTTCAAGGATCGCTACATTCTTGAGAGCGATCCGCATGGCGTGCTGGAGGCGGCGTTAGTCGCTGCACTAGTTATCGGGGCCAACCAGATCTTCGTCTATTTAAGAGATGATTATGTGCATCTGCACACAGTTTTGCGCCGGGCTATTGACGACGTAGTCGCCTCAGGGCTCGCAGATGGACGTCAGATCGATCTGCGGCGCAGCGGCGGTGCCTATATATGCGGTGAGGAAACAGCGTTGATTGCCAGCCTTGAGGGACGCCCACCGCGGCCACGAGAGCGACCGCCCTATCCGACAGAGCACGGATATCATAACCGGCCGACACTAGTTCACAACGTCGAGACATTCTATCGGCTTCGCGGAATATGGGGTGCTGCTTTTGAACCGACAGTACCTGTTACGGGACTGCTGGCTCCAGATGCGGCGCTTTTTAGCGTGTCAGGTCGGGTCAGACAGCCTGGACCGAAGCTCGTCCATGGATTGCCGACGCTCGCCGCACTGATCGATGAGGCAGGCGGCATTTGCGATGGTGACGAACTCGGCGGCATCGTCATTGGCGGCGCTGCCGGGACGATTGTATCTGCCGAACTTTGCCATGCTTCGTTGCAGGATCTCCTTGCGTCAGGTCTGCGTCTGGGCACCGGCAGCGCCATTGTCTTCAATCGGAATGATGACACCGGTTGGATCGCAGCGCGGATGGCGGGCTTCCTGGCACGTGAAAGTTGTGGGCAATGCAGCCCGTGCCGGGTCGGGACGACCAAAATGGCGCGGGCCCTTTCGGATGGTTCACTTGATAACGCGGCGCTTGACGATCTCTCCGTTGCGATGAGTGAGGCATCTATCTGCGGCCTCGGCCGCAGCGCAGGAAAATTCCTTGCACGGGTGATCCATACGGCGCCGGAGAGGCAGCGATGAGTGTGTTCGAAATTGAAGTTGACGGCAGGACGATTACAGCCAAGTTCGGCCAGAGCGTTCTCGAAGCTGCGCTTGCGGCGGGGGTGGATATGCCGCATCTATGCGCCTGCACACGCGAAGGCTACCAGCCGATTGGCACATGTCGGACCTGCCTCGTCGAACTGGACGGGGATGATGAACTGGTGCCGGCGTGTCGACAGAGCGCTGCGCCGGGACTGAAGGTCAATTCGGATAGTGTCCGCGCGCGACGCACCAGACGGGCTGTCGTCGAGTTGCTGGCGTCGGAAATGAGCAAGGAGGCGACGCAGCGGCATCCGGACGGTTTGTTCCATCGCCTCGTGCAACGCGTCGAGGCAGATGCATCGCGGTTTGGCCACCGTCCGGCAAGTGCGGATGTCGATCGCAAGCATCCAGCGATCACGGTCGATTCGGACGCGTGCATCCGTTGCGGCAAGTGCCGCGCGGCCTGTCAGGATGTGCAAGTCAATGGCGTGATCGCGCTCGCCGGTCGCGGAGACGGCATTCACGTTGCGTTCGATACTGGCCTGCCGATGGGAGACAGCAGTTGCGTATCATGCGGAGAATGCGCGCAGGTGTGTCCGACCGGCGCCCTTTCATATTCCGTGCTTTCTACAATTAATGCTCCGCCGCCGATCGAACATGTGGGGGAGACGGTATGCCCTTTCTGCAGTGTCGGATGTCGTGTCGATCTTCATGTTGCAGAAGATCGAATTGTCTATGCCGAGGGTGCGGATGGCCCGGCAAATCATGGTCGGCTTTGCGTGAAGGGCCGATTTGGCTTCAGTTACCTACGTCATCCTGACCGGCTAACGACCCCTCTCATCAGGCGCGATGACGCCCCTAAGGTGGCGTCTCACAATCTGAGGGGCAGGGAGGTGCTCGATCTGTTCCGGCCGGCTTCGTGGGACGAGGCGCTTGACCATGCTGCGCGAGGATTCAGATCATTGCGCGAAAGTCGCGGCGGTGACGTCCTCGCGGTCCTGGGATCGGCGAAGGGAACGAACGAAGCCGCTTATGTCCTGCAGAAGCTGGCGCGTACCGGCTTCGGGACCAACCACGTCGATCATTGCACCCGGCTATGCGCTTCGGTGCCGCCGCTTGCGGAGGCAACTGGCTTCTCGGCCGTCACAATTCCAATCGAACAGATAGCACAGGCTAATGTCGCGCTGATTGTGGGGTCTAACCCGGAGACCAATCACCCCGTCGCAGCTTCGTATATGAAAAATGCGATCCGGCGCGGCACAAAGCTGATCTTGATCGATCCATACTGTCAATCGATGGTGCGCCTTGCGACCCTGCACCTCCAACTGCGGCCGGGGACCGACGTGGCCCTGCTCTCGGCCATGACGCGGCTGGTCATTACTGAAGGTCTGTATGATAGGCAGTTTGTGAATGAGCGCCTGGAGGGCTTTGACGAACTGGTTCAGCGCGTCGTGCCTTACACGCCGGACGTGGCCGAGCGCATCTGCGGTGTCCCCGCAGCGATGATCGCTGAGGCGGCGCGGATGTTCGCGAATGCTCCAGCCGCGATGACGTTCTGGGGCATGGGCGCATCGCAACACGTGCATGGTGCCGATAATATCCGCGCGACCATCGCGTTTGCAATGGTGTGCGGGCAGGTTGGGCGGCCAGGCGCGGGGCTCCATCCGCTGCGTGGGCAGAATAATGTGCAGGGATCCTGTGACGCCGGGCTGATGCCGAATTATTTCCCGGGTTATCGATCGCTTAAGGATACGACCCAGCGAAACGACTTCAGTAATCGGTGGTCAGCCGAGCTTCCCGAAGAGAAGGGGCTCACGGTTGTCGAAATCGTTGACGCGATCCGCTGCGACAGGATCAAGGGGCTGTATGTCGTCGGCGGCAATCCTGCGATGGCCAACCCCGATCTCGCTGCTACGAGAGAGGCGCTTGCCCGGCTTGATCATCTCGTGGTTCAAGATATTTTTACAACCGAAACGACAGCCTTCGCGGATGTTATTCTTCCGGCAGCAGCTCTCGCGGAAAGCGCGGGAACGGTCACCAATACGGATCGCATCATTCAGGTAATTGAACCTGCGCTTCCGCCGCCGGGCGACGCACGCGAGGACTGGGCTATTGTGTGTGGCATGGCGTCCCAGCTAGGGCTACCCTGGGCTAGGATGTCCCTGGAAGCCACCTTTAACGAGATGGCTGCGATGGTGCCGATGCTCAATGGTTTCAACTGGCGATGGCTCAAAAACGAGCGCTGCGCACGCTATCCAATCAAAGCAAAGGATCCGGGCCAGGGAATCCAGCCGGCTTCCGCTCTTACGACGTCGCATGACAGTCTCTTTGCCACAGACTTTCCTCGCGGAAATCGGGCGCAACTGGCAGCACTGGACGGCAACCGAACGAGCGAATTGCCAGATGGTCGATTTCCGCTCACGCTCGTGACTGGTCGACTTCGAGAGCACTGGCATACGGGGTCGATGACACGGCGTGCAGCGATACTTGACGCTTTAAGTCCCGAAGCCCTGGTGCACATAAACCCGAAGGACTTTGAGCGCTTTGATCTTGCCTCGGATCGCTTCATCCGCGTCGAGACACGCCGCGGCTCTGTTTCGGTTCGTCCGTTGTCCGACAGGCGGATTCAGGAGGGCGTAATCTGGCTACCAATGTCGTTCTTCGAAGCAGCCGCTAACGAACTGACAATCAGCAAGCTGGACGACTATACCCGCGTCCCGGCGTATAAATTCTGCGCGGCCAGGGTGGTGGATAGCAGATGACTAATACCAACGGCCGCTGAGGCTGACTCACTAGGGTCAGGACCCATTGATATGGGAGGCGCGATCTGATTCAGGTTCCGTGAGGAGACTGAGGATGAGCGACCTTTACTGGCTGACGGATGAGCAGATGGAGCGTCTGCGGCCGTATTTCCCCAAGAGCCACGGCAAGCCGCGCGTTGATGATCGGCGGGTGTTGAGCGGTATCGTTTTCGTCAATCGCAATGGGTTGCGCTGGCGGGACGCGCCCAGGGAGTATGGTCCAGCCAAAACGCTCTACAACCGGTGGAAGCGGTGGGGCGAGATGGTAACCATGCGGCGTAGGCCGCAGTGCGTCTACGTCGGGTCGTTGGATCGCGAGAGCAGGTCGGGATTGGCCTTGTAGATTTCGACGAGGCCCTTGAGCGTTTCGATGCCGAAGTCAGTGAACGCCATGACGCTGTCGTCACCTGGTCCGTAGACCCAGATTACGCCGCCCTCCGGGTCCATTTCATTGGCGACGTCCCACAGCCAGTCCTCGTCCTCGCCGAGCATTTCGGCGACCCGGGTGATGATATGGACATGGTGGACCTTGTTGACCTGCAAGGTCAGGCTGCCGCGGCCGACAACGCGGATGGCTGGCGCATCCAGTTCCACGGCAACAACTCGTCGATCCGATGAGCCGGGTGCGTCGCGATCCTGGCGAGCACATCGGCGAGCCAGGCCTGGGGATCGACATCGTTCATCTTGGCGGTGACGATGAGGCTATACATGGCGGCAGCGCGTTGACCGCCCCGGTCCGACCCGCAGAACAGCCATGATTTTCGTCCCAAAGCGATGCCGCGCAGCGCGCGTTCGGCGGCATTGTTCGACAAGCACACCCGCCCGTCGTCCAAGAACAGCGTGAAGGCCGCCCAACGCTTGAGGATATAGTCGATGGCCCTGGCGAGATCATGGCCGCGGGAGAGCTTGGCTCGCTGCTCGCGCATGTAGACCGCAAGCGCATCGACCAGCGGCTTGCTCAGCTCCTGGCGTACCGTCTGGCGCTCCTGCGCAGTCCTGCCGTTGATCGGCCGCTCGATCTCGAACAGGGCATCGATGCGGCGCACGACCTCGATCGCGATGGGAGAGAGCGCGATCGTCTTCTTGCCCGATGCCTGCCGCCGGGCATTCTCCGCGAGATCGGCCATGGCGAAGAACGGGCGCCTGGCGTGAACCCAGCACCCTGCTTCCAAAATCCGCCCCGGACTTCGCCCAGTGTCCAGCGACATTCGGAACTGACCCCTTTCCGTCATGAAGAACTGACCCCCATGCCGTTTGCCCTTCAGGCGGTTGCGGGTTGATGCGTCGCAGTGGCCTTTTGCAAAAGGCCAC
>JBOFZC010000157.1:0-6044 GCA_051654985.1 Rhabdaerophilum sp.
GCTCATCCTCGCGCAGCTTACGCGCGTGAGGCCTATCCATGTTGATCCGTCACACCCTCGGCTATTTGCCCGCCCAGCTTTTGAGCCCGCTGACGCAATTTGCGACGGCGATCATTCTCACGCATTTCCTCGGAACCTCGGAATACGGGCTGACCATGCTCGTTTTTGCGAGCCAGGAGCTGGTATTTCTCATCTGCCTCTCGTGGTGGACGACCTACATGCTGCGCTATGCCGGCACGCTCTCGGCCAATGGCAGCACACCGGACCTGCGTACCAGCGAGAACAGCATTCTGCTGATAAGCACGCTGGCGCAGATCGTTGTGACCATCGGCATCATTCTTGTGACCGAGCCAAAGGTCTCATGGGCCTTCTATCTCGGCGCGTGTGTATTCACGGCGACACGCAGTTATCTGAATTTCCTCTCCGAACGCGCCCGTCAGCAGCAGGCCATTCTCGCTTATTCCATTGCCCAGATTGCAGCTCCCCTCGGTGGGCTCCTGCTCACTTTGCTGCTGATGCGCTTGTGGGGTTCATCGCCTGAGCGTGTCTTGCTCGATTTTGCGATTGCTCAGGCTATTGTTGGCTTTGCGGTGGCTTGGAAACTCGGCTTGCTGACAAGGCCTGGCACGATTGATCGCACGCTCCTCAGTTCGGCGATTTCTTTTGGATTGCCGGTTTTGATCTCCAATATTTTTGGTTGGCTGGCCAGCAATGGCATTCGCTTTGTAGTTCAATATGGTGCAGGCGCCGCTGCTCTCGGATTGCTGTCCGTTGGATGGGGGCTTGCGACACGTCTATCGGCTGTGACGGCGATGATCGTCGCGGCGGCAGCCTATCCGTTGGCGGTCAAAGCCATGGATGCCGGCGACGAAGCCGGCGCGAAAGGCCAGCTCTCGCTCAACTCGATCCTGCTCCTGGGGCTGATTGCGCCGGCGACACTTGGGATCATCGCAATCACCGAACCCTTCGTGAAACTGCTCGTGGCGCAGGAATATCACGCGGCAACCATCGCGATCTTGCCCTGGGCGCTTCTGGGCGCGGCGATCCGAAACCAGCGGATGCATGGCTGGGATCAGCTCTATCTCCTCTGCGAAGCCCCCAAACCCATGATGGTGCTCGAAGGTCTGGAAGCCCTCGCGACAATCATCGGCGCTGCCATCGGCTTGTGGATGGCCGGCTTGATCGGCGCCGTGATCGGCACCACAATTGTTGCAGCAATCGTTGCACTGGCCGATTTTGTCTATCTCCGGCGGACATTCGGGCTATCCGCACCGCTTTGGTCCTATGCCCGAATTTTGATTGCGGCAGGCGCCATGTACGGCGCCCTCATGGCCCTACAGGCGCTGGGATATCGCATTCAGGCAGATTGGCTTCACATCCTCACCGCGATCGCCGGCGCTGCGACGATCTACGCGATCACAATTTTGATCCTATTTCCGGAAGTGATCCGGGCATTGGTTCAGAAATATAAAGCCGGCTGAATTGATAAAACCAAAACAATCAAAGGCGTCTCGCTTGCACCTGAAACCAGCGCGTTGCCTGCTTTAGCCCATCGAAATAAGGCGTCCGTTTCAGGCCGAGAATCTGATCCGCTCCCTCCGGACTAAACCGGATCTCTTGCCCGAAGAGCCTCGCAAAGCTCGGCGTGATCGGATCCGGGATCGGCAATCGGCTGAGCTTCAACTTCCCAGCAGCCAATTGTGCGACCTTCAGAACAATAGCAAAGAGTTTGGTTTCCAGTTTCAACTGCCATCCCGGCAGGCGATGCACGGGAACAGCGCCAGTCTCCCGCGCGAAATCCATGAGATAGCGATTCCAGGATGGTGGATTGGGATCAGCAAGATTGAACGCCTTTCTATTGGCAGCCTCCACATGAAGCGCCAAGATCGCCGCCTGGACGACATCATCAATCAGCACGAGATTGCATAAGCCATCGCCCGCCGCTCCGAGATCGCCCAGGCGACGCCAGCGAAGCAGCCGACCAATGCGAGCTGTCCATTGTTCCGCGCCGGGGCCATGAATGAGGGCCGGGCGGAGAATGACCGTCTCGAAACCTTTCGCCGCACGCACAAGATTCTCGCACTCAATCTTCGCCTGCCCATAGGCATCTACATCACTGCCGAAGGGGGTGTCATTATTGATCAGGCCATCAACACTGCCAAACACGGCGGTTGATGAAAAATGCACCAGTCTTTTGCAGCCGGCCACCGGCATTGTTTCACAAAGCAGTTTCGTGGCCGCAACCATCGCAGCATTCGAGCCCATCACGCAATTGATCACATGCGTGACGCCTTGGAGTCCGGCGCGGAGCGACGCGGCATCTGTTGCCTCAATCAGACGCTGCTCCACGCCTGATGCTTGAAAATCCGAGCGCTCTCGCCGCAATCCCGCGACAACAGTTATGTCCCCTCGCTCTGACAACGCCTTCACCAGCCGAGAACCGACAAAGCCGGAAGCACCGAGAACAAGGATTTTCATGACAAACGCCCCGCTGAAGCAGTCATTCCACTCTCAATGTTGTTCTTGAGATGTTTTGCAAGACGCAAGGCAAAGGCGATGATGGTCAGCGTTGGGTTTGCTTGAGATGATGTTGGGAAAATTGATGAGCCGGCGACATAAAGATTGGATGTTCCAAACACACGCGCGTCGCCGTTGACCACTCCCTCGTCTGGCGCAGTACCCATGCGCGCCGTGCCAATATGATGACCGCCATAGGCACCATCGCGCAGCATGGCATTGGGGATTTCAGCCTCGTCATAGGTGAGCTTGGCGCCACCCCAATTGGTCAAATCCTCTTTCAACGCACCGAGCGCCACGCGCACGGTCTCAAGATCGAGCGAGCGATAGCGCCAGTCCACGCGCGCCTGGGGCATACCGAACGCATCGCGCGTCGCACCGAGCGTGATGCGGCTCTCAGGATTGGGAACCTGCTCGGAATGAATGTCGAGGCTGAAGACATTGTTGCGTGGCGCCACGATCAGTGACGGAAATTTCCGTGCAGCAAGCGTGCGCCGACGGGCCCAGTTCATCAGGAACCCCGCGGTGCCGAACGGTTCTCGGGCGATATTCCACAAATGCTGGAGAACAAGGCCAGTCGTGAGCCCATCGCCACCATGCAGGCGTTTCGAATACTCGTAGGATATGAAGGGCTTTGCAAGATAGATCGCCGAGAGAATGCCGCGCCCGTGGGCAGGGTTAGGCAGGCGCGGATGGTGCAGCCGCATCACGATATTCCCGATCCGCTTCTCGCGCTGAATCTGAGGTCGCAAGGCGAGCCGGCGGCGGCAATAGGTGCCATCCCAGGCTCGATCGTAGCCGTGAAACACCGATGTTGCCCGAGAAGAGATCGCGAGTTCGCCCATCGTGCCCGCGATATGGCACAGGTAGTTCCGGCCGACCTGATCATGGTCATTGCCGATCCCGTTCGGGTCTTTCGCCCGTGAGGCGAGCAGGAGCCGCGCCGTCTCGATCCCGCCCGTGGCAAGCACAAATCGATCGGCCTCAATGCGAAATTCTGCACCTTCAAGCGTGCGCAAAGCCACCGATCCAATGGCATCGGATGTTTCGGCGCGATGAATTTCCGTGACATGAGCCTCAAGGAGCACACGGATATTCGGCGCGCGGCGCAATCTCTCGACATAGCGACGGCCGAAATGCGTGGGACAACTGAACCGCTCGATCGCATCGGAATCGAAGGATTTCGGTGCAAAGCCCGATATCATCTCACGCATGCCACCATCGATGGCCTCGCGGGCATCGTAGACATAGTCACCCGCTTCCGCGAGGGCATGAGCAGCCGGGTAAAATGGCGCGATGTCGTCGTATCCGATTGGCCAGCGAGCCCCTGCAATCCAATCGCGATGTTCGAAATCAATGGGGTCAAAGGGCATGCAGCGCCCGCCCCAGGTGGCGGATGACCCTCCGAATTGGCGATGGCGATATTCTGTCAACGGCGAGTGCAGAGCCTCATCGACCACCTCACCCGCATAGAGCGCCTGCGACTTGTCATCATGCTCCAGCGCACCACCCGCGACCAGAACGACGTCGATCGTTGTGCCGATGAACTGCAATGCCAATGCAATGCCGGCGGGCCCCGCCCCAACAATACAGATCTGGCTGCGCAGAACAGCACCACCGAGCCCTGTTGTCGTGGCGCAATCCTCGATCATGTTGCCGCCTTTGGCTGCGCGCGATTCTCGGCGAGACACATCGGTGTGCCGATTTGTTTCTCGTAAATCGCAAACAGGTTGCGCAAGAACACCTCGAGCGCGAAAGTCTCACGAAATCGTGCGATCCCATGATCAGACAAAGCTTGCAGCCGCTCGGGTTCGGCCAACAAACTGGCCATTGCGGCGGCCAATGCCGCGCGATCACCGGGTTCGATCAAGATGACATCGCGCTCATGTTCGAGCACTTCGGGAATTGCACCCACCGGCGTGCAGATCACCGGAGCACCGGCGCCAAGCGCTTCGAGGATCACCAGCGGTAGGCCCTCATGATAGGAGGGAAGAACCATCATATCGACGCTGGCCAACAAAGCGCGCACGCCTGTCTGGTCTACCCAACCCGTGAACTCCGTTTGCTCGGCAATGCCCAAAGCCTCAGCCTTGGCCTGATAACCCTCGATGTCGCCATTGCCGGCGACGATGGCTTGCCAGGCCGGGGCATCGGCGGGAATTTGCGCCAACGCATGGAGGAAATCTGAGATCCCCTTGCGCTCGGTCAGCAGACCAAGAAACAGGATTTTCCGAGGTCCCGGAGCGTCCTTCGTGAAGCGACGCGCTGTCGCCTCCACCGGCACGCCATTGTAGAGAACGTCAATCTTGGCCGGGGTGATATTCAGCTCGTTCACCAGCCAGTCGCGCCAGAGGCGACCCAGCACGATGATGGAGGTCGAGGCAAGAAATGGCAGTCGGATCAGTGTCTTCATAAAGCGCGACGCCCCGGCGTGCAGCTCAATCAGCGCGGCGGCGTGAAGATGCAGCACCACTGGAACGAAGGCGAGCCGCGCGGCGATGATCACCAGACCCTTGCGCAGGGCACTGCCCTTATCACCCAGATTGACATGGACGAAAGCGACACGCCCTCTCAGAGCGCTCCACCAGATCACGAGCATCGCACGGAGCAACAGCAACAGTGAGAATGCCGCACCGCGCCCATCGCGGGTGATCAAGGGTTCAAAACGATAACGACCCTCGGCATCACCCCCGCTCGAGAGGATATAATCCTTCACACGGCCCATGCCGCCACCGGCGGCACCGCTCGACGAGACGACATAGATGATCTTTCCGCCGCTCATCGTGCCTCGGATTCCCAATCGAAACTCATGGGGCGTTCTTTGCGGGCAGAAATGAAAAAATTCATGCTGGAATCCGGCATTCCCATAAAATTGCACGGATCATGCTTGCGAAACTCTTGCGGGGTTCGGCGGAAAACTCAGCGCGTTCCGGCCGCGAGCAGGGCTCGGTGCACCGAATCCGCCATCGGCTTCCAGCGCATGTTTTCATCAAAGGGCAGCGGACGCGCCTGGAAACTGCGCGGACGCGAAGCAACGACCGGAGCCGAGCGATACCAGGTGTATTTATCCGAGAGGTGCCAGGTGACCAGGACTTCAACCGCCTTGTTCTTGAGGACCGGATCGAGAAACCGCGAAGTCCAGAGCGCCACGCGCTCATCGCGCAAGGCTTGCTCCTGCGGGAAACTCTGGTCGTCGATATCGAATTCCGAGAGGTAGATTTTCAGCTTCCGCGCGGCAATCTCGTCCAAAAAGCGCAGGAATGCATCGATATTGAAAGCGAGCTGCGGCTTGATGTGGGCCTGCAGGCCGATGGCATCGAGCTTCAAACCCCGATCGAGCATGCGGTCAATCAGCGGCAGCATCCGCTCGCGCACACCGCGACCAAGGCGGTCATCCTGCTCGGTGAAGGCCTCGTTGAGCACCAGCTTCGCGGTGCGATCGATCCGCGCCGCACGCTCGAAAGCCCGGAAGATGTAATCCGGCCCCATCGCATCGAACCACGGCCCGCGCCGAAACCCGCCTTCAG
>JBOFZC010000158.1:0-5476 GCA_051654985.1 Rhabdaerophilum sp.
CACACCGTCATTGCTCTATCGCGAACCGGCCAACGAAATCGTGGCGCGTTTCATCGGCGCTGGGATGATTTTGAAAGCTCGGGCGATCGCGCCACCGAGTGATGAGCACGCGATGGTTGAAATCCGTGGATATCGCGCGTGTGTGCGGTGCAAAACGCCCATAGCGGCTGATAAATCCGTCAAGATCTGCGTGCGTACCGGTGATCTCGAATTGGCCGAGCCCGGGCAGGACGGCCTTGCCGCGCGTGTCCGTCGGTTGGTCTATCATGGAGGTCATTTCCAGGCCGATCTCACGTTGGAAGGCGAAGAGGCTGAACAAATCTCTGTGCTTGTGCCTGAACCGACCAACCTTCGGCCTGGAGACTCTGTCAAAATCAGCATCCGCGACGGATGGCTGGTTCCCGAGGGGGATGATCGGGCATGAGGGCTGTCGCCTATGGCGGGTTTGGCGAAAAGGGACGCACCGCGATCGCGCTGGAGTCTGGTGGCGAAAAACTGCTTCTGGATTGCGGAGTGAACACTTCTGACAGAGCCAATTTCTACCCGGCGATTGAACCGGAAGATTGGCAGTCGATCCGCGCATTGATCATCACGCACGCTCACGAGGATCACATCGCCGCATTCGGGTGGTGTATCGCCCAGGGCTTTCGGGGCCAAGTGCTCATGACGTCCGAAACCCGTGAAGAGGCGGATGCGATTTGGCATTCATATGCCAAAAGCGAAGAGCTTAGCCTCGCTAAGCGATATCCAGTGCAACTCATTCCAGCACGCGGAAGTTTCAACTGCGGGCCTTTCGAGGTCACCACCGGCCGCTCTGGTCATATCGTCGGCGGCGTATGGGTTCATGTCCAGCATGCCGGACGCTCGGCACTCTATTGTGGCGATGTGGTGCCGAGGAGCCCCGTCTTTCCGATGGACCCGCTGCCCCCTTGTGACCTCCTGATGATAGACGCCTCATATGGCCTCGATGATGAGCCGGCGATGGATCGTCAGCGTTCCATTCTCGAATTCTTGGCTTTGCATCCGGGAACAGTGCTTCCATCGCCTCTGATCGGCCGCTCACTTGAAATCCTGGCATTGGTACCGCAGCCGCTGGCCCTTGCACCCGGCATGCGCGCGGCTTTGAACCGGCAGATGCAGGACCTTTCTTGGATAAGTGCTGACATCCACCCGCTGCTTACGCAGAGGTTCGCCGCAGCCCGCGATTGGGAGCCGGATGAGAGCTGGCCGGAGGCCCCGATCCTCTGCCATGACGGCATGGGCCTCTCCGGTCCGTCAAAGGAAATCCTTGCGCGTGCCGAAAGGGAAGGACGGTCCATACTCTTCACGGGCCATGTTCCGGATGGCAGCCCTGGTGCACGCCTCCTTGAGGCAAATCGAGCACAATGGCGACGCTTTCCCACCCATCCTACCCTGTCAGAGAATATCGCTCTTGTTTCCGCTTGCCGACCCAGAATGGTCCTTGCGCATTCCTGCTCAGCCGAGATTTTGCCTCACCTCGCGGAATCGATTCCCGGCCTGTCGACGACCATCCGCCCGCGCGGCTTCGTGAATGTCTAGAGGATTTTGATGCGCATTCTTCTCGCCAATGATGATGGCTTCGATTCGCCCGGACTGGCTTTTCTGGCCCAAGCGGCTGCGCAACTTTCACGCGATATCTGGATCGTGGCGCCTGAGCGCAAATGGACCGCAGCAAGCCATCAGCTTTCTTTTGACCGCGAGCTTCTGCTCACGCGTCGCGCAACGCAAAGCTTTGCGTGCTCCGGTGGCCCTGCGGATTGCGTGATCGCAGCCATGACGATTGCTTTGGCCGATAGGCCGCCTGATCTCGTGCTGTCCGGTGTGAATGACGGACGCAATGTCGGGGAGGATGCAGCCTATTCCGGCACTCTTGCGATCGCCCGAGAGGCGACGTTCTGGGGCATTCCGGCGATCGGCTTTTCGCGGACAAAGGGCGGCGCGATGGGCGATGCCGAAGTCACGGCCCTTGCGACCCTGCTCCATCGCCTCTGGCAGACTCGAGCGCAATGGCAACTGCAGGGAAGCTGGTTGAGCGTCAATCTGCCGAAAGATCTGCCCGCACCGGTTTGCGCCGCCCGGATTGGGCAGGACAAGATCGGCAATGCAACCGACATTCTCTCCGAAGAGGGCGATCAGATTCGCTGGCGCATCCGCCGCGGCAGGCCGCATTCTTCGGAGCCCGGTGACGAGAACTCCATGATTGATGGCGGGAATATCACGATCGTCCGCCATCGCTGGAACGGTTCGGAAGCGCTCGAACCTGCTTTCTTCGCCCCACTCCAACCCTGAAGAACTGGAGCGGTGTCATCCGCTCTGTCCTCGACGACTATGCCGCACGCACCGCCGAGAGGAAGTGGTCCACCTGCTCGCGCATGCGCTCAGCTTGCCGGGCGAGATCAGACGCCGAAGCCATCACCTGCGTTGCGGCGCTGCCGGTACTGGCAGCGGCCTGATTGACCTGCGCGATGTTTGAGGAAACCTCTTCGGTGCCTCGCGCTGCCTGCTGCACATTCATGGCGATATCATGTGTGGCGCGATCCTGCTCGACGATCGAACCTTCAATGAGCTTCGAGATCGAATCGAGCGATGCGATGGCCTCACCAATGCCTTGAATGGCGGTGATGGTGCTATCGGTCACGGATTGCATCGCCGAGACGCTTTCGGCGATCTGCTCGGTGGCTGTGCGGGTCTGGTTCGCGAGGTCTTTCACCTCTTGCGCGACCACAGCGAAGCCGCGGCCCGCTTCTCCAGCGCGTGCCGCTTCGATGGTGGCATTGAGAGCCAGGAGATTGGTTTGAGCCGCAATCGAGTTGATGAGCGCCACCACTTCGCCGATGCGCTGGGCTGACAAGGCCAGTTGCTGCACTTGTTGGTCGGTTTCCGAGGCATGAACCACGGCCCGCGAGGCGATTTCCGTGGAATTGCGCACCTGCCGGCCGATTTCGCCGATCGCGCGCGCCAGTTCGTCCCCCGAGCCGGCCAATCCAGCCACATTGGCGGAGGCTTGATCGGCTGCTGCCGCTACGGATACCGCCTGCATTGAGGTTTCCTCAGCTGTGGCGGAAAGCGATGTCGCGGACTGCTGCAATTGCGTTGAAGCGGAGGCGAGCGTTGAGACAATATCGGCTGCGCTGGCTTCAAAGTCATGAATCGCCATTTCGACGGCTTCATTGCGGCGTTCGCGAGCGAGGTCGGCTGCGCGCTCGGAGTCACGCATCCGCTCGGCCTCGATGCCGGTTTCCCGGAAAACCAGGACGGCCTTGGCCATATCGCCAATTTCATCCGAACGGTTCTGGCCGGGCACTTCGACCGCGTAATCCTTGGCCGCAAGACGCCCCATCGCGCGGGTCATACCCGTAATCGGCACTGTGAGCGAACGGCTGATCAGAAGCCCAAGAAGGATGGCGAGCAATGTTGCGACCCCAACCGCACCAAGACTCACCATCTCGCTCAACTGCAGAACCTGTTGCGAACCCTCGGCGCGCTTGACGACATCCGCTTTCTGCCGGTCTGCAAGCCCGGGCATGCGCTCGCCGAAATTGTTGAATTCACCTTCGAGCACCCCCACGATCCGCTGTACGAGCGGCACGGCTTCTTCCGCCATCATCTGGTTGACGCGATTCCAACGCGGCGTCTTGCGCATATCGACGATCTCGTTTGCGCCTTTCGTCCAGGTTGGGAGAGTCTCTTTCAAGACAGTGAGATCGGCATTGTAATCATTTCCAAATCCGATGGCGCGTCGGTCGAGCTGTGTCAGGCGGAATGACAAGGTGCTCACAATATCGTTGAAGACTTCCAGATCGTCATCCGTGCCCGAATAGGCGTAGAGGCGTAGAGCGGCGATCGCGCGCAGGAATGCATCACGGAGATCGCGTGCCATGAACTGGAAACTGCGCACATCGTCGATCTCGAAATTCCCTTTGGGACGCCTCTCGACCAAGCCTGTTAGCAGCGACACCAGTGCCATCCCGTCCGGCACAAGCAGTGTCTCGAGCTTGGTCATCCCCGGCTGAGCGGACGGACCGCCGGCGATCGAATAGATCCGGTTCTGCACACTTCGGAGTTTTCCGATGGCCTCAAGACCCTCATTGGTGGCCTCGATGATCTGTTGATCTCTCTCTTTGGAGTTGCGGGCTTCGAACTGCTTGGTGAGCTTGTTGAGGTTGGTCCACGCTTCCTCAAAGCCCTTCTTGGTCTTGTCGTCGGCGTTGACGACATAGCTGCCAAGCATGGCCGTTGAGGCATGAATGTTAGCGATGATCTCGGATGTCACACGCGCACCCTCAGTGTGTTCCAGCATTTCGTTCACGTCATGGCGCGCGCGATCGACAAACCAGAAGGATGCGAGCCCGCCGATCAGAAAAGGAAGAACAACCGCTGCAAAGCCAAGGGTCAGCCGCTTGCCAATCGAAAGCCGGAATCCGCCTGTGCCCGGAAGCTTTCTGCTGCCAATAAACTTCAATATCATCGCTGACACCCTGCCAAAGTTCGCTGCCCATTTGCGCGATCCATCCAAAAGACGAGATCAACCTGTCTTGGTAAACAAGTGGGAAACGTTTGCTTTTTTGACGGAAATCTTTGAGAAAACGGCGCAAAATAAGTATTTTCCGAAAGGCTGGTTACACCCAAAAGTTGAGTTGTGCATCAGTCCTGTGACAGGAAGACATGCGGGGGTGTTTCAGTCTCAGCCAGCAAAGCAACCGGCTTGTCGTGCTTGGACAACGCTTCGGCAAACACCTTTTGCTTGCGCGCACCGGAGAATAAGAGAGCGATATGCCCCGCTGCTTGCAAGGCGGGTGGAGAAAGCGACAGCCTCGGCTCAAGTCCGCGCGGATGCGCCGCAACAACAGGTGGCCAACGATAGGCCGCTTCAGCAAGGCGCTCATCATCCGGGAACAGCGAGGCGATATGCCCGTCATCCCCCATTCCCAGCACAACAACTGAAAGCGGCAGAAACGGTTCAATGGCCTTCGCGATTCCGACGGCAAAGGCATCTGGCTCGATGACAGGTCCGTCCGGTGCGAAGGATTGCCATCCCGCCCCATTCGCCAGAGCTGGCGCAAGGCAACTCATCATCATCCGCTCGTTGGAGCGTGGGTGATCCGCCGGCACGAGGCGTTCATCGGTCGGCATCAAGGTGATGTGTTTCCAAGGCAGATCAAGCTTCGCGAGCGCGATCAAGAAGGCGCCCGGCGTTGAGCCGCCCGGAAGCGCGATCGATGCTCGCCCAAGTTCTTCAATCTCGTGCCGCAATATGTCTCCACACCAATCGGCCAGTGATTGAGAAGCTGAGGCGAGTTTTGGGAAAAAATGGAGCACAGGTTGCTTTGGCATCGATCGTCCTCAGGGCCGCAATTCCGGATCGCCCCAGCTCCGTCCTTCGCGCTCAATCAGAGCGACCGCTTGCGGCGGACCGGAAGTGCCGGCGACATAGCGATGCGGAACGGGATAATGT
>JBOFZC010000159.1:0-9131 GCA_051654985.1 Rhabdaerophilum sp.
CGGAAGCCGCGGCTTTGCTCCCCGATGAACCGTTTGATGGCGAGACTTGGGGTCGCTGGATCGGGGCGCTTCAGGCGAAAACCGGTCGGAAGGGCAAGGCCCTGTTCATGCCTTTGCGCGTCGCGCTCACGGGACGCGAGCAGGGACCGGAGCTGAAGGCCGTGTTGCCCCTCTTAGGGCGGGCTGAGGCTCTGGCGCGTTTAGGGCAGGAGCAACAACGCGGACCTGCCGCCTGACGCCATCGGAGCCCACGACATCCTGAACCGTGCCTTGCTCTGCGCCCAGGATCCGCTGTTCGCCTGAGCGCGGGCCAATTCCTGCGGAAGCCGTGCCGGCGGTGGGAATGGCTGAATCGGGCACCGGCGCGGGCTCGTCAGGTGCAGCATTGTTGCGCGCCTGCCGGGATGGGCGCGACTGAGGCGCGCCGCGCAGTTCTTTCGGGCGGGACATCTTCTCGGCCTGTTCGCGCGTGACGACGAGATCGCCTTTGCGCGCCTCGACAATGTCTTCCTGATCTTTTGCGAGATGCGCCACTGTGAAACCCGGAGGGCGACAGAAACAGGCAGTGTCGCGATTGTCACGAAAACGCAGCGCATTCGGCAATGAGGAATACGGCCTTCCATCACGCGTCGCTGCGGTCTCAATCTCAGCCCCAAGACGCATATAGAGCACTTGGGTTTCCGCGCCGGGGCAGAGCGCCTGACAAACAGCGCCATGCTCATCACGGGCTGTGAGGCCCTCGAAATTCACCGGGAAAAAGAACCCGTCGCAACTGCGCACGCAAACCGGCGTGCGACCGCCCAACCGCTCTTTTTCGCGCCGTTCGCCGCCGATTTCTGGATCAAGCGGAGGAAGCTCGCGACGATCATCGACGATCGCCGCGGAGGTAGAACGGCCACCGAAGAGTTGCTCAAAGAGGCTCGGAGCCTCCGGGCGTGCATAGATGACGCCGCGCTCCGGCTGTTGTTGGCCCGTGCAATTGTAACGCTGGAGTGCTGCCAGCAATTGCGCACGGCGCGGCGCATTGGGGTCGACGTTGTCGATCTGGCGCAGTCGCGCCTCGATCTGCCCGGCTTGGGCGCGCAGCGGGGCGCAGACCGGCGGCGGACTCGAGAAATTGAAGAGACCGCGCTGGGCGTCGCATTCATTTGCGCGCATAGCGTTGCGGGTCCGACCCAATTCCGCTCGCAGCCGGTTGGCCTCGCGTGCATTGCCACCTCCGGCATTGCCACCACGCTGAAGTCCGGAAAGCTCCGCACGAATCTGATTGCAGACAGGTGTACCCTGCTGCGCTTCAGCCACGCCAGTTGTAAGCACGCCAGCCATGAGCAGCGCGCCGGCAAGAGATTTTGCGACGGAAGAACCAGAGAACATCAGTCAGCCTCAGGTGAGCGACCAACACGCTCGGCTATTTATGGTGAATAAGCCGTTAATGCCGGATTGCGTCGGATGCAAGACAACACCGATGTTCGGCATGCGTTTACGAAGAAAAACGACCAGAAATTGCTAAAAATCAGACGTTTTCAGCTTCGTTTGCGCTTTCGAGACGCGCTACACGTCCCATCAAGCGTGAAATCAGGCCATCGAGCAGTTGAAGTTCTTCATGGCTCAAGCCCTCAGCCAAGTGTTCAGCGAAGGCGCGCGCGAGGGGGACGATCTCGAGATAGATCACCTGCCCCTTGGGCGTCATGGTCAGAAAGGCTTCACGCATGTCGTCGCGATTCGGGCGGCGGGCAATCAGCTGGCGCTCCGCGAGAGCTGCAACCGCCCGGCTCACCGTGGTCTTGTGCATGTGCGAGTGCAGCCCGATCTCGCGCGCCGTAAATTCCTTGAACTGGCCGAGCGTGGCGAGCACACGCCATTCTGGAATCGAGATGCCAAAGCGGTCGCCATAAACCTTTGCGAGACTTTGACTCACGGATGTCGCGAGCACGTTGAGCCTATAGGGCAGGAAGCCTTCCAGCTCGATTGCCGCCGAATTGTCCGGCGCTAGGCTTTTCAAATTCAGTTTCTCTGCTGCCGAACTCATGTCGCTTGCCGCCCCAAAGGCGATTGTGAAGGCGCATCACCCTGAAATCAAAGGATTGCACCGCATTCGCTGCATTGCAACAAATCATAACGCCAATTGGTCGGTCGGATTGACGCAGGCCGCGCGCTTGTTTTCAACCGCGCTCGCGCATCCGGATTGAGATCGAATCATACGAGAATTCGCCAATTTTCCACCACGGAATGACTTCGCCCAGATAGGCATTGACGCTCTCCAGCCCCTTGGCGAAGGCCGGATTTTGCGCTGCCATCTCGGCATACACAGCCTTTGCGGCATCATAGGCCGCATCCAGCACTGGGACGGGGAAGGCACGCAATTCGGTGCCGCGAGACACAAGGCGCTTCATTGCCGGAGCATTCACGGCATCATATTTCGCGAGCATCCAGTTGTTGGCACTCTCGCAGGCCTGCTGGAGCACGGCCTGATACGCCTTGGGCAAGCGGTTCCATTGCTCGAGATTGACGCAGAGATGCAACATTGCCCCGCCCTCCCAGAAGCCGGGATAGTAGTAGAACTTCGCGACCCTGTTGAAACCGAGCTTCTCGTCGTCATAAGGGCCGACGAACTCCACGGCATCAATTGTGCCGCGCTCCAGCGCCGGATAAATATCGCCCGGAGCGATCTGTTGCGGAACGACACCAATGCGCGAGAGCACCTGCCCGCCGGTGCCGCCGATGCGGAACTTCAGGCCCTTGAGATCTTCCAGCGTGTTGATTTCTTTTCGGAACCATCCGCCCATCTGTGTGCCTGAATTGCCGGCGGGGAACGAAATGGCGTTGAACTTAGCGAGAGCGTCATTCACGACTTTTTCGCCGCCGCCGAAATGCCACCAGGAATGTTGTTGGCGCGCGTTGGGCCCAAAAGGCAAGCCAGTGCCGAGCCCGAGGGTCGCATCCTTGCCCGTGTAAAAGTAGGTCGGCGTGTGGCAGCACTCGATCGCGCCGGAGGTCACAGCATCAAGGGCTTGAAGGCCGGGGACGATCTCACCGGCCGGAAAAGCCTGGATCTGGAACCTGTTATCCGTCGCTTCGCCCACGAGCTTCGCGAGTTGTTGTGCGGTGCCGAAAATTGTGTCGAGTTGGCGAGGGAAGCTCGATGTCAGCCGCCATTTCACTTCAGGGAGGCTCTGTGCAATCGCCGGTTTGGCAATCGTCGCCGCTGCGCCCAGCCCCAGGCCTGAAAGCACCACATCCCTGCGCCGCATTGCTCTCTCCTGCTCGCAATATCCAATTTAGTTGCAGATGAAACTTGTTTGTTTCGCGTTCAGCGTTATTGTTTATGCCAAGATTGCACGAGACTTGCTGCTCGTCACGCCTTTCGGATTGTTTCCATGAGAAAAAACGTGATTTCCCTTTCCGCCTCGCGGCCAAGCAGCCATGATCGGCCCAGCCGGTTTGATATCCGGACAAAGAATCAAGGGGAAAGTTCATGAAACTCGCATCGTTGAAGTCTGGCCGCGACGGCCGTCTCGTCGTGGTCTCGCGCGATCTCACCCGCGCCACCGATGCGACCCATATCGCGCCGACGCTTCAGGCTGCGCTCGATCGCTGGGATTTGTTTGCGGCAGCTTTAGCCGATCTCGCCGAAGGGTTGGAGCATGACGCGGTGCCCTCGTTCCGCTTCCACGAGCAGGATTGCGCTTCTCCATTGCCGCGCGCGCCGCAATGGGTGGATGGCTCGGCTTACGTCAATCATGTGGAACTGGTGCGCAAGGCGCGTGGTGCCGAACTCCCGGAGAGCTTCTGGACCGATCCTCTGATGTATCAGGGCACGTCCGATGCGAACGTGCCGCCGCGTGACCCGGTGAGGGTGGCCTCCGAAGATTCCGGCATCGACTGCGAGGCAGAGATTGCCGTGATCACCGGTGATGTGCCGATGGGAGCCTCGCGTGATGCGTGCCTCGCAGCTGTTCGCCTCGTGCAGCTCGTGAACGATGTTTCCCTGCGTAACCTCATCCCCAACGAACTCGCCAAGGGTTTTGGCTTTTTGCAATCGAAACCCTCAAGCTCCTTCTCGCCCGTCGCGGTGACGCCAGATGAGCTTGGAGCGGCCTGGGCCGATGGCAAGCTTTCGTTGCCGTTGCTGACCTCGATCAATGGCCAATTGTTCGGCAAGCCCGAGGCGGGCGAGGAGATGACCTTTGATTTCGGCGTTCTCATCGCTCATGCCGCAAAAACGCGCGCGCTCACGGCCGGCACCATTGTCGGTTCCGGCACGGTATCGAACCGCGATCCCGATGGTTCGCCGGGCCGCCCTGTGGGTGCCGGCGGGCGAGGCTATTCCTGCATCGCCGAGCAGCGGATGGTCGAGACCATTCTCGATGGCAAGCCCGCGACGCCGTTTCTCTCGTTCGGTGATGTCGTGCGCATCGAGATGAAAGATCGAAAGGGGCATTCGATTTTTGGCGCGATTGAAAACCGCATCGTTCAAGCCAGTTGAGAAAGCTGACCCATGAGCGGCCCCGCCTTCGCTTCTGCCGGTGACCTTGCCGAGAAAACGATCACCTTCGCAAAGATTGGGGAGGGGCTCTATGCCTTCACCGCCGAGGGTGACCCCAATACCGGCGTGATCATCGGCGATGATGGCATTCTGATTGTCGATGCGCAGGCGACCCCCGCGATGGCGCAGGCCGTGATCGAGCGGGTGCGCTCGGTTACCGATAAGCCCATCACGCATGTGCTGCTCTCGCATTACCATGCGGTGCGGGTGCTCGGCGCCTCGGCTTACGAGAATGCCAAGATGATTATTGCCTCCGAGGCCACGCGCGACCTCATCGTCGAGCGTGGCGAGCAGGATATGGCCAGCGAGATCGGGCGGTTTCCGCGCCTGTTTCGCGGGCAGGAAACCATTCCCGGGCTGACCTGGCCCGATGTGACTTTCGCAACCGAAATGAGTGTGTGGCTCGGCAAACGCGAAGTGCGTATCCGACATCTCGGGCGGGGGCATACGGCTGGCGATACGATCGCCTGGGTGCCCGATTCAGGCGTGATGTTTTCGGGCGATCTCGTGGAATACAAATCCGCCTGCTATTGCGGCGATGCGCATTTTGCGGATTGGCCTCAGACGCTGAAACGCCTCGCTGCCTATGATCCGGTGGCACTCGTTCCGGGGCGCGGCGATGCGCTTGTCGGGCGCGAGAAGGTGGGCGCTGCCATCTCTGGCACGGCCGATTTTCTCAACGCACTCTACGGCACGGTGCAGAAATCTGTCGCGCGGGGTGAGGATTTGAAAACCGCGTTCAAAGCCGTGCGCGCCGCAATGGACGGACCTTTTGGCACTTACGCAATCTACGAGCATTGTCTGCCCTTCAACGTCAGTCGCGCCTATGATGAAGCGCGCGGCATCGCCCATCCCGTGATCTGGACCGCGGAGCGCGATCGCGAGATGTGGGTCAGCCTGCAGGGGTAAGGGATGCAGCCCTACGCGACCTTCCGCTACACGCCTTCGCCCGATCAGGCCCGCACGACGCCTGCCCGTCATCGCGTTGTGATTGTGGGCGCGGGGCCGGTCGGTTTGAGCCTCGCGATTGACCTGGCACTGCGCGGGCATAGGCCTGTTCTGCTCGACGATTCCGATCGCATCGGCGAGGGCAGCCGCGCGATCTGTTTCGCGAAAAAGACGCTCGAAATCTTTGATCGTCTCGGTGTCGCGGGGCCGCTCGTGGCGAAAGGCATCAGCTGGAAAAAAGGCAAGGTGTTCCAGGGTGACGCGCTCCTTTATGAGTTTGATCTCCTGCCCGAGCCGGGGCACAAGATGCCGGCTTTCATCAACATCCAGCAATTCGTGGTCGAGAAGGCCTTGGTGGATCGTGCGAACGAGCTGACTGTCGATCTGCGCTGGAAAAACCGCGTCGCTGGCCTCCAGCAAACGAATGCTGGCGCGCTCCTCACCATCGAGACACCGGATGGCCCGTATCATCTCTTGGCGGATTTCGTTGTGGCCAGCGATGGCGCGCGCTCTCCGGTTCGCGGCATGCTCGGCCTCGATTTCCCCGGCGAGGTGTTCGAGGAACAATTCCTGATCGCCGATGTGAAGATGACCGGCGACTTTCCAACCGAGCGCTGGTTCTGGTTCGATCCGCCTTTCCATCCCGGCGGCTCTGCTCTGCTGCATCGCCAGCCCGACGATATCTGGCGTATCGACCTGCAATTGCCGGCATCTGCCGATGCTGAGTTTGAGAAACAGCCGGAGAGGGTGCGGGCCCGCATTGAGGCGATGCTCAATCATCGCAATTTTGAACTCGAATGGGTCTCGATCTATCGCTTCCGCTGCCTGCGATTGGACAACTTCCTGCATGGCCCTGTGATTTTTGCAGGTGACGCGGCGCATCAGGTCTCTCCCTTCGGGGCGCGCGGCGCGAATTCCGGCATTCAGGACGCCGAGAACCTGGCATGGAAACTCGCCGCTATTCTCGATGGCGACAGCCCGCCATTCCTGCTCGCGACCTACGACATGGAACGCGGCGAGGCGGCGAACGAGAATATCGCCCATTCCACCCGCTCGACCGATTTCATCGCGCCGCAATCTCAGGCCGAGCGCGTGATGCGCGACGCGGCCCTCTCGCTCGCGAAATGCCATGCTTTCGCGAAGCGCATGGTCAATTCAGGCCGCCTCTCCATGCCCACTGCATATGCCGATAGTCCGCTTTCAACGCCTGATAGCGGCACGTGGGAAGCGGGGCCGGCGCCCGGTGCACCGATCCCCGATGCGCGGGCAGGAGAGGGGTATCTGAGCGGGAATCTTGGGCTCGACTTCACCTTGCTTGCAGGTGATGACATTACTGCACGCCTCGGCCCTCCAGGTGTTAAGGTGCTGCATCTCGGCGAGGGTGGATTGTCTGATCCCTTTGGCGAGGTCGCGGCGCGTTTTGCGCTGTCAGCAGGTCGCGCCTATCTCATTCGGCCCGATGGGCATGTCGCGGCGCGCTTTCTATGTGCGGAAAAAGGCTCGATCCGCGAGGCTCTGCGCCGCGCGCGTGGCAAGGGAGGGTCTGCGTGAGTCTCGATACCGCAAACCGCTTTGCTGACCCTGATCGCGCTTTTCGCTTCCTGATCGAGGCTCGGCGCGGGCTCTCGCCAGAGGACGCGGCAAAGCTCGATGCACGGCTCGTGCTGATCCTTGCGAACCAGATCGGCGACCTCACAATCCTTGAGAAAGCGATTGCCGCGGCAAAAGAGGCGTTGCAAGGCGATTGAAAAGCAATGCTCCAGCCCTCACATTGGGTCCACCATCTGGAAGAGGAGTGGCGCGATGATCCGGTCTATCGTTCTCGGCGGTTTTCTCGGGTTTGCAGCGATGCTCCCAGCGTTGGCGCAATCGCCTGATCTCATCTTCAAGAAGTCAACGGTGTTTCGCCTCCTCACCTGGGATGACAAGCTCGCGACCTATGGCCTCGATGATCCGGATATCGAGGGTGTCGCCTGCCATTACACCGTGCCCGAGAAAGGTGGCGTTTCTGGTGGCCTCGGGCTCGCAGAAGAGGTTTCCGACATCTCGCTCGCCTGCCGGCAAATCGGGCCTGTGAAATTCAAGTCCAAGCTCGAGCAAGGCGACGTGGTTTTCCGCCAGTCGCGCTCACTGCTCTTCAAGCGTATGCAGATTGTTCGTGGCTGCGATGCCAAACGCAACGTGTTGGTCTATCTCGTCTATTCCGACAAATTGGTGGATGGTAGCCCCAAAAACTCCACTTCCACTGTGCCGATCATGCCCTGGGGACAGGCCGAGGCACCAAAATGCGCGGATTGGATGAAGGGCTGAACCTCAATCCTTGCAGGAAATGAGGAAGCTTTCGACCGGCTTCTGCGGGTTAGCGCCTGTCGAGCCGGTGACTTCGTCCGCATCGAGCTTGCGGTAGGCAAGGGCACCGTTGAAGCCCTTCGACTCGCACCAGGCATTGGCCACAATGCGCCCGCAATCATTGCCGGAGACCAGGCAATCCTGCGTGCCGTAACCATCCGCACCGGCGATGACGAAATCGCGCTGGGCTGATTTCGAACGGGCCTCGCTCTCCATGCCCGTGCTCGCGGCAACAGCCAATGCAACCGCCGCCATGCCGAGGCAGGCGAAAACGCTCAAACGCTTGCGCATGATCTATCCCTCCCGGAAGCGATCCAACCTGGAAAGCGCAGATTGATTCCGAATGCGTTGAGGTTTCGTTAATGGATATTGCTGCGCTGCGAAAAGGTTAATGCAAGAATAGCGGCTCTGCATATGTTGCAACGCACAACGCAATCGCCCCTGCCGTCGGCTTGACCCGATTGGGCGTTTCAGGCATGAAAAAGCGCATGAAACGAGCGATCGTCATTTCGATCATCATTTGTGGCTAGTGCTTCAAGCGCTGGCCCAATCTCGTTTACCTCCCGATCATCAGGTGCAACCGAGACAGCCAGCGCAAGGCAGGCTTTGTCGCATCCAGACGGGACTTGAACCATGACGGCCAACATCAAGCTCTACAACACGCTGACACGCCAGAAAGATCCGCTGAAGCCGCTCGCGATCAACCCGGCAACGGGCAAAGAGCTCGTGCGGATGTATGTCTGCGGCCCCACGGTTTATGACTTTGCCCATATCGGCAATGCGCGTCCGGTGATCGTGTTTGACGTGCTGTTTCGTCTGCTCAGGCTGCGTTATGGCGCGGAAAACGTCATCTACACGCGCAACATCACGGATGTGGATGACAAGATCAACGATCGCGCCGCGCGTGACTTCCCCGGCCTGCCGCTCAACGAGGCGATCCGCCGTGTCACCGAGGGCACGAACGGGCAGTTTCAGGCCGATGTGAAGGCGCTCGGCAACCTCGAGCCGACGCATCAGCCGCGCGCGACCGAGCATATCGGCGATATGGTTGAGATCATCGAGAAGCTCATCGCCAAGGGCTTCGCCTATGTGGCCGAGGGTTCCGAGGGGAAAGAAGTGCTGTTCTCGGTCTCCTCGATGCCGCGCTACGGCCAGCTCTCGAACCGCAAACTTGAGGAACAGGAGGCCGGGGCACGCGTTGCGGTGGAAGCGCATAAGCGCAATCCGGGCGATTTCGTGCTTTGGAAGCAATCGTCAGCGGATCAACCCGGCTGGGAGGCGAGTTTTG
>JBOFZC010000160.1:0-9465 GCA_051654985.1 Rhabdaerophilum sp.
AGTGACCTCGCTCGCCGGAAGTGGCGCGAGCCCTTGCGCTGTGGCCTCATCGAGAATTGCACGTGCCAAGGGGTGCTCGGAACGCACCTCGGCGCTGGCGGCGAGTTGCAACGCATGGGCGGGCTCCATACCCGGCATCCAATACGTCGACACAACGCGCGGCCTGCCATCGGTCAGTGTCCCGGTTTTGTCGAAGGCGATGCGTTTGAGCCCCGCGAGCCGTTGCAACGCGTCGCCCGAACGAAACAGGACACCTTTTTCCGCCGCCCGCCCCGTGCCGATCAGCAGCGAGATCGGTGTCGCGAGACCCATCGCACAGGGGCAGGCGATGATCAGCACCGCAATCGCATTCACCAGCGCGAAGGGCAGGGCGGGCGTCGGTCCGAAGGTCAACCAAAGGAGAAAAGTCAGCGTGGCGATAACGAGAATGACCGGCACGAACCAACGCGTCACCCGATCCACCAGAGCTTGAATCGGCAGGCGCGAGCCCTGCGCCGCCTCGACCATGCGAATGATGTCCGAAAGCACCGATTCCTCGTTGCGGGCGGTCGTGCGGATCAGCAAGGCGCCGGTTTGATTGACCGTACCGCCGATCACCCGCTCGCCGGGGATGCGCAGAACAGGCATCGATTCGCCCGTGAGCATGCCCTCATCGATCGGCGAACGCCCTTCGATGATCTCGCCATCGGCGGGGATGCGTTCGCCGGGGCGGATGTCGATCAAATCGCCGGGTTGAAGTGCGCGGGTCTCGATCTCGATCGTCTCGCTGCCGCGCCGGATACGACAGGTTTTTGGCGTCAGCTCAATCAGCCGCCGGATCGCAGCACTCGCTTGCCGGCGCGCACGCCCCTCGATCAGACGTCCCACAAGCACCAGGGTAATGATCACGACCGCAGGCTCGAAATAGAAATGAACTGCGCCTTCGGGCAGCCAATGCGGAAACAGCAAGGCCACCATCGAGTAGAGATAGGCCGAGCCTGAGCCGAGAGAAACAAGCGCATTCATATCCGGTGCGCGCTGACTTATCGCCTTGGCGCCGGCCATGAAAAACCGTTGCCCCGGCCCGATGATGACAAGGGTGGCGAGACCGGCCTGAACCATGCCGCTCATGCGATGCCCGAGAACATCCATCACCCAGTGATGAAAGGCCGGAATAAGATGGCCTCCCATCTCGAGAATGATCACCGGCAGCGAGAGGGCCAGTGCCAGCATTGTGTCGCGGTTCAAGCGCCAGGCTTCACGTTCGGCCATCTGTTCGGATTGATCAAAGGCCTGCCGCCCATCGGCGACGCGGATTGCGCAATAGCCGGCATCATCGACGGCCCGGAGCACCACCTCATCGGCAATTTGAGTGTTCGCGCGGACATGCGCACGGGCAGTCGCGAGATTGACATGCGCCGACTGAATGCCCGGCAGAGCGGCGAGCGCCCGTTCCACTCGTCCTGAACAAGCGGCGCAAGTCATCCCGTCGATCGCGTAGAGACGCGACTGGGGTGAAGCAGAGCCGACGGCTGCCGAGTTATCCATTAAGAAATCACGCTTTGTCGATCCCAATCAACAGGATGTGTATTGCACTTGGCGATTTTGCAAGCCTAACAAATTTAGAGCGTTGCGTTCCTTGATCTACTCAAAATCCGTGTGTTGTGCTTTGCAGCTCTCACGATATGGCAAGATAGATGATCACCTTTCTGGTTCCTGACATGTCCTGTGGTGGTTGCGCGAATGCGATCATGCGCGCGATGCAGAAACTCGATCCGCAAGCCGTGGTGACGCCTGATCTTGGGGCAAAGCGCGTGGCGATCGAAACTTCAGCGACGACCGCCGAGATTCAAGAAGCGCTTCTGAAGGCGGGTTTCCCGGCCAGCCCGCAATAGCACCGCATTGCCTGTGTCAGAACTCTCGCCCCAATCCTCAGGTTTGATCACGGATCGCGCGGCCTGGCTGGATATCGCCAAAGGCATCAGCATCTTGCTTGTGGTGGCGATGCATTCGACCCTCAGCGTTGGCGAAGAACTCGGTAACAAAGGCTTCATGCACACAGTCGTTGCATTCACGAAGCCTTTCCGGATGCCCGATTTTTTCTTCATTTCCGGTCTGCTCGCCGCCAGTGCGCTAACACGGGAATGGCGATGGTTTGTTGATCGCAAGATCATTCATTTTGTCTATTTTTATTTGCTCTGGCTCACCATCCTCCTGGTCGCGAAAGCCCCTGCGCTCGGGCTTCTTGACCCATCGCGCTTTGCGCTGGCGTATCTCGGCGCGCTGGTTGAGCCCTTCGCCACGCTGTGGTTCATTTTCGTGCTGCCGTTTTTCTTCCTTTTCGTGCGTTGGACTCGCCGGTTGCCGGCTTGGCTTGTGCTGAGTGTCGCGACGGGGTTGCACTTCCTCGCCGCCTTCGCACCGGAAGGCGAGATCTACGCCATGGCCTCGCGCCTCACCGGATGGTTTGCGATCGACAGCTTTGCGTTGTTTCTCGTCTATTTCGTTCTGGGGGCACGTTTCTCTGCGCAATGGCTGAGCCTGTTGGGCTGGCTCAATGCGAGGAGCGCTTATCTCGCGGCAGCTCTCGGAGGCTGGCTGGTTTGCCACGCGATTGGTTTGCAGCTGGGATGGACGGAAATCCCGGGGGTGACGCTGCTTTTCGGACTTGCGGGGGCCGTTGCCGTCACAGCTTTGTCTATGGCGTTGGCGCAAGCGAACGTGTTTGGATGGCTCGCTATGATCGGGCGGGAATCGCTGGCCATTTATGTCGCTTTCCTAATCCCAATGGCGATCGCACGACACGCCTTGGTGGGCTATGCGGGGTTATCAAATCCCGGTTGGGTGGCCTTTGCTGTTTTAGTGATTTCGGTTCTCACCTGTCTGTTCTTGGCGCGTGTTGCTCCGAGGCTCGGCCTCGCCTTCCTGTTCAAACGACCGAATTGGGCAAGACTCAGCTCGTCGGCGTGAGTTCGGATGCGCGCGCGTTTTGCGCGACGCGCCATCCCACAGCAGCGACGACGATCAGCGATTGCAGCACGACAATGGTCGGGCCTGTCGCGGCGTCAATGTAAAAGCTCATATAGGTGCCCGCGAGTGACGAGGACATCGCCGCACCGACAGCGATCACGAGCATGCGGTCGAATCGGTGCGTCAGCAGCGCGCCGATCGCACCGGGGGCGATCAGCATCGCGATGACGAGAACGACGCCAACCGCCTTCATCGCTGCAACAATCGAGAGCGCAAGCAGGGTAAGCAGCAGGCCATCGAGCCCGCGGATCGAGAGTCCGATCGCGCGGGCATGCGCCGGATCGAAGCCAGCCAGCAGAAAATCACGTCGCTTCGCGAGCACGATCAGCACGGTCGGCAGAGCGATCAGGGCGATTTCACCCACATCACGCCAGGCCAGGCCGAGCATATTCCCGAACAGGATATGGGTGAGATGCTGGTCAGTATCGATTTTCAGGAACAGAACCAGCCCGAGCGCGAACATGCCGGAGAAGACGATCGCCATCACCGCATCTTCCCGGACGCGGCTTTTCGCACGCAGATAGCCGGTCGAGAAAGCGCAGAACAGCCCGGCAAGAAACGCGCCAAAGCTGAGCGGCAAAGCCACGACATGCGCGATCACGATGCCCGGCAGCACGGCATGCGATATGGCATCGCCCATCAGCGCCCAACCTCTGAGAATCAGAAAACACGACAGCGTCGCCGCCACCATCGCGACCAGCAAAGCCGCGACCAACCCGCGCTGCATGAAGCCGTGACTGAGTGGATCGGTAAGAAACGCGAAAACACTCATGGCGCGGGTTGCCTCTGACGGAGCAATGCGATGCGGCCGTGCTTGGGCGCGAACAGGAATGCGAGCAGGAACAGGGCGGTTTGCAGCAGCACGATCAGGCCTCCCGTTGCACCATCCAAGAAATAGCTCGCATAGGCCCCCATTCCGCCGCAGATCGCACCCATCGCGGTGGCGATGACGAGCATGCGGCCAAAACGATCGGTGAGAAGATAGGCCGTGGCGCCTGGCGTCACCACCATCGCAATGACGAGGATCGCGCCCACGGCCTGCAAAGCGGCAACTGAAGCCGCGGAGAGCAGCGCAAAGAACATCAGTCGCAATCGCCACGGATCAAGCCCAACAATCCGCGCCTGTCCTTCATCAAAGAAGGCTAGCATCAGGTCACGCCACTTCAACCCGATCACCGTGAGTGCGACGACTGAGATCGCAATCAGTTGCAGCGCATCGGTGTCCGAGATCGCCAGAATGTTTCCGAAGGCAATGGTCTGAACGCTGATCGCAGTGGGGCGCAGCGAGACAATCAATAGCCCAAGGGCAAAAAAACTCGTGAAAACCAGCCCGATGGAAACGTCTTCCTTCAGTTGCGTCAGCTGCCGCAGCAGCGCAATGCCGCCGGCGGCGATCATGCCGGATGCGAAAGCACCCAGCGCCAACGGCGCGCCGACAATCGCCGAGATCGCAACGCCCGGCACCACGGCATGCGACAGCGCATCGCCCATCAACGACCAGCCTTTAAGAATGAGATAGCCCGAGAGGCAGCCGCATAAGGCGCCTACCAGCGCGCTGACCCAAATGGCCCTGCTCATGTAAGAATAGGAGAACGGCTCGACCAAGAACTCGATCATTCCGGCTTCACTTTCCCGGCGGCAGGTTTGGTCGTCACAAGCTTTTCGGCATCGCGCGCGCCGTAAAGCACGACCGGGCGCTCATCATCGGTGAGCACCGTGACCCGGCGCTCATCCTCGTCATCATGAAGGTCGCCTCCGCCAATGCGGATATGGCGCAGGGTGCCACCAAAGGCTTTGAGCAGGTTCGCCTCGGTGAACGTAGTTTCGGTCGGCCCATGCGCGAGGACCGTGCGGTTGAACAGCACGACCTCGTCGCAGAAATCCGGCACCGAGCCGAGATTATGCGTGGAAACGAGGATGAGGCGGCCTTCGTCCCGCAAGGAACGCAGCAATGCGATGATCGCACTTTCGGTTTTGACATCGACGCCGGTGAAGGGTTCGTCGAGCAGGATGATTTCACTGCCCTGCGCCAAAGCGCGGGCGAGGAAGACGCGCTTTCTCTGCCCGCCAGAGAGTTCACCGATCTGGCGCGACTTCAACTCGATCATGCCGACGCGCTGGAGCGCGAGATCCACCGCCGCCCGATCCTCGACGCGCGGACGGCGCATGAGGCCCATTTGGCCGTAGCGTCCCATCATCACGACATCTTCCACGAGCACAGGGAAGGTCCAATCCACCTCCTCGCTCTGGGGAACATAGGCGACGAGACCCGCCTTCAGCCCCTCAGCGACGCTGCCGCCATTGAGCCTGACCACGCCATCCACGGGCTTGAGAAAACCCATGATGGTCTTGAACAGGGTCGACTTCCCCGAGCCATTGATGCCCACCAGTGCCGTGATCGTGCCGCCATGCAGCGCGAAACTTGTCTCGCGCACGGCGATCACGCCGTTGGGGTAGCGGACCGTGAGGTTGGAAACTTCGATGCTGGCCCGGGGCGGTCCCTCCGTCATGTGCCAAAGCCGCGCGCGATGGTGTCCACTGTGGTTTCGAGCAGCTTTAGGTAAGTTGGCACAGGGCCATCGGCGGTCGAGAGCGAGTCGACAAAGAGCACGCCGCCGTAGCGGGCCTTCGTTTCCTTCGCGACCTGTTTGGCCGCGCGATCGGAGATGGTGCTTTCCGAGAAAACCACGGGAATCTTGTTCTTCCTTACGAGGTCGATCAGTCGGCGTACCTGCTGGGGCGAACCCTGTTCATCGGCATTGATCGGCCAGAGATAGGCTTCCCGCAAGCCGAAATCGCGCGCCAGGTAGCTGAATGCACCCTCGCTGGTTACGAGCCAGCGCTGCGCCTCGGGGATTTTCGCGAGCCGCGCACGCATCGGTTCTTCAACGGCACGGATACGGGCCGCGTAGGCCGCCGCGTTCTTCGCATAAACCTCGGCATTGGCGGGGTCGGAAGCCGCAAAGGCCTTACGGATATTCTCGACGTAAACAAGGGCTGCGCCGGGCGACATCCAGGCATGCGGATTGGGCTGGCCGGAATAAGGCCCCTCGCGGATCGGCAGTGGGATCACGCCTTCGGAGACAACGGCGCTCCTGACATTGCTCAGATTGCCGAAGAATTTCTCGAACCAGCGCTCGAGATTGAGGCCGTTCCACAACACGAGATCAGCGCCCTGCGCGCGCACCACATCCTGCGGCGTCGGCTGATAATCATGGATTTCTGCGCCCGGCTTGGTGATCGATTCTACTATTGCGGCATCGCCGGCGACGTTTTGCGCAATGTCCTGGATGATCGTGAACGTGGTCGCGACTTTGAGCTTCCGGCCAGCGGGCAGGGGCGTCTGCGCACCGGCTATTCCTGGCAATACAGGCGCCATCGCGAGGCCCATCAGAATGGCACGGCGGCTGGGAACGAAACGCGCGGATTTCGAACGGGGCATCGGCGGAATCCTCCTGCATCCTCATCTTATCAGATGCTATTGCGAACCATTTGCATCTGTCAATGCTGTTGCAACTCATTTGCAAAAAGGATTTGCGCCGAATCGCAGCGTTCGCTAATTTTGCGCGACATGAGCAGCGAGAAAGAGCGATACGAGCGTTTCCGGCAGAATCTGAAAGCTGCGGGAATTCGGCTCACCGAACCACGCAAGGTGATCCTGCGTGTTCTGGCTGGCGCGTCAGATCATCCTGATGCGCATGCGCTCTACTCACGCGCCGTCGCGATTGATGCGAGCGTGTCGCTCTCCACGGTTTATCGGACGCTGAAGCTGCTGGAGGAACGTGGTGCAATCCAGCGCCATGCCTTTGACGATGGTCGCGCCCGCTTCGAGAACAGCGATGGCGAGCACCATGATCACTTGATCGATCTCGACACCGGGCAGGTGATCGAGTTTCGCTCCGACAAGATCGAGCGGTTGCAGGCCGAAATCGCGGCTGAACTCGGCTACGATATCGTGCGTCACAGGCTCGAGCTTTACGCTCGCCGCCGGCCCTGAGACCGTTTGAGAATTCTAACTCTGGCGGACGCTTGACGGCTCTTTCTGTGCTTCCGGTGCTCACGTACCTTAATGTACGCTGCGCTCCGGTTCTCAAAAGTGCCGCCATCCATCACGCCAAAGCGAATTCTGAAACGGTCTCATACCCCACTTATTTCAGCAGTTCGAAGCGGATATCCTGCTGGCCATCGAGTAGCACCTTGCGCCCGAGCGTGTAGAGGTTCTCGAGTCCCGACGTGAGGGTGATGAAGTGGTTGCCGGAGAGTTGCCCGGCTTTCGAGGCAAAGTTCACATAGCCATAGGAAAGTAGTATTTCGGTTTCGCTCACACCGCCGGGATACAGGATGATCTCGCCCGGTGAGGGGTAGCAGGTGTTGTTCTCATAGGAGACGCCGAAATCGAGATCACCGAGCGGCATCCACACACCCTCGCCAGACCAGCGTACATGAATGATCTTGGAGGCGAAGGGCAGGTATTTCCTGAAAGCCGCCACGGTTTTCGGAGCCTTCTCGACTTCAAAACGCGCCTCAAAAACATAGGGGCCGGCGGTGATTTTCAAGTCGGGCATAGGGGCTCCGGAAGAGTTGGTGAGGAGGATCAGGTGTGCTTTTCGGCGAGCGCCAGAACGGCACGAAACATCGTTGCGGTGGCAAGCCCAATATCGGCTTCGGACGAATACTCATCGGGGTGATGGCTGAGGCCATCGCGTGAACGCACGAACAACATCACGAAGGGCAGGCGGCCGCGAAACGACATCGCATCATGCCCGGCACCACTCGAGAGCAGGCGGATGGGCTTGTCGATGGTGGCTTCAGCGGCTTCCGCCATGATTTGACGCAGGCCAGCGTCACATTGCGCGGCCGGAGCCTTGTAACCCAACGTGAGTTTGGCGCCGACTCGCCTCATCCGCGCGATATCGGCGATCGCGGCGCTGATGCGCAACCCAGCTTCATGGCGTATCGCATCGCTTTCCGAGCGGAAATCGAGCGAAAATTCCACACTGCCAGGAATGGTGTTCACCGCTCCACCCGGCACGCGCAATTGACCAATTGTGGCGACAACGCCGGATGTCTCGCGCGCAATGCCCTCGATCGCTAGGATCATCGCACTTGCCGCAGCCAAGGCATCTTGCCGCAGCGCCATCGGCGTGGTGCCGGCGTGACCCGCCTTGCCGGTGACGCGGCACGCGCCACGTGTGACACCCTGAATGGCGGTAACGACGCCCACAGCGCGGTTCTCAGCCTCGAGAATTGGGCCTTGCTCGATATGCAATTCCAGGAAACCGAGTGCACTCTGCCCTTGCCAGGCGGCGCTCGCATCACCTTCGGGGCAGCCGAATGCGCGCAAGGCCTCGCGCCGCGTCATGCCATTCTCATCGCGTTCGTCAAGGATTTTCGGATCGAACTGTCCGGCTACGGCACGCGAGCCGGTAAGTGTTGAGAGAAAGCGCACGCCTTCCTCGTCGCCAAAAGCGAGCACGGTGACTCCGAAAGGAAGGCGTTTGCCGCCGACACGAAGACTTTTTACAATCTCGATTGCCGCAACCACGCCCAAAGTGCCGTCATAGCGACCAGCATCGCGCACGGAGTCGAGATGCGAGCCGATGAGCAGGTGTGGTGCGTCGGGATCCGTGCCGGGATACTCGCCAATCAGCGTGCCCAATTGATCAAGCCGTGTCGTCATGCCGGCTTCATGCATCCAGCCTTCAGTGACATCGACCGCACGCCGATGGCTCGGCGAGAGCGTCAAGCGCGTGATCTTGCCCGGCTCGTCGCTGATCAGCGCGAGCTCATCGAGCCGCGCGACAATCGCGCGGCCGAGCTCGGCGGGTGAAGGTGGAGCGAAGGGACTCATTTCTGGCTCATCCACAATGCGAGCGTGCGGCGCTCCTCACGCGTCATGCCGGTGATGTTATTCGGGGGCATGGAGTGCGTCATCACGCTATGCAACCGGATCGCCGATTTTTCACGCGCAATGCGCTCGGGGCTGTCGAGCAGCACGCCTTTTGGCGCAATCGCGATCCCGGCCCAGACCGGCTCACGCGCATGGCACATCGAACAGCGTGAGGTGATGATCTCGGCGATTTCGACGGGTGCCTTAGGCAGCGTCGAAGCGACAGCGGGTTCAACCATCGGGCCGAGGCCCAATCGCTCGCGACCCTGAGGTGAAGCGCTGAACGATATCCAGATCGCCGTCCAGATGCAGAGAGCGGCGAGAACCCAGGTCCACCACAGGTCTCGGCCTTCGGCATGACGCACATTGTAGAAATGTCGCACCGACGCGCCCGCGACCAGGATCAGCCCGACGATCACGTAGCCATAGGGCGTCGACCACACGAGCGGGTAATGGTTCGACAACATGAGGAACACCACAGGCAGCGTGATGTAATTGTTGTGCGTCGAGCGGGTTTTGGCCCGTTTCCCGAGCGCGGGATCGGGTGCTTTTCCAGCCGTGAGTGC
>JBOFZC010000161.1:0-3808 GCA_051654985.1 Rhabdaerophilum sp.
TCGCCGAGATGGTTCTTGCCGAACTGGCCGGTGCGGTAACCCAGCTTCTTGAGCACAACAGCGAGGGTCGGGTCGCGCTTGTCGATGCCGACGGGCGAGCCAGGATAGCTCACGGTTGTGAGGCCAGTGCGGATCGGCATCTGCCCGGTGATAAAGGCTGCGCGACCCGGCGTGCAGCTGGGCTCGGCATAATGATCGGTAAAGAGGATTCCCTCTTTGGCGAGGCGGTCGATATTGGGCGTCGGAACCATCATGCCATGCGAATAGGCCCCGACATTCGAGACGCCGACATCATCCGGCATGATCATAATGATGTTCGGCCGCTGGTTCTGTTGGGCCAGAACCAAGCTCGTATTCAAACCAATCGCTGCCACCGCCAGTGACAACAACTTCAAGCCTTTCACACCCATTTTGCCCCTCCTGTTATCAAACTTGTTCTTGCATGTTTTCGGCTCAGCCGCCTTCGCGGATCACCGTTCTAAAACCGATATGTGACGTGCCGGAGTCGAGCGCGGCCGGTTGGCGTGCGCTGGGGCGATAGCGGAAGCAGTAATTGTCAGAGCACAGGTGCGAACCGCCCTTCACAACCGCCATTCCGGCCTGACGCCCACGTTGATCGGCGTAGTCATCTTTTGTCAGTTCCCAGACATTGCCGGCCATATCGCTCAGGCCATAGGCGTTCTGGTCAAAACAGCCGACAGGCGCCGTCCCCCCAAAGCCATCCAGCATCTGGTTGGAAACCGGGAAGCGACCCTGCCAGACATTTGCCTGCCACTTACCCGAGGGCGTTTTCTCCTCACCCCAAGTGAATTCCTTCGCCTCCAGCCCGCCGCGTGCCGCGAATTCCCACTCCGCCTCGGTCGGCAGGTCGCGCCCCATCCACAGCGCATAGGCAAGGGCGTCTTCGCGTGCGACATGCACGACCGGGTGGTTCATGCGATCTGCAATCGAGCTGCCCGGTCCCTCCGGGGCGCGCCAGAAGGCCCCCGGCTTAAATCGCCACCAGGCCGTAAAATTCGCTGGAGAAACCTCGCCTTCGGGCTGATGGAACACGAAACCGCCGGGCTGCAGGAGTTCAGCTGGTGCTCCGGGGTAACGCGCGGGGTCAACGGGCCGCTCGGCCGTGGTGACATACCCTGTCGCAGCAACGAAGCGCGCGAACTGGGCGTTGGTCACCTCGTGGCGATCAATCCAGAAGGAGGCAACCTGAGCCTCTCGCGCCGGGCGCTCTTCAGGAAAATGCCGGTCGGAGCCCATGCGGAAATTTCCGCCTCCGACGCGAACCATTCCCACTTTTGAATTCTGCTCGAAGTTGCCAGGCATTCCGCGATAAGCACTGCAAGCGCCTTCCCCGAAGGCTTGGCCTGGCGAATGGCTCGCAGAGAGCAAAATCGTGGAAAAAACCCCAAAAATCGCCAAAATTCCGAAGAATCGAAGTCGAAAGCTCAGTTGAGCCGCAGAGAACGCTGTTTTTAGCGAATTCAACATGGGAACGCCCCGGATTTCTCACAACGCTAAGATAGCAACGGCGAGCTGGCAAGGGGTGGCGCGGCACCCTTTTGACGCAGGCCGTATCAGAGGTCGCGCGCGGTCATTCTCGCTTGTCCGGTTTGCGATTTTTACGCAGATTGACCATGAAGTTTCTGATGTTTTTTGAGCCATCGACGGGCATTGTCTTGACGTCTCTCCTGATCATGCAACCGCGTGAAAGTGAATTTAAAAATGCGCCGTCTTGGCCTCCTTGTGCTGGCACTTTTGCTGTCCATCTCAATCCCTGTTTTCAGTTCGGCTCAAGACAAGCAGCTACCTCAAAGGGTCTTGGGCGCAGCGATGACGGCGCCCTGGACTGGCGATCTCGATGGCATGGTCAAGCGTCGTGTTGTTCGCGTGCTGGTGCCATACAGCAAGACGCTGTTTTTCATCGATCGCGGTCGACAGCTGGGCGTTGTTGCCGAATTCGGATCAGCCTTCGAAAACTGGCTCAACAAGCAACATACACGCGGGCATCTGCGTCTCCATGTCGCCTTCATTCCCACGCCGCGCGATGAATTGTTCCGTGCTTTGCAAGACGGGAAGGGAGACGTCGTCGCGGCAAACCTCACTATCACCCCGGAGCGTTTGCAACTCGCTGACTTCTCTGATCCCTGGATTCGCGAAGTGCGGGAAGTCGTGGTCACCGGTCCTTCTTCGCCCAATCTTGCAACTCTCGACGATTTGTCAGGACGTGAGGTGCGCATTCGTTTGAGCAGCAGTTATGCCACGCATCTCCGGCAGCTGAGCGACGCTCTCGTTGCGAAGGGAAGGGCACCGATCAAGATTCTCGCGGCGGATGAAGATCTCGAGGACGAAGATCTGCTTGAAATGGTTCAGGGTGGTTTGCTGCCTTTTGCCATCGTAGACGAGCACAAGGCCAAAGCCTGGACTGGGGTCTACCCGTCTTTGACGCTGCGCAGTGATCTCTTGTTGCATTCCGGCGGCGAGATCGCCTGGGCCATGCGCAAGAATTCACCGCAGCTCAAAGCGGCAATCAACGCGTTTTTTGTGGAGCATGGCAGCGGCACTAGCTTCGGAAACACAATCCGGAGGCGGTATTTTGCCGGACGAAACAAGGTCCGGAATGCCTTGGCCGATGACGATCGCAACCGCTTCAATGGATTGTGGGCGTCTTTTAAGACTCATGGCGGTGCCCATGATTTCGACGCCTTGATGCTGGCTGCGCAGGGGTATCAGGAATCGCAGTTGATACAGTCCCGACGAAGCCCGCGCGGCGCTGTGGGCGTCATGCAATTGCTTCCGCGAACGGCAGCAGCACCACCCGTGAGTCTGCCGGATGTCGCTTCAAGCGCGGATATCAACATCCTCGCTGGCGCGCGTTATATGCGGCATCTTCGGGAAGTTTATGTCAACGATCCGCAGCTCGACCCACGCAATCGCTTACTCATGACGTTAGCTGCTTACAACGCTGGCCCCGGAAATTTGCGCAAATTTCGAAGAGAAGCACAGAAAATGGGTTTGAACCCCAATATCTGGTTCAATAATGTTGAACAAGCCGCAGCAAAAATCATAGGTCGTGAAACAGTTCAATACGTTTCAAATATTTATAAATATTATTTGACTTACACGATTTTGACAGAGAAATTTGATTAGATAAAATTTATATTATTTATATTAAATAGAAAAATGAATAATTTTAAAAATTACAAATTTGTAAATAAATCTCATTTTAAAAAATATTGTCTTATATTTGAGTGTTACATTGATTTTTATGGCGATCGAGTTTGAGAAACTCTAACAGATTATCGTGAAATCTGTTCATCCATGCGAATGGAATTCTCTAATTCTAAACCCTTGCGTGAATGGTGCGCTCGTCTAAGCCCCAGACATCTTCAGCCTTCTCTGCGAGAACAGGCAAATCATCGATTCGCGTGAGAATGGCTGGTGCCGGCGGAGAGGATTGAACTCCCGACCTTCGGTTTACAAAACCGCTGCACTACCGCTGTGCTACGCCGGCCCAGGGCGCAAAAGCCCTCGCGCGCTCTATGCCCTGATTTCGGGTGCATGCGCAACCCGCGCGCAAGCGGAAAATCGCGTGCAAGCGAAATACGTCTTTCGTCCTAATCCAATCCGCCTAAACCTATTCGGCTACGTCCATCTGTCAGCTGTCTTCACCGTACGAGAAGTTCTATCCGGCGACGATGCGGAGTTTCTTTTTGGTCAGGAGGCCGGGGAGCCCCGCGAAGACAAGACCAAGACACAATCGGGAGGAGAGTCGGCCCTCAGCCGGCGATCCAAAGCAGGCAAGTTTATA
>JBOFZC010000162.1:0-3834 GCA_051654985.1 Rhabdaerophilum sp.
TGACGCAGGAATCCCGATTTTATGTCCAAGAAAAACAGAGCCTTGATCACCGGCATTACGGGCCAGGACGGTGCATATCTCGCCCAGCTTCTTCTCGGGAAGGGATATGAGGTTTTCGGTCTTGTCCGCCGCTCATCGCATCGAGGGGTTGATGATCATCGGTTGCGCTGGCTCGGAGTCCGCGATCAGGTGACTTTGCTCGATGGCGATCTCAATGATCTCTCGAGCCTGCTCCGCGTGGTCAAATCCGTTGAACCGACTGAAGTTTATAATTTGGCGGCTCAGTCTTTTGTCACCTCGTCGTGGAGCCAGCCATTGCTGACCGCACAGGTGACCGGCGTCGGCGTGACCAATGTTCTTGAAGCCATTCGCATTGAGAAGCCGGATTGCCGTTTCTATCAGGCCTCTTCCTCGGAAATGTATGGCCTCATTCAAGAAGAGGTTCAGAGCGAGTCTACACCGTTTTACCCGCGCTCGCCTTATGCCGTCGCGAAACTTTATGGCCACTGGATCACGGTCAATTATCGCGAAAGCTTCAATCTTCATGCCTCATCCGGCATTTTGTTCAACCACGAAAGCCCCCTGCGCGGGACCGAGTTTGTCACCCGGAAGGTGACGGATGGCGTGGCGCGCATCAAACTGGGGCTTGCCACCGAATTGCGGCTTGGAAACATTGATGCCAAACGCGATTGGGGCCATGCGCGCGATTATGTGAAGGCCATGTGGCTGATGCTTCAGCAAGACACGCCCGACGATTACGTCGTGGCCACGGGCCGGACCACCACAGTCCGCGACATGTGTGCCATTGCTTTCGACCGTGTTGGCCTCAAGATGGACGATCATCTCGTCATTGATCCCGCCTTCTATCGGCCGGCTGAGGTTGAGGTTCTGCTCGGCAATCCTGCCAAGGCGAAAGCCAAGCTGGGCTGGGTGCCGGAAACCTCACTCGAGGAGATGATCACAGAGATGGTGGATGCGGATCTCCAGCGTTTGAGTTCCGAACGGACCTGAACGTGCTGGCCGGGATCTCGCCCTCATCGCGCTATCGCCGCATCCTACTCACGGGCGGCAACGGGTTTGTTGGCTCTCATCTCGTCCCCATGATCGAGGCCTTCAGTCCATCGGCTGAGGTCCTCGCGCTCATCCGTCCCGGTTCGGAAGCTGGCGCGGTGTCAGCCCGATGGCAGCTTGCTTCGGTCGACCTTGAAGACGGCGAAAGTCTCGGCGCGATTGTTGGCAAGTTCCAGCCCGATCTTGTCGTCCATCTGGCCGCGCAGGCTTCGGTGGGTCAGAGCGGGAATGCTGCTGAACTCACCTGGCGCACCAATGTGGGTGGCACATTGTCGCTCGCCCGCGCTGTACTCGGGGCTGGTGGGAGTCCGACGTTTCTTTTCTCGAGCTCATCAGAGGTTTATGGCGCAAGTTTCAAGTTGGGCGCTGTGGATGAGCTTGCGCCTTTGCAGCCTCAAAACTGCTATGCCCGGACCAAGGTTGTGGGCGAGCAACTATTGACTGATCTGCTCGCCGGCCAGCTTCCGCTCGTCATCAGTCGGGCTTTCAACCATTTGGGCGTCGGGCAAGATGAGCGCTTCGTTGTTCCGTCCTTCGCGGCCCAGATTGCGCGGATCGAACGTGGCGAACAGCCGCCCGTGCTGTCAGTGGGGAATATCGAAGTCGCTCGGGACTTCCTTGATGTCCGCGATGTGTGTCGTGCCTATTGCTTGCTGATGGCCGTCGCGCCTTCCGAACCGGGCGTATCTGTTTTTAACATTTCTTCAGGCCGCCCCACAAAAATCCGACAGCTGCTTGAGTGCTTCCAATCTCTCTCGCAAAAGCCATTCACGCTGAGCGTGGACCCGGCGCGCCTGAGGCCGCATGATATTCCGGAAGCCGTTGGGCTCAATGCAAGGTTGGTTGAGAAAACTGGCTGGGCACCCGAGCATGATCTCGAGCAAACGCTTGCCGCCATTCTCAACGCTGTTCGGCAAGGCTGATCTCAGACGAACCAGATCCCGTTCTGGATCGTGACCCCAACATTGGCGATATTTTCAGGGCTCTCGGAAAAACCGATCAGCATCGTTGTTCGAGTCTGGGTGCCATTCTGGAGCATGGATTGCCAGCCTGCATATCCGGTCGGATCGGCGTCCCTCTGAAGCACATTCCGATAGAGCGCGTTGATATAAACCTGGTCCGAGACATTCGTCCCGTAACGCTGCTGGAATTCTGACGAAACCAGAAATGCACTCGACAAAGCGTTGAGTGACAGGCCCCCATCCACAAGACCAAGATTGTGTCGCAGTCCATTGTTGTCGGGAACGCGAGCAAAAGCCGCCTGATACAATCGGTAGACCTGTCCAGCATTTCCATCGAGATCAAAGGCCAAGGTGCCGTCAGTGAACCGGAAACGTTCAACAGAATCGGTGATGATGCTTTCAGAGCCAAGTCCGATCCAGCGAAACTCGGGGTCTGTCGTCGAGGTCGTGACTGATCTCCGTGCCAGCCCGACAACCAAAGTATCGAGCCCCGAGCCTGCGTTCACATCTGCCACTTGGCCGTAAAGGATGATGGTGTCATTGCCCTGCGCAGTCACGATAGCATCGCGCCCGCCGCGGCTATCAATCACATCCTTTGATGCGGTGCCTCGAATGAATTCGGCACCCGCCGTGCCGGTCTGCGTCAGCGTGCCGCTGACGCTGTCCCATGACCACTGCGCCACCTGAGTTCCATCGGCGCTGTTGGGGCCATAAATGGCTTGAATGGCCTGGATGTCCATCGGTCCAAGGGTGCCCGCGCGTGGCCCTTGATAGCTCATCACCGAGTTCGAGCCAGTATCGCGTGCCGTGTTAAGGACTATGCTTCCCTGATGCGGGTGCTTGAGACCGAGGGCATGACCGATTTCGTGTAGGGCGACATGCAAAAAATCGGAAGCGAAAGACTGAGACGAAGCATAGCCTGTGTCGAAGTGAACATCACCCGATGTCCAATAACCGCCTGAATACGTGCGAGCGATGTTGTTCGACTGAAGAAAGGCCCCACTGGCTGGATAGAAAGCGTAACCCGCCGGCGTGGAGACACTATCGACGATGCTGGCGTCCACGAAGCTGAATTCGATGTCGGCATCCTGACCATTCACACGCAGAAATCGCACACCACTCACGGCATCCCAGGCAGAAATGGCTTGCTCGACAACGTTCTGCTCCCAAAGCGTGAGTGGGCGGAAAGTGGCCCCAAGGCCGGGCTCTCTTTCCTCGGCATAACTCGGCCAGCGCGTGGGAAAAGAATAGGTGACGAAAGCGGCGCGCGGCGTTGTCAGGGGCGCGCTGTCCGGTATTGACCAATAATCGCCCGAAAGCAGCGCTTGGTAGGTGTCAACGACAGTGACGCCGGGCGCAATCAGCGATGACGCGCCTGGCGCAGAGCCCGCATCCTGCATGAGCCCTTTTTCGTTTGGGTTGTAACTGAGTCCGCGCGCACAATGAGCGCAACCGCAGGCCGGGAATGAAGGCTCGAACAGGCTCAGCATCGGTGACCCCCTCATGTGCGGAATCAATTAAATTCGATGGTGTGTCGCGCGACGCTCGCAGAGATTGATAAAAGAGATGTTGCCGTTTCCTGTGGCATTCAGTCGGACAATATTCAAATCACGCAACTGATTTGTGTCTCGTGCCAAAACGTCGCAGCGTAACGGCGTTATTGCGAACGGCCTAGGCCTGCACAAAAATCAGCATAAGCCTTTTGAAGCCCCAATTCCAGCGGGGTGCGCGGCATCCAACCCAAAGCCTTGATCCGTGAAATATCGAGCAATTTGCGTGGCGTGCCATCGGGCTTGCTCCG
>JBOFZC010000163.1:0-11051 GCA_051654985.1 Rhabdaerophilum sp.
TCCACAATCGCGAAGGTGTGGCCGCGCTGGCTCATCTGCGCGAGTTCGTATTTCATGTTGTCGCGCAGATAATCGAAGCCGAACTCGTTGTTGGTGCCGTAGGTGATGTCACAGGCATAAGCCGTGCGGCGCTCGGCATCGTCGAGGCCGTGCACGATGATGCCGGTCGAGAGCCCGAGGAAGCTATAGATCTGGTTCATCCAGCCCGCGTCACGCCGGGCGAGATAATCATTCACGGTTACGACATGCACGCCATTGCCGGCGAGCGCATTGAGATAGACCGGAAGGGTGGCGACCAGCGTTTTACCTTCGCCAGTTTTCATTTCGGCGATGCCGCCCTCATGAAGGACCATGCCGCCGATGAGCTGGACATCGAAATGCCGTTGCCCGAGTGCGCGCTTGGCGGCTTCGCGCACGGTCGCAAAGGCGGGCACGAGGATATCATCGAGTGTTTTGCCAGCCGCGAGCTGAGCGCGGAAATCTATTGTACGTTGCGCGAGCGCCTCGTCTGAAAGGGCCGAAACCTCCGCTTCTAACGCGTTGATCGCGGCAACTTTCGGCCTGTAGCCCTTCAGGCGACGGTCATTTGATGAGCCAAAAACCGTCCGCAGCATTCCGCTGAGCATGAAAATCTTCCCTTTGCCCCCGCCGCGAGCCGGCGAAGCCTGTGGCCTCGATCCCCCATCTGATGGCAAGACCGAGACGAAAACCCCGCGCGAGGGTCAAATCTCGAGGCGGAGATAAGAATTCGAGAGGGGTATTGTCAACGTGCGCGGTGATGTCCTTCGCCTTAACGCGCATGGAAGCTACAAAAAAGCGGGCTCGAACGCCGGCTTCCCCTCGCCAAGGGGGCGGCTTTGGGCTAACCCTCCCGCGCAATAGCTTTCGGAGGTTGCCCCATGTTCGCCCGTCTGGCCATGCCCATCGTCGTCGCGCTGATGATTTCAGCTGCCCCTGTCCGCGCTCAGACGCTTGCGACCGTCAATGGCGAGGCCATCACCGAAGCCGAAGTCAAACTCGCGCTCGAGGATCTTGCAGCCCAGCTCGGCAATATCCCCGAAGACAAGCAACGCGAGGTGGCGCTCGATTTCCTCATTGAGGTCAAGCTCGCCGCGCAGGCCGCCAAGAAAGATAAGCTCGACCAGAGCGCTGAATTCACTTCGAAGCTCAATTATGCGCGGGACCGCATCATGATGGAGCGGCTGCTCTCCCGAGAAGGCGAGAAGGCCACCAATGAGGCGGCGGTCAAGAAATTCTACGATGATCAAGTCACTCAGTTGAAGCCGATCGAGGAAGTGCGCGCCCGCCACATTTTGGTTGAGCAAGAGGATGAGGCGAAGAAAATCCATGCGCGCGTCAAGGGCGGCGAAGATTTCGCCAAAGTCGCGGCCGAAGCCTCGAAAGACCCCGGTTCGGGCCAGCAGGGCGGCGATCTTGGCTATTTCGCTAAAGAACGCATGGTGCCGGAATTCGCCGAAGCGGCTTTCGCGATGAAGGCTGGCGATATTTCAGCGCCTGTGAAGAGCCAGTTCGGGTGGCACATCATCAAGCTCGAGGATCGCCGCAACCGCCCGGTTCCCGCTTTCGCCGACGTCAAGGATCGTCTCGCGCAGGCGCTTGTGCAGAAGGCCCAGAACGAACTGGTCGAAAAGTTGAAAAAAGACGCTAAAATCGAGCGCCCCGCCGCTCCGGCTCCGCAAAAGAAGTAATTTGGAGCTCGACATGGCTGGCAAATCCGTTCCCGTCTCGCCGCTCGCTCCGAAGAAGGTGCCGAAAATGCCGCCCGTCGAGGGCGTGGCCTTCGCCACGGCCGAGGCCGGGATTCGCTACAAGGGGCGCACCGATGTGCTGCTCGCGCGTTTTGCGAAAGGCACGGCGATGGCCGGGGTCTTCACGCGCTCGAAATGCCCTTCGGCTCCGGTGGATTGGTGCCGATCGATTCTGGCGGGTGGGCGCGCCGCAGGTCTCGTCGTCAATTCCGGCAATGCCAATGCCTTCACCGGCCTGAAGGGCCGCGAAGCTGTGGCGCTCACCGCGAAAATTGCGGCAAAGGCCTTGGGCTGCAAGCCGGAGGAAGTGGCTCTAGCCTCCACCGGCGTGATTGGCGAACCGCTCGATGCCACGAAATTCGAAGGTGTGCTGGCGGATTGCGCAGGGCGCGTCAGCCCAACCGCTTTCCATGATGCCGCAAAAGCCATCATGACGACCGATACCTTCCCGAAAATCGCGACCCGCAAGGCGAAAATCGACGGTATCCCGGTCACGCTTTCCGGCATCGCCAAAGGTGCTGGCATGATCGCACCGGATATGGCGACGATGCTGTCTTTCGTGTTCACGGATGCCGCCATCGCGCCGAGCGCATTGCAGGCCCTGCTCTCGAAGGGTGTGAAGGATAGTTTCAACGCCGTCACTGTGGATAGTGACACCTCCACCTCTGACACGCTCTTGTTGTTTGCGACGGGTGCCGCCGCCGCGCGCGGGCAAAAGGAAGTCAGCGAGGCGCAAGATCGTCGTCTCTCCGGCTTCAAACGGGCTTTGAATGCGCTGCTGCTCGATCTCGCGGTGCAGGTCGCCCGCGATGGCGAGGGGGCACGCAAGCTGATTTCCGTGGCGGTTGAAGGCGCAACCTCGGCGCGCTCGGCGAGGAGGATCGCGATGTCGATTGCGAATTCCCCGCTCGTAAAAACCGCTGTGGCCGGTGAGGATGCCAATTGGGGCCGCATCGTCATGGCTGTGGGCAAGGCCGGCGAACCTGCCGATCGCGATCGCATCTCTATCAGCTTTGGCGATATCCGCGTCGCGCATGAAGGTGCACGCGACCCTGCCTATAGCGAGGCGGCTACAACCGCCTATATGCAGGGCGACGCAATCGATATCACCGTCTCGCTGGGTCTGGGGCGTGGCAAAGCGAAGGTTTACACCTGCGATCTCACGAAAGCTTACGTCGAGATCAACGGAGATTACCGTTCGTGAAGCTGCTGCTCGTCGCAGCTGTGGCGCTCGTCGATGCCGATCGGCGGGTGCTGATCGCGCAGCGTCCCGAGGGCAAGCAGCTCTCGGGCCTCTGGGAGTTCCCCGGTGGCAAGGTCGAGCCGGGTGAGCGGCCAGAGGAAACGCTCATCCGCGAACTGGCGGAAGAGCTTGATATTCGCGTTAAGGAACCTTGCCTCGCACCGCTCACTTTTGCGAGCCATCGTTATCCGGATTTTCATTTGCTCATGCCATTGTTCGTCTGCCGTCGCTGGGAAGGAACCCTGCGCGCGGTCGAACATCAGGCCCTGAAATGGGTGGAACCCAGCCGGCTGAGGGATTTTCCCATGCCGCCGGCGGATGAACCCTTGATCCCGATGCTTCGCGATCTTCTTTGATCGTTCCAGCCCATCCGGCTGGCGTGGTCCTGGCTTAAGGTGGGTGCGATGCGTCGGTTGTGCAAAGATTTCATCCGGAATGAGGATGGTGCGACCGCGATCGAGTATTCGTTGATCGCCGCCATGATCTTTGCCGCCTTGATGGCCGCATGGCCGGGCTTCTATTCCGGCTTCATGGAATCTTGGACCAATGCCGGCGAGGTTATCAAGAACGCCGTGAAGTAACTCACTTCCCGCGCGGTTTGTCTTTTCCCTCCGCAATATTTGCCAACGCATCCGCGAGGCGAGCCTTGGCTGAGCCAGGTTTGAGCGGCTGCTGCTGGCTTTCATGCGGCGCCCAGCCTGACATCCAGATGATCTCGATTGTGGCGTTCAGCTTCCCCTCTGCATCCGAATAGTGTTCCGCGTAAAGCTCTGCCGCCCGAAACAGAATGCGGCGTGTCAAAGGTGGTGTATGCCCACGCTGGAGCAGGCTTGCGCTGGACCCCATGCCCCGCCATTCCGCAATCATGCGGAAAAAACTCTGATAGCGGATCGTGATTTTCTCGCTATCGGTGACCGGTAAAGCAAGACCGGCGCGCTGGAGGAGTTGTCCCGCTGCGCGCACATCGATGAACGGGAAAACCCGCATCGTGGCGGCTCCAGTCAACTCACTTTCCGCGCGCATCAAACAATCCCGCAATTCATACAGGCTGTCGCCGCCCGCAAAGGCCGCAATGAAAAGCCCATCTGGCCTCAGCGCGCGTCGCGCCTGCGCGATGAAGCCCGGCACATCGTTTACACGCTGCAGCACCAATCCCGAGGCAATGAGACCATAGCGCCCGGCTTCCAGCCCGAGATCGGGCCAGGTGATGGGCCGGCTCGCGATTTCAGGAATGGTGGCACCGATCTCGCCGCGATGCTCGATCTCGCTCGCCTTGCCCGCGCGCAGCAGAGCCGCGCCGAATTGCGCTCCCGGCGTGCCGAGATCGAGCGAGGGATCGAATTCACGCAGAACAGGGTCAAGTCGCTCGATCAGGTCTTGAGCGGCCCTTTCGAGCAGAAATGTCACTGGCCCCATCCTCGACGCGCGCGAAAGCGCCGTCGCCGCCTTGACGGGATCGAAGAGTTGGGGAACTTCCTGCGAGGAAGGATCGGGTGGCATGACAGCTCCTCAAGACAGTTCCGGGCGGGATAGCATGAATCCGGTTGGGCGCGAGCGGGTTTCCCGGCTCGCCTCGCTCGCGGGCCAGACCGGTGCGCGGCTCTGGCGTGGTGCGCTTTCGCTGGTCTACCCACCGCAATGCATTGCCTGCCAGGCCGCGACCGGCGAAGCCCATGCCCTCTGCCCCTCTTGTTGGTCCGCGATGCCGCTGATCGCCGAGCCGGTCTGTGCGCGCTTAGGCACACCGTTCGAGCATGATTTTGGCCCGGGCATGCTCTCGCCCGCGGCGATTGCCGATCCTCCACGCTACGATGTGGCCCGTGCCGTCGCGCTCCATGACGGCGTCGCCCGGGCGATGGTAACGAAGCTCAAATACGGCGAGCGGCTCGATCTCGCACGCTCAATGGCGCAATTGATGGCCGGCGCAGGGCGCGAGATGCTCTCGCATTGCGATCTTATTCTGCCCGTGCCGATGCACCGAGGGCGCCTCTGGCAACGACGTTACAATCAGGCGGCCTTGTTGGCACAGGAGGTGGGGCGTATCGCTGGCAAGCCTGTCGAGTTTGATACACTGTTGCGCGTGAAACGCACGCCACCGCAGGTCGGGCTCACGCGCAATGAACGCCGTGCCAATTTAGCGGGTGCCTTCAAAGTGCCGCTTGAGAAAAAAGCAGCCCTTGCCGGCCTTCACCTCGTCGTGATCGACGATGTGCGCACAACCGGTTCGACTTTGAACGCCTCAGCCCATATCTTGAGGCAGGCGGGTGTTGCCCGTGTCGATGTCCTCACGTTCACGCTTGTGCCCACCAGCATGGCTTGAACCAACTGAAGAATGCTATGCCCCCGATCACGATCTACACCAAACCCGGTTGCCCGTATTGCCGTGCTGCGAAGGCTCTTCTGACCAAAAAGGGTGCCGCTTACACTGAAATCGATGTCTCGAATCCTGCCGATCAGCGCGCCATGAGCATCAAGGCCAATGGCCGCTCCACGGTGCCGCAGATTTTTATCGGAGATCGTCACATCGGGGGCTCTGATGATATTCATGATCTCGATGCCAAGGGCGGGCTCGATCCGTTGCTGAAGGGATAAACCGATGACATTCCTCGCTGCCTGCCTGCAGATGCGCTCGACGCGTTCGGTGGAACGCAACATCGCCGATTTCGAGGCGCTTGCCAAAGAGGCCATCGCGAAGGGCGCAACTTTCCTGCAAAGCCCTGAAATGTCGAACCTCGTTGAGCGTTCGCGCGCCGATCTCTTTGCCAAAATCTCGACAGAAGATGCTGATCCCTTCCTCGCTGCCGCGCGAAAGCTGGCGCGTGAAGCGAAGGTCACCATCCATCTCGGTTCGCTTGCAATCCGCGAAGGCGAGAAAATCGCCAATCGCGGTTTTCTGATTGGCCCAGACGGCCAGCTCGTCGCGCGCTATGACAAGCTGCACCTCTTCGATGTGGATCTGCCGAATGGCGAGAGTTGGCGCGAAAGTGCCACTTACACCGCTGGCGCTTGCGCCGTTGTTGCCCCGGTCGAAGACGCGAAACTGGGCATGGGCATCTGCTACGATCTCCGCTTCCCCTATCTTTTTCGCGCGATGGCTGAAGCGGGCGCAGATATCCTCTCGGCCCCGGCCTGTTTCACGAAACAGACCGGAGAGGCGCATTGGGTTGTGCTCCAGCGCGCCCGCGCGATCGAAACAGGCTCCTTCATGATCTCGGCGGCTCAGGGCGGGACGCATGAGGATGGCCGTGAAACCTTTGGGCATTCGATCATCATCGATCCCTGGGGTCGTGTGCTGGCGGAAGCCGACGATGCGCCGGGCGTGATCCTCGCCGAGATCGATCTCGTGAAGGTTGTTGATGCGCGTGGGCGCATCCCGACGATGAAACACACGCGCTCCATCCAGGTGAACGTGATCGGGGGGAGCGCGCGGGAGGCTGCGGAATGATCCGCTATGCCCTCATCTGCGAGGCCGGCCATGCTTTTGAAAGCTGGTTTGGCTCGTCGAGCGCTTTCGACACCCAATCGAAACGCGGTCTCGTGAGCTGCCCGCATTGCGGATCTGTGCAAGTGGAAAAGCAGATCATGGCTCCGGCGATCAAGCACGCCGAACAGGAAACCGCGCGCCCCGTGGCGCTGGCCGACCCGCGTGATGCCGAGATGCGCCAGTTCATGCGGGCCTACCGGCAATTCGTCGAAACCCATGCCGAGCATGTTGGCGACAAATTCGCCGAGGAAGCGCGGAAAATCCATTTCGGCGAAAGCGACGAGCGCGCAATCTATGGCGAGGCCACGCCCTCAGAAGTGCTCGAATTGCGCGAGGAGGGGGTGGAAGTCGCGCCCTTACCCATCCTGCCGGATGAGCGGAATTAATCCGCCTTCCTTGCCGTGATGAAATAATTCACATCCGTATCTGCAGAAAGTGACCATGCGCCTGCCAGCGGGTTGAACACCATGCCGCGGCGACCGATGGGTTCGAGCCCTGCGGCTTCGAGATGCGCCTCGAATTCCTCGGGTGTGACGAACTTGTCCCAGTCATGTGTGCCCTGCGGCAGCCAGCGCAGGACATATTCTGCGCCGATGATGGCGAGGCCATAAGCCTTGAGCGTGCGATTGATCGTCGAGCCGATCAGCAACCCGCCGGGTTTGAGCCGCTTCACCGCCTCGGCCACGATCGCGCCGACATCCGGCACATGTTCGACCACTTCGAGCAAGGTCACGACATCGTAAAGCTCACTCGCCGGCAATGCCTCCACCGTCGTCGCGCGATAGCGAATGGAAAGCCCGCCCTTCGCCGCGTGATCCTGCGCGACGGCGATATTCTCCTCGGCCGGATCAATGCCCGACACATCAAAGCCCATCCGGGCCATCGGCTCGCTCACGAGCCCCGCGCCACAGCCGATATCGAGCAAGTTCAGCCCTTCGAACGGGCGCATGGCGCGCCCATCACGGCCGAAATGCGTAAGGGCCTCCTCGCGGATGAAGCTGAGGCGTGAAGGGTTGAGCCGGTGCAAGGGCTTCATTGGTCCTTGAGGGTCCCACCAATCGCGCGCCAATGCGTTGAAGCGGGCGATTTCTGCCTCGTCCCTGAACCGCGCTGCGTCGACCATTGGCCGTATCCCTCACAATTGCCGGGCGGGTCTGCGCTCGCTGAAGGTGTTCTAACCTTCGCCTGCATTGACCTCAACCACTCCGCTCTTCTATAGCCCCGCGCAATCCTTGTTCAATCTTTCGTGGAAATTGCGGTTCAGACACCCATGCCTCGGCTCGTGATGAAATTCGGCGGCACCTCGGTCGCCAATGTGGAGCGCATCAAGAATGTCGCCCAGCATGTGAAGCGCGAGGTCGATGCGGGTTATGATGTCGCTGTCGTGGTGTCCGCCATGTCGGGCAAGACGAATGAACTCGTGGGTTGGTGCAAGGAAGCAGCGCTCGCCGTCTCGCAGGATGCGGTCTACGATCAGGCGGAATATGATGCCGTGGTGGCTTCCGGCGAGCAGGTGACGTCGGGGCTTTTAGCTCTTTTGCTCACGAAGATGGGCATCCCCGCGCGCTCCTGGCAGGGTTGGCAGATCCCGCTTTATGGCGATGATGCCCATGGCTCGGCGCGCATTGCCGAGGTCGATGGCTCCGGCATCCTCAAGGGTTTTGCCCAGAATAAGGAAGTCGCGGTCATCGCCGGTTTTCAGGGTGTCAACAAGGAGACCGGGCGGATCGTCACGCTCGGGCGTGGCGGTTCGGACACGAGCGCAGTCGCGATCGCAGCGGCGCTCCAGGCCGAGCGCTGTGATATCTACACCGATGTCGATGGCGTCTACACCACCGATCCGCGCATCGTGCCGAAGGCGAAGCGCCTCGATCGCGTGGCTTTCGAGGAAATGCTCGAAATGGCCTCGATGGGGGCGAAGGTTTTGCAGGTGCGCTCGGTTGAGCTCGCCATGGTCCATAATGTGCGCACCTTCGTGCGCTCAAGCTTTGATGATCCGGCCGATCCCAAGCCCGGCACGCTGATCTGCGGCGAGGAGGAAATCGTGGAAACTGAAGTCGTCACCGGCATTGCTTACTCGAAAGATGAGGCCCAGATCACCCTGCGTTCCGTGCCGGATAAGCCCGGCGTCGCCGCCGCCGTGTTCTCGCCGCTCGCGGATGCGAATATCTCGGTCGATATGATCGTCCAGAACGTCTCGCCGGACGGCAAGACCACAGACATCACCTTCACCGTGCCCGCCGCGGATTATGCCCGTGCGATGGATGTGCTCGCGAAGGAAAAGGCCACGATCGGCTATCCCTCGATCGAGGGCGCGACGGATATCGCCAAAATCTCGGCCATTGGCGTCGGCATGCGCTCGCATGCCGGTGTTGCGGCGAAGGCTTTCCGCGCACTTGCCGATCGCGGCATCAACATCCGCGCGATCACAACGAGCGAGATCAAATTCTCGGTGTTGATTGATCAGGCCTATACCGAATTGGCTGTGCGCACGTTGCATTCGCTCTATGGGCTCGACGCGGCCTGAGATTTCTCAAAGCCGAAGTGCAAACCGCGCCCTAAAAGCGCCGTGACCGGCTTGCATGGCCTCGCTCGGTCGGTATAGCTCGAACTAGATAATGGCACCGGAATCGCATGCCGGAGCCTCCAACATTGGATTGGAGAACATGAGCCATGCGTAACCCGCTCGGCGGACCCCGCCTGTTGCTGCGTCGCCTCCGTGAGGTGATGTCAGAGCAGATGAGCGCGCAGGCACGGCTCGACAAGATTGTCGTGCTCATCGCCTCGAATATGGTGGCTGAGGTCTGCTCGGTTTACGTGAAACGAGCCGATGGCGCTCTCGAGCTTTACGCCACCGAGGGCCTCAATCGCGAAGCGGTGCATCTTACCACGATGCGAGCCGATGAAGGCCTTGTCGGCTTGATTGCGCGCGAAGCAGAGCCCATTGCGCTTGCCGATGCCCAGCATCACCCCGCCTTCTCTTACAAGCCTGAAACAGGCGAAGAGAATTACGCCTCCTTCGCTGGTGTGCCCATCCTGCGCGCGGGCAACACGCTCGGCGTGCTGGTTGTGCAGAACCGCGCCAAACGCACCTATTCCGAAGAGGAAATGGAGGCGCTGCAAACCACGGCCATGATCCTTGCCGAGTTGGTGGCGGGCGGCGAACTGGAAGCGCTGGCCCGGCCGGGCTCGGGCGGCACAGCCATACGCAAGCCGCTCACCCTCTCGGGTCAAGCCATCGCCGATGGCGTGGGTCTCGGGCACGCCGTGCTCCATGAGCCGCGCATCGAGATCAAGAACCTTGTCGCGGATGATCCGGCCGAGGAACTCCGGCGTCTCAACTCTGCGATGGAGAAGATGCGCGCTTCCATCGATGATCTGATGGAAGTCAGCCTGCTGGGCAGCGCGGGCGAACATCGCGATGTGCTCGAAACCTTCCGGATGTTCGCGCATGATCGCGGTTGGATCCGGCGCTTGCAGGAAGCGATCAACACCGGCCTCACCGCAGAAGCTGCTGTCGAACGCGTGCAATCCGATGCCCGCGCCCGCCTCTTGCGCCAGACCGACCCTTATTTGCGCGAGCGGTTGCATGATCTCGATGATCTTGCGAACCGCCTGCTGCACGAACTGACCGGTGCGGCCTTCACGCTGCCGGCAGATCGCTTGCCCGAGAACGCCATTCTCGTGGCGCGTGCGATGGGCCCGGCGGCTCTGCTCGACTATCAGCGCCAGCGCCTGCGCGGTCTCGTGCTCGAGGAAGGCGGCTCCACGAGCCATGTCGCGATTGTCGCGCGTGCGCTAGGCATTCCCACGGTTGGGCGTGTCGAAGGCATAGTCGGCTTGGTCGAGCAGGGCGATGCCATCATCGTGGATGGTTCAACCGGCGAAGTGCAGGTGCGCCCGCCCGCCGATGTGCAAAGCGCTTATGCCGAAAAGGCCCGCCTGCGCGCCCGCCGACAGGAACAATATCGCGCGCTGCGCGATCAGCCGGCGCGCTCAAAAGATGGTGTCGCGATCGACCTGCAGATGAATGCAGGCCTCTTGATCGACATGGCCAATCTCGAGGAAACCGGTGCTTCCGGCATCGGGCTGTTTCGCACCGAAATCCTGTTCATGGTCGCGTCCTCTCTGCCGCGTGCACAGGCGCAGGAAGCGCTTTATCGTTCCATCATCGATATCGCTGATCGTCGTCCCGTCACCTTCCGCACGCTGGATATCGGCGGCGACAAGGTGTTGCCCTATCTGCGCCAGCTTGAGGAAGAGAACCCGGCTCTCGGCTGGCGCGCCGTGCGTATCGGGCTGGATCGCCCCGCCCTTCTGCGCACGCAAATGCGCGCGCTTCTCGCTGCCGCGATCGACCGCGATTTGAAAATCATGCTGCCGATGGTTTCTGTCATCGAAGAGCTTGATGCTGCCAAAGCCATGCTCGGCCGTGAACGCGAGCGCCAGCGCCGGCTCGGCCAGAAGGCCCCGCGATCGGTTCAGCTTGGCGTGATGCTGGAAGTCCCCTCGCTGCTCTTTGATCTCGACCGCATCTTCGAGCGTGCGGATTTCA
>JBOFZC010000164.1:0-2448 GCA_051654985.1 Rhabdaerophilum sp.
ACATCATCGCGCCGGCGGTGCATCTCACCAAGGATCAGATCGAGGCGGATTTCCGCAGGGTTCACACCAATCTCGACCCTAAGCGCGACCTGACCGAAAAGACCTCGCTGCTCACCGAGGCGCGCACCATGCTGCGCGAGAAATTCCTCGTCGCTGATGTCGGCATCACGGGTGCCAATTTCCTGATTGCGGAAACCGGCACTTCGGTGATCGTCACCAACGAAGGCAATGGCGATCTCACGCAATTGCTGCCGAAAGTGCATGTTGTGGTGGCATCGATCGAAAAGGTCGTTCCGACCCTTGAGGATACGAGCCAGATCTTGCGCGTTTTGGCACGTTCGGCCACCGGGCAGGAGATGAGTGTTTACACGACGCTCTCGACCGGCCCGCGCCGGCCAACCGATGTTGATGGCCCCGAGGAATATCATGTGGTGCTGCTCGACAATGGCCGCTCGGCCATGCTTGGCACCGAGTTCCAGGACATGTTGCGCTGCATCCGCTGTGCTGCTTGCATGAACCATTGCCCTGTTTATCACCAGATCGGCGGGCACGCTTATGGCTGGATTTATCCCGGGCCGATGGGCTCGGTGCTCACGCCATCGCTGATCGGGGTGGACAAGGCAGGGCATCTGCCGAACGCCTCGACCTTCTGCGGGCGCTGCGAGAGCGTCTGCCCGATGAAAATCCCGTTGCCGAAAATGATGCGTCATTGGCGCGAACGCGAATTCGAGCGTCATCTCAACCCCGCTGTCGCGCGCTATGGCCTCGGTTTCTGGGCGTTTTTCGCGAAAAAGCCCTGGCTCTACCGGCTCTCGACGCGCATCGCTGCCAAGGGGATGAAGCTCATCGGGCGCTCCAAAGGCAGTTTCAAGGGCATGCCGGGTCTCGGCGCCTGGACAAAATACCGCGATTTCGCGGTGCCAGAGGGCGAAACCTTCCAGGCGAAATGGAAGAAGGCGAGGGGCGGGAAATGAGTTCGCGCGACACCATTTTTTCTTCCATCCGCCGCGCTCTGCATGTGAAGGGCGACGAGCGCATCCGCACCTCGATCGCCGAGGATCGGCTCGATCGCTCGCCCAAGGGCGTTGTTCCCGCCCGCGGACAGCTGGATGCCGCTGGAAAGCTCAAGCTTTTCATTGAGAAAGCCGAGGGCGTGCAGGCGACGGTCAGCCGTGTTGGCTCTGCAAAAGAGGTGCCGAGCGAGGTTGCGCGCTACCTGCGTGACAACAATCTGCCCGCCGCCCTGCGCATGGGGGACGACCCGCGTCTTTCCGCGATGCCGTGGAAAGAGACCGCGCTCGATGTCAGCAAAGGCCGCTCGCACGGACTGGATCTCTCAGCTATTTCTCACGCCGAAAGTGCGGTTGCGGAAACCGGCACACTCGCGTTGATTTCGGGCCACGAAAACCCGACAACCCTGAACTTCCTGCCGGATAACCACATTGTGGTGCTCAACGCCGCCGATATCACCGGCGACCTCGAGAGCATCTGGGCGAAGATTCGCAAGAAATTCGGCAAGGGCGAAATGCCTCGGACGGTGAATTTCATCACCGGCCCGTCGCGCTCGGGCGATATCGAGCAGACGATCCTGCTCGGAGCGCATGGACCGCGTGCCTTGCATATCGTGGTGGTCGAGGGTTAGGCCAACTCACCAATTCATTTACCATGCGCTGCTATGGTTAACCGGTGTTTTGACCGGAGTAGCGTTCCCCGTGCGTGCTGCCCTCATCCTTGCCGGATGCCTTCTGGCTTCCTTTGCCTCTGCGCAGCGGACCGCGCTGCCGGCACCCATGCCGCTTGGCGCCGCTCAGGCCAGCGTTCCTGCGCCTCCGAACAATCTTGCCCCCGAAAAGGCTGTAGCGCCGGAAAAGGCCAAGCCGAAGCCGATCGCCAAGGCGAAGCCGAAGGCCGTTCCGCCACCTTTGCCGCTGACGCGTGTGGTCGCGAAGAACGATCCCCGTCCCACCATCTATCCCGGTGCCGCAGACGCCATTCAGGATGCCGCCGAGCGCTATCGCCAGATTGCGCAAAGCGGAGGGTGGCCCGCGCTCCCGCAAGGACTGATCCTCAAACAGGGCCAAAGTGGCGCTCAGGTTCTCGCCCTGCGTCAGCGCCTCGCGATCGAGGGCGACCTCGATCCTGCGCTGGCCGGGAGTCCCGATTTCGACGCTGGACTCCTGGGAGCCGTCAAAGCCTTTCAGGCCCGCCACGGACTCGCGCAAACCGGGCTTGTGGGCAACCTCACCTTGCGTGCCCTAAACGTCTCCGCGCATGAGCGCTATCAGGCCCTGAACGAGAGCGCGAAGCGTCTGCATGTGCGCCAATTCGCCTTCGGGCAGCGCTATGTGGTGGTGAACATTCCTTCAGCCTCGGTGGAGGCCATCGCGGCGGGGCAGGTCGAGCGGCGACATATTGCTGTCGTGGGCAAGCCCGATCGCCCATCGCCGG
>JBOFZC010000165.1:0-17138 GCA_051654985.1 Rhabdaerophilum sp.
TTGATCGCGGTATGTCGGCGGCGTTTAAAACCTGGCTTGCCTATCTCTCGCGCTACGCGGATGGGCTTGCCTGCATCTCGCAGGCGACCGCCGATGATGTGCGCGATTATTTGACCGCGAAGGGCAATGGTTTCCACGAGCGGGTTCATGGGCTCACGATCGAGGCGTTTCACCTCGGTGCTGATCTCGACCCCCATCACGCGCAGCCAGAGGCGAACGACCTCGATTTGGCGCAAATGACGGGCGCAGAGGCGATTTTCCTCTCCGTTGGCACGTTGGAGCCCAGAAAAGGTTATGGCGATGTCCTCGATACAGCCGAGGCGCTCTGGCAACGCGGACACAATGTGGCCTTCGTCTTCGCCGGCAAGAAGGGCTGGCTGGTCGATCGCCTCCTGAAGCGTCTGAAAAAGCACCCCGAACTCGGAAAACGCCTGATTTTCCTCGAGCAGCCAAGCGATGCGCAGCTGCGAGCAGCCTACCGGCAGGCCCATGCCGTTCTCCTGGCCTCGGAAGGCGAAGGGTTTGGTTTACCGCTGATTGAGGCAGCCCATGAGGGCAAGCCAGTTCTCGCACGCAATCTCCCGGTGTTCCGTGAGATCGGCCGCGATGGAGCGTTTTACCTCTCAGGTGCGGGCGGACCGGTTTGGGCCGATCAGATCGAAGCCTGGCTCAAACTCTACGCAAAAGATCTCCATCCCAAATCAGACCTGATCCGGCCGATGACCTGGGATGAGAGCACAGCGGCTTTGCTCGATCGGATCGAAACAACACTCTGGGTGGCCTGAATGCGAGGGCTCTCTCCGCCCCCGCTCGAAGCGCCGAAGGCTTGAGGCATCATGGACAAGGCTCTCAACGATTTAAGGCAAGGCCTCGCTCATTGGTCGCTTTGGGGCGTGATCGGCTGGATTGAGATTGCCCAGCGCTATCGTCGCTCGGTGATCGGCCCCTTTTGGATCACGATCAGCCTTGGGATTGTCATTCTGGGGCTTTCAATCGTTTATTCGACGATTTTTCGTCAGCCCTTGGCCGAGTATTTGCCGTTCGTTGCAGCCGGATTGATTGTCTGGACCTTCATTGCGGCCCTCATCAATGAATCGTGCTTTACTTTCATTGGTTCGGAAACACTGATCCGGATGCTGCACGCACCACTCAGCGTTTACGGACTAAAATTGGTCTGGAAAAACATCATCATATTGGGGCACAATGCTCTGATATACATCGTCATCTTGTTGTTCTTTGACGTAAAAATCTCCTGGTCGACATTGATGATCATTCCAGGGCTTTTCATCATCGCGATCAATGGCGTTTTTCTGTCCATTGCATTGGGTCTGATGAGCGCTCGCTTCCGGGATATCCCGCTTCTGATCGGCAATCTGGTTCAGATGGTGTTTTTCATTACACCTATTCTTTGGAAACCGGGAAACTTGGTCGGAAGAGAATGGATTTATCTCTACAATCCGTTCTTTCATTTCATCGAGATGTTACGCGCTCCCCTGATGGGCAACATGCCGGAATGGACAACCCTGGCATTCGTGCTGAGTTTCACGGTTGTTCATGGCGTGCTGGCACTCATCGTCTTCAGCCGGTATCGCTGGCGTATTGCCTATTGGCTCTAGAACGTGCTGCCGCGTCCCGTGAATCCAGAAAAGAAGGCGCTGAAGATGCAGGGATTCGATAGCGTGCCCCAGCAGACAATTCGTTCAGAAGCCGTGGCGCAGCCGAGCCCGGTTTCGATCGAACTCGAGAATGTCTGCGTCAGCTTCCCGACTTATTCGACCGCACATCGCTCGATGCGGCATGCGCTGGTGAAGGCCACCACCGGCGGATTGGTGGGAGTCGATGTGAAAGGCGCGCGCCATGTTCAGGCCTTGAACATGATCGATCTGCAACTGAAGAGAGGAGACCGGCTCGCCCTGATCGGGCATAACGGCGCTGGCAAAACCACCCTCCTGCGCGTTCTGGCCCAAATCTACGAGCCTGTGACAGGCCGAGTCGAGATCAAGGGCCGGGTCGCGCCGCTTTTCGACATTGGGCTTGGCATGAGCCCCGATGCGACCGGCTACGAAAACATCCGCATCCGTGGGCTCTACCTTGGCCTGACATCCAAGGAAATCGAAGCCAGGCTCGACGAAATCGCTGATTTCACCGAACTCGGAACATTCCTCGATATGCCCCTGCGAACCTATTCGCTCGGCATGCAGATGCGTCTGGCCTTTGCCGTGTCAACAGCAATTGACCCGGAGATCTTGCTTCTGGACGAAGGGATCGGGGCCGGCGACGCGAACTTCATCGCCAAGGCGAATGCGCGGCTCGATGCCTTTGTGGCGCGCGCTGGCATTCTCGTGCTGTCGACCCATGTCAGCGAGCTGGTCACGCGGTTCTGCAACAGCGCCGTTGTGCTGGAAAAAGGCGAGATCGTGTATCGAGGGACGCCGGCGGAAGCGCTCGCGCATTACCATGCAGGCCGCAGCATGGCCGGTGGATGAGGCCTGATCGCTAAGCCGCGTTCCACCAATTTTCGAGATGTTTGGAGATCCGGGGCCGCAGCCAGAATGACCGCGCGAGATGCGGTAGCATGGCGATCCATCGGCCTTTTTTGAACCGCGCGGCAGCGCGTTCCAGAGCCAGATAGGCGCCGAGATTTCGTTTTTCCGCTGCGCTCAACCTGTCGGAATTCTCGATATAATCCGCTCTGATCGTGGCAGCGGCCCGATCAACGTTTTCGATGGACGCGTTTGCTCCGACATCGATCCATGCCAAGGGTTGTGGAACAACCCGGAGTGTTCCGCCTTTCAGGCCAAGCCGGATGAACCATTCGATATCCTCCAATCGTCGAAGGCGCTCATCGAGCAATCCCACTGTCGCAAAGGCATCGCGATGAACCAGGGCCGTCGAGCCCGGGCAATGCCAGCAACCCGAACAAAAAATCGCAACATCTCGCGCTTCAATGGGAATAAGGCTTCGTTCGGTATTGGCCTTTCGATCCGAATACGTGAACCCCGTGGCAATCACATCCAGCGGATGCGTTGGGTCGGCAAGCTGAGCTTGCAGGGCGAGCTTCTCTGCAATGAACTTGTCATCTGAGTCTAGGAAAGCGATCCACGGATAAGTAGCGGCCTGAATACCGGTATTCCGCGCGGCGGATTGCCCGCGATTGGTGTCTTGGCGGATCACACGGATTCTGGGATCACCCGTTAAGTCGTCAGGCAGGGAAAACGCCGGTACGGATGCATCGTCGATGATCAGAATTTCCAGATCACAGCCGCGCTGGTTTAACACCGAACGAACGGCATCTTCGCAACTCAATTGTCGATTAAAAACAGGAATGACGACCGAAATACGAATAGAAGACATATAAAATGACCTTGGATCGGATCATCGCCTGCGACCCTCAGTAAGCGGCCCGGCTGAATTCTTAGGGCAATGTCAGCCTTTGCACCAGTCAGGCCACGAAGCCGGTTTGGCGCTGCGAAGGGTTCATCAATTCTGATCTTGCGTAGAGACCGAACGGCCTCGCCAACGCGCCTTCACAAGACTGGTGAGTTCGCTCTCATTCTTGGCCACGTAAGCTTCCATCGCCGCGATGGCATGGTCGCGCTTTTGTTTTCTCACCGCCGGATCTCGATAGAGGCGCTGGAGATGCTGGACAGCAACCGGCAGCGACGGCTCCGCCCAGAACAAGGGCACATTGTAGCGCCCCGATGGATCGTGGACCGGAACAAGCTCATAGGGAACCAGTTCTGCAATCGCGTCATTGGCGAAATCGAGAACAGCCGACCAACCCGTCATGATGACGGGAATGCCAATTTGCAAAGCCTGGGCCGGGACAAGACCAAACCCCTCGGCGCGATGGAGGGACAAGACGACATCGACCGAGGCCATCAGGCGCCACATGTCTTCGTCCGATAGAACCTCATCGATCAACTGAATTCGGCTGTCTTCCGCCATCATGGCCAGAAGCTTCTGTCCTGCCGCATCTGCGAAACTCGAGTCTGACGCTTTGACCACGAGCCGGACATCAGCCTGATCCGGAAACGCCCTCTGGAAGGCCTTGATCGCAGCTTCAGGGTTTTTGCGCTCAACGCCGGACCGGAAACTGAAAGCACAGAAAACCACCAGACTAGTAGGTGGCAGCCCCCAGCGCAGACGATCAGGGCGCGGGCTCAAGATTTTCGGGCGCAAGAGGCAGGGAACAACCGTGCATGGCAGTTCGTAGCCGCTGGCCTTAATTGCCGAGGCCACAAAGCTGGAGGTCACCCAAGCTTCATCAATAAGCTTAAGGCCTTGCTCCCAAGCGGAGGGAACTTTCTCCAGCTCCCAGGCAAAATATCCGACAACATATTTGTCGTCCAACCCTCGCTTGGGTAAAAATCTCAAGACGTAACCATATTGATCCGGTGTAGCCGCCAGAAAGACAGTGCCGGGACGTGACCAAAATTCGGCACTCGGCGCCGACAATTCCGTGGCTTCAAAATCCACTGAATTCAGAGACTCGCTGATATCCAGTTCAAAAACTTGTAGCCCCGCGCGACGAAGCGATTTCGACAAGAACCGCGCGAGCGTGCCGAGGCTTGTGGAACTTGCAAAGAAGCCGACGACCACAACAGGGGCTGCCGGCTCTGCAAGGCGCTGTCTATCCACGCGAGGCGGGAAAACCTTCCGGACGATCCACTGGCGCAATGGCCTTGGCAGAAGCGACCAAAGCGCGTGGCCGCCGAAACGAAACATGAGGGTTGAAATCAGATGCCCTAATCTCATGCCGCCTCACCGTGGAAACTCTCACTCGGGATCAGTCCTTAGCGGCTAAAAGCGCGCCGGATCAACCCCGGTGCTTTGCGGCGTTGGCACAACCGAGCGAAGCGAAGATCAATACACAACGCCTTTGCCGGAGATCGCGCGGCGGCTTTCCGGGAAAGCCTAGAAAAGGGAGACGTTTCGCCAGCCCTGCACACCATCGACATGGGCGTAAGGCCCGTCGGGCCCGAGCGTGAGAAGTGCTGGCCTCTCGATTTCGAGAGCCCAACCGGCTTGCCGCATTGTTTCGAAGATGCGCCCCTCGATTTCGCGCGAATGCGTTCCCACCAACATGAAGCGCACAGAGCGGTTCAACGTTTTGAGGCAGGCTTCAATCAGGTCGGCTTCTCCGCCCTGGATATCGATGTGCAGAAGGTCAATCCGGGGATGATGCTCGCTGATCTGGTCGAGAGAAATCATCGGCAGAATGTCGTGCGTGCCGTTGCGACGGGCGGCCTCAATGGCGGCATCACTGGCTCCGAAAACCGGCTTCAAGCCCCAGGCCTCACCCGCCACGGCTTGGCGCGGAAACAGAGCCTGACCTTGTTGCGCCGCGGCAATTCCGTGATGTAGCTCCACATCCTTCGGATCAAAACCGTTGGCAGCGGTAGCTTCACGCGCAAAGCCGATGTGGCCTTCATCGCCCTCGATGCCGATGAGCGTGACGCTCTTGTCGAGACGGCGCGCTGCCACGCCGGAATTGTTCAACCAACAGCCCCAACCACATCCCAATTCAACGACAACAAAACGATCCCCCGCCAATTCGACAGCGCGGAAGGCCGCAGCCCATTCTGCGATATCAGCATGCCAGTTGGCGGGAACAGGCACGCCCTCAACCTGTCCTGCGCGATCCTGAAGCAGGGTCGGAAAGAATTTGGGGTCGATCTTCACGCCGAGGAAATTGGTCAGATAACCTGGGTCGGCTGAAACATCTGCGGCCGCATGCCGGTGAATGATGGCAATGGCGTCGAAGGCAGAGTTGTAAACGAAAAATGGACTGGCAGCCTGATCGGATGCAAGGCTCTGCGACAACCGCGCATTCTCGATCTGCAAGGCCTGCCTATCATTCCACAGGCGGGAAAAGGCAGGCACGCGCATCGCCCCGTTCAATACCCAAGACTTCCATGGGGACATGGCAATGCGTCCTCTCTGATCCCAATTGTGGCGATCGTAGTGGCGGTGGCGGCGGGAAAAATCAAGCCATCTCTCTGGAGCAGCGACGCCTGTGCCACAAGTGCGACTTCTGAAACCTTACACAAAGCAAAAGCTCCGGAGCCGTGAGTCCGGACTATCAGCATTTAGAGCCAAAGGTGAAAAGTCCGATATCCAGGGGGCGAAGGTTGGTGACCCAACCGGCTGGGCGTATCAGATCAGCGCCATCGCTTCCGGTGGGATGACCCCGATCAGGCTGATCGTCGACCCGTCTTCAAATGCCCAGGTTCGGATCGAAAAACCCGTATCGTCATAACGGGACTCATCCATTTCAACGAAAACAGCAATTCCATTGATGGAAACGAGGTCGATCGTATCCGAGAAATCAAGCACCATCTGGATCAACAGCGCGGCGTCCGCATCATAAGGCGTGACGGTTCCATCTGACACAGGAACAACGGTATCGCTCTCTTCTTGAGGGATAATCTCCAGATCGGGGGAGTTTTCGACGACCTGCTCGGGCAAGATAACAACAGCCTCGCTCTCGCCTGAAATCGCTTGCTCAATAAATGTGAGAACACTTGCAGCAGCGGAGAATTGCCAAGCCGCTGAGAGTTCAGAGAACGAATTCATAACCAGCAAATCGATCTGGAGACCGGCTTCAATCACCTCCAGGATGGCTGCACGCAGCCCCTGAGACGCCTCGTCATCGATGAGTGCTGAGAGATTTTCAAAATAACTGCTCAGCACGCTCTGTGCTGCAACGCCACTGTCGGACTGTTCCAAGAGAGTATAGGGACCGCTCTCGGTGTTCTGATGCCAAAAACCGGATGTCTCGGCAGTATTCTGGCTCTCAACGAAGGATCCACCAAAATTCACGGAATCCAGAAATGCCACCTGCTGAGCTAGAGCAGTATCGTCAAAGAGCTGGGCAATGGCCGCGGGCGCAGAAGACCCTTCTGCTGAATTGCCCTCTTTCCAGGATGAATCGCCTGACACCGGCTCGGAACGGGCTTCCTGGGCACGGCGCGCACGCGCAGCACCGCTCAGGTCCTCTTCGGTTGAGCCAGCTTCGTCGCGGATAGACAGCACAGTCTGCACCGGCGTCGTCTCCAACTCGGGAAGATCCGCAAGCCTGGGATCATGTGCCTGGGCTTCAATCGCCAGATGGAGACCTGCGGCTACGATCATCGAGCTGATGATCATGGCGAGCTGGCGCTGGGAAGCCACGTCGTCGGTTTTGGAATCACCGCTTGATATGCCAAAGCGAAAGGCTGGCGACACATCGGCCGGCAACAGGCTTTCACCCGCATCGGGATCGATCTCCCCTGCGACAGCATCGCTGGTCGATGCTTGGAAAAACAGGGTGGCGACAATCGCTGCCAGAAGGGCCGCAGGGTGCATGAAAACCTTCGCACCTTCGGTGCGCGGTGCTGCAACCATCAAGACCGGATGTTGATCGGCAAACTGGTTGATAACCTGCCGGAAATCCTGTCCACGAATAACCTGTTCTGCCGGCGCAGCAACGACAATATAATCACCGTCAATACGGGCAAAATGGACGAGAACGTCGCCATCTGGCTCCTTGCAGAAGACAAACCAGGGATCCCCCTCGTCGGACAACCCGCGCCCGGTCGACACACGCATCCCCGCCCGCAAAAGGGCAGCTTCGACCCGGTAGAATTCTGCAATATCCTGGTTCGACCAATCGCGCTTCGTCGGCTGGTTGCGCGCTTCAAAAAGTCGATAGACGTTCAAGGCCATTCGGAATGCCTATTGGGCGCGCGTTCAAGCAGGACGACAATCAGATCTGATTGAATTCAACTTTGTCCGAATTCTCTGAAGAAGTCACGATATCTTCCCCAAAAAGAATATCGAATGTCACAGGATCATAATAAGCGAGAAGCTCGCGCACGAATTGACGTGCCGGAACCCCAAGAGCTTCGGCCCAGGACCGATAGCGATCCGGCGGAATCCGGCCGCGTCCCGTTTCAAGTTGCGAGATGAATGTATAATATTCGGTATCCGTGAGCTCGGCGAGCTGTCGCTGAGACAAGCCGCGCTTCTCACGCAACTCCTTCAACCAACGGCCAGCGCGCTGGCGAAGCTCTTGGACTTCTTCGGTCGACCGCTTCTGGTTGTGCGTATACATGACTTGCTCGCAAGATAGAGACAACGCTCCCCACAGGGGCATGGGGAGTATGGAAAATCAATACCATACGATCCTCTTGTTTGAAAGCGGTTTTTTCCCGCTCTCTGTAACTGCCATGCTTTCTTTGGCATAGGCTTGGAGCCTGAATCATACGAGGAATTCAACTGCCAAACCGGTCAAAGGCGTGGAACATCGCGCTCTGACAGCATGTATGCGGCCAGTTTCGCGGAAACAGGCGGCCAGATCGGAGTTTCTGACTCGACGCATTCACCCCGTTTTCAGCCAAAAACATACGCTTCGTTCGAATGACCAGAGCCGTTCAGAGTGCCGAGATCGCGCCTCTTTCTGCGTGATGCTCGACTTGTGTCAGATAAAAAACCAGTGCAAAGACGCGGCATAATGCAAGGGTTCTAGAAGTAGAGGATGGGGCGGGATGTCGGATTGGACGTCGGGTTATGTGGCCGAAATCGGCTACACGTATGGCTATTACTCCGAGCTCAACCCGCTTCGGATTAAACTCGCCTTCCTCCATGCAGGATTGGCCCCGCCTGATATTAGTACCGCATGCGAGCTTGGTTTTGGTCAGGGCCTCAGCATCAACATCCACGCAGCTGCAACCGGCGTTCAATGGTCGGGCACGGATTTTAACCCCGCTCAAGCTGGCTTCGCGCGTGAGTTGGCGAGCGCTGCTGGGACGTCGCCACGGTTGGAAGACGCCTCTTTCGAGGAATTTGCGGCTCTCGATGGCCTCCCCGAATTCGATTTTATCAGCCTTCACGGGATTTGGAGCTGGATCTCCGATCAAAACCGGGACGTGATTGTCGACTTCATCCGCCGCAAGCTGAAAGTGGGCGGGGTTGTTTATGTGAGCTACAACACGCTTCCCGGCTGGTCGCATTTCGCGCCCATGCGCCACCTCATGACCGAGCATGCGGCGCGTGCCGGCTCTATCAATCAAGGCGTGGTCGGGCGCATCGACAGCGCCCTGGATTTTCTGGATAAACTCAGCGCGACAAACCCGGCAACCATGCGCGCGACACCATCGATGGCGGAACGTCTCACGCGTGTGAAGGGCCAGAACCGCAACTATCTCGCGCATGAATATTTCAACCGCGACTGGCATCCCATGTATTTCGCGGACATGAGCGAATGGATGGATGACGGGAAAATGACCTACGCCTGTTCCGGCCATTTGCTGGATCAGGTCGATGCGATCAACCTGACACCCGACCAACAAACGTTGCTCAAAGGCGTTGGTGACGCGCAATTGCGAGAAACCGTGCGCGATTTCATGGTCAACCAGCAATTCCGCCGGGATTACTGGGTCAAGGGTGCGCGACGTCTCAGCGGATTGGAGCAGAGCGAGGGATTGCGTGCGATCCGCGTGATGCTCGTTGCTAAACGGCAGGGTATCTCGTTGAAGGTGACCGGCGCGCTTGGCGAGGCAAACCTTTCTGAAGCCGTTTACGGGCCGTTGCTCGATTCCCTCGCTGATTATCGCCCCAAAACAATCGGGCAAGTTGAACAAGCCCTACGTGACAAGAATATCGGACTGGCCCAGATCATTCAGTCCGTCATGATCCTGTCTGGTTCAGGGACGCTCGCACTGGTTCAGGACGATGCCGCGATCGCCAAAGCGCGCAAGGCAAGCGAACGCATCAACACCCATTTGCTTAGCAAATCACGCAGTACGTCAGATATCGGATTTCTAGCCAGCCCCGTAACCGGCGGTGGTGTGGCGGTGGGCCGTTTCAACCAGCTTTTCTTGCTGGCTCTGGAGCAGGGGCAGAAATCGCCGGCGCAATGGGCTCAATTCACCTGGAGTATCCTGGCTGCACAAGGCCAGCGTATCGTGAAAGACGGTGCAACGATCGAAAGCGCTGAGGAGAATTTGGTTGAGCTGACAAAGCAGGCTCAAGCCTTCTCGGATGACGTGCTGCCGATCCTCAAAGCCCTGCAAATCGCTTGAAGAAGCATATTCGAGGCCTCGTATTGATATGAGGCCTTGATAACTTACGTGATCACTCGCGCAAGGATTTCCGCAGCGAATCCGTCAGCGGTGAGATCATATAGTTGAGGGCCGTCCGCTCGCCAGTCGCGACAACAACCTCAGCCGGCATACCCGCGCGAACCCGCGCTCGGTAATCCTCGGGTAGGTTGATCTTGCTGATGGAAACGATGCCCAAATAATAGGGCTGCCGCGAAGCCTCGTCGATCAACCTGTCCTTGGAGATAAAGTCCAAAGTTCCCAGCAGAACCGGCAGCCTGCGGGTGTGAAAGGCCGGGAAACGGATTTCGGCTGTCATTCCGATGTTCAGGTACTCAATCTCGGTCGTCAAAAACTGGGCATGGATCACAAGCTTGTCGTCTTCAGGAACAATCTCCAGAAGCTGCTCACCCGGTCGGATCACCTGCCCCACTGTGAAGACTTTCAGGCCTTGAATCACACCTGTGCGAGGCGCAGTAATCACCTGTCGCCTCAAGACATCTTGCGCAACAGCCAGCCTCTCGGTGAGGTCGGCGACTTTTTGCCGAGCCTCGATCAGTTGGGCTGACACTTCTTCCTGAACCTTTTGGCGGAGTTGGGAAATCTGGAGGCGTGATTCCGAAATGCCGTTTTCAGCCTTGGCGATATCCGCCATCGCACGTCCAACAATCCCTTCGAGACGCGCCCGTTCGCGCTCCATCCCCATAACGCGGGAGACAGGAATGAGATCCTTCTTGCGCAATTCCCGCAGACCCACCAATTCCGAATTGATGAAGCCCACCTGCTCCTCGCCGGATTTCAGCTCGATCGTGAGACCGCGCTGCTCGATCATGAGTTGACTGATCTTCGCTTCATAAATCGTGATCTGACCATCAATCGTGGCGCGACGCTCCACGAATTGATTGAGCTGGTCTTTCATCAGGCGCTGGACGCTCTCCTGATCCGCGCGCGACATCAATTCCGGGCCGAACTGAACATCCGATTTGCGCTCGAACTCCGCGATAAGCCTGTCACGTTGCGCCAAAAGGGCATCAAGCTGCGCGGCAAAAATATCAGCATTGGCGCGTGCCTGGGTAGTCGAGAGGCGGAAAAGAACCTCCTCTTCCTTCACCGTTTGCCCTTCTTTGACGAGGACCTCTTGCACGATCCCACCCTCAAGGTGCTGAACCGTTTTCCGGCTTCCCTCGTTGGTCACCATCCCCGTAGCCACGGTCGCACGATCGAGTGGTGCAATAGCGGCCCAACCGCCCACCACACCGAATGTGAGGAGAATCACGAGGTAACCAATGCGGGCGGGCTTGTGCCATTCCGTGGAAGCGGACGAAGAGTCTGACATCGCGCGTTCTCTTTCTCAGCTCGCCGCAGCAACCGGTTGCGGGCCCAAGAGTTTGGGCAAAACCTTGTCGCGCGGGCCTGCAGCCTGAACTGTCCCTGCATTCATGACCACAATATGGTCCGCTGCGCTGAGGATGTTGATTTTATGGGTGATGACAATGATCGTCGTGCCAACAGATTTCAAAGCTGAAATCGCGCGCATCAACGCTTCTTCCCCGGCAGCATCGAGATTGGAATTCGGCTCATCGAGAATGACCAGCGATGGATTGCCAAAAAGCGCACGAGCCAGCGCAATCCGCTGGCGCTGCCCGCCTGAAAGCACAGCACCGCCCTCACCAATCTGTGTGTCGTAGCCGTCCTGTAGACCCTGGATCAGCTCATGGCATCCCGCCAGGCGCGCGACGGCAATCACTTGCTCGCTTTCAACAGGTTGAAAACGGGAGATGTTTTCAGCCACGGTGCCGGCAAAGAGCTCAACATCTTGAGGTAAATAGCCAATATATTTGCCGAGTTCCTGCGGGTCCCAGTGATCAAGCTCAGAGCCATCGAGGCGGATTGTTCCGCTCAGACGAGTCCAGACCCCGGTCAGCACGCGCGCGAGGCTCGATTTACCTGCGGCACTCGGGCCGACAACGCAAATGACTTCGCCGGGAGATGCGGAAAACGTGACACCACGCAGGATCGGGCGTTGCTGACCTGGTGCGGCAGCGATGACACCCTCCACCATCAGCCGTCCTTCAGGACGCGGCAACGGCATGCGATCAGGCTCATTGCCTGCCACTTCCAGCAGTTTCGTCAGGCGCGCATGCGCGTTGCGCGCACCGGTCATGCCTTTCCAGTTCGCGACCACCATCTCCACCGGCGCCAAAGCGCGGCCAACGATGATGGAGGCCGCAATCATCGCACCGGCCGACACCGTGCCGCGAATGGCGAGATAAGCGCCCACGCCCAGAATCGCGGATTGCAGGAACATGCGGAAAAACTTGGTGAAAGCGATCAGCAATCCGGCGCGATCGCTCGCGGTGGCCTGCAATTCCAGGGTTGTGTTGTGCCGGTCCGTCCAGAGCTTGCGCAGGGCACCAAGCATGCCCATGGCCTGAAGGACTTCGCCGTTGCGCAGAATGGCTTGCGCCTTGTTGGAGGCGGAAATCGAGGCATTCGAGGCGAGGTTGAGGGTTTTCGACGTCGTGAATTCCTGCGCCAAAGTGAGGATCAGGATGGTCACCGCCCCGAAAATGGCGATGTAGCCGAACCAGGGGTGAAGCAGGAAACACGCGAAGACGAAAACCGGAACCCAGGGCAGGTCGCACAGGGCGATCAGGCCGGCGCCGGTGAGGAATTCGCGCACGGAATCGACATCGCGCAGGCCCTGCGCATGGCCGCCGCCGGGGTTTTTGAGATTGGCGCGATGGATCGCGTTGAAAACGGGCTGCGCGATCTGTTCATCGAACAGCGCTCCGGCGCGCACGAGCACGCGCGAACGCAACGCTTCGAGAATGGCGTAAACCAGCAGCAGGATGCACGCGATGATGGTGATGACGACAAGCGTGGTTTCGTTGCGCGAGGCGAGCACCCGATCGTAGATCTGGAGCATGTAGAGCGGGCTGACGAAAACCAGGAGATTGATGAAAAAGCTGAAAACGATCGCCGTGATGAAGGCGGGGCGCGTGGCCTTGAACCCTGCGGTCAGGACGCTGGATGTCTTCGGATGACGCTTCAAAAACATTCTCGAAAGCCTTGGCGATTGCTGCCCCCCTTCGCACAGAAACACGCGCATTGCAAATTCTGGCGGGGGTTGGACGTGGAGGCAAAAAGCCCCCGGATTTCTCCGGGGGCTTCTTGTTTTTCAAAGTGTTGCGGGCAGTGAGGCCCGCATCGACTTGAATTAGGCGATGACGTCTGCGCCGAAAGTCGGCGCCGTTGTTACGCCTGTCAGACGGATGAAAACGTCGTCTGCGATCACGCCAGTGCCAGCACCAGTCGTTTCGTACAGAACGTACGTATTTCCTTCAAACACTGCAAACGAGACGCCGAGGTTGGTCGTATTGGCAGTGGCCATAGCCGTCGCAATTGCGGTGGCCGATGATCCGGCTGCCAAAGCGGTGACAGCCGCCTGAACACCAGCCTGCTGTCCAGAAATAACATCCGCAACACCCGAGAACTGAAGCTTGTCGGTACCGACAACGAAGTCAGTAATGTTGTCGAAGGTTCCGAATGTTGCACCGTTCGTATTTGCTGCGGCGGTAGCGGCGAATGAGAACGTATCAGTACCGGCACCACCGGTAGCAGTGTCCGCGCCCTGTCCGCCGTCAATCGTATCGTTACCGTCACCACCGACGACCGTGTCGGCACCAGCGCCAGCGGTCAGCTTGTCATTACCGGCGCCGCCGATGATGTTGTCAGCCTGAGCCGAACCGGTGATGTCATCTGCAGCAGTACCGCCGGTGATCTTGATGCCGTTGGTCGCAAAGGCGGCCGCAGTGATCGTGAGCACGCCGGTGGCAGCCGAACCATCAATGTGAGAGTTGATGGTCGAGACAGCGCCCGTGGTGAGGCCGATCGTGCCGGCACCCTTAAGGACAATGCTGGCAAGAGTCGAAGAGTCGACCAGAGAGGCGATCGTGACGTTATCCGTCGCGGTCAGCTCAAAGTTCTCGACACCGGCCATGGCGATCTGGCCAAGAGCAACGGTCGAGGTGGCTGAGGCACCATCGTTTGCGTCGATCTTGACGGTATCGATGTTGCCGACCGTCATGGCATCCTTCACACCGATGGTGATGGCACCAGCAGCGTTACCAGCGCGAACGGCGATGGCACCGGCCTGAGCGGCCGAGAGGTTGGTCACGGAGGTTGCACCGCCACCATCATTGATCTGCACGGCTGTGATGCCGCCAACATGGCTCAAATCAACTGTAACGCCATCGTTGACACGGAGCGTTTCAAAGTTGGTGAACTTGTCACCGAGAGCCTTGGTGTTGAGGTGAGCAGTGGCGCCAACGACGAGGACGTCAGTGCCGCCGCCGGCATCAACGTTGCCGGTCGTGAGGGTTGCATTGGTCGTAATCGTGTCGGCACCCGAGCCAGCAGTCACCTTGGTGGTGGCTTCGGTATCGAGGGTCAGCGTCAGGCCACCGGTATGAGCGGAGGCGTTGACGGTATCAACGGCGTTCTCGAGCGTGCCGAGGTTGGCTTTGCCCGAACCCGTGATCGTCATCGTCGAAGCGGCCTTATGGCCGGTGATGTTGCCCGTGGTCAGGTCGGTCGTGGCCGTGATGGTCGAGGCCGTCACGGTTGCACCAGCCGAAAGCACGATCGCGCCAACGGTGTTGGCACCACCGGTCGAAACAACCGTGGCGGCTGTCGGGCCGTTTCCGGTGTTGGTGATGGCCTTCCCGCCCGTCACGCCGCCATCAATGGCGATCGAAACAGCGTCCGCGGCCGCCGCCATGCTGAAGGTCGTTGCTTCAACAACGGTCGAGCCATCGCCCTTCACACCAACCGTGGTGCCAGCGGCGAGTTTGTCAAAGGTCATGGCAAACGTTGAACGATCGTTCCAAACCTGCGTTTCGCCGACCACCGTGCTGAAATCAACAGTCGTGCCGTCACCGATATCGCGCAGGAAGAACTTTTCGATGTTCTTGATCCCCGCGGTAGCAAGCACCGAGCCGGCGGCGTCAAGCAGGATGTTCAGCGAGTCTACGCCAGCACCACCATCGATCACGTCAACGTTCGTCAGTGTATTCACCGAACCATTGACGGCATTGAACGTGTCAGCGCCTGCGCCGCCCGTGAAGGTATCGTTCTTGTCGGTCAGGGTGAAGGTCGAACCCGTGCCAGCAGCCGGATCGAGCAGCGGACCGACATAGGTCTGCGTGCCGTTGGCGGCAGCGGTGAGGAAGGTAGCGACGGCAGCAGCGGCCTTACCGGTGAATTCCGGGGACTGCGAGAAGCCGAAGAGAACGTCCGAAGCGCGAGCATAGCCCGAGCCCGGAGTGGCAACAGCGGTCTGCCAAGCCGAGATTTCGGCGGCCGAACCTTCGCGGCCCAGAACGTTCTGGTAAAGAGCCTGGAGGAGAGCGGGGGTCACGGCGGCGGCGTTATCGACCACGAGCGTGCCAGCGTTATACTTGTTGGCGAATTCCTGCGAAACCACGAAGCCAGCAGCAATCTGCTTGATCGAGAGACCGCCACGGACGAGGCCGTCGGTCTGGGCATCGAGGCCGCCCTGATCCGGCACGCGGCCGAAAGCAGCCTGATAAACGCGGATGACGGCCTGAACGCCGTTCACGGCTTCAGCCGAGTTCACGATCGCCGAAACGATCTGAGCGTCGGTCAAAGAACCGCTCGAGCTGACGGCAGCCCACGAGCTCTGCTCGGCGGCGGAAGCGTCGCGCTGAAGGGTGCGCTGGTAGATGGTGTTAATCTGAGCGGCTGTATATGCCATGGTAAATCTCCGTTAAGCTCCGTGCGGAAGCGCCAAGCTCCTACACCCAATGTGGCAGCAAAACAACTGTTTGTTCGCTCCCCCGCGAAAGGCTATACAGTAATTCACATACCCCCGCAATTGGCCTCCGAAATCTTTTTTCACGATGATGGGCGGGAGGGCCGCGGGGCGGGCTGGCAGATGGGAAGCCGGCGAATGGGCGGTGGCGGTTCGGGAATCCCTGAGGGCAATCCCGGGCTGGCCAATCCCGCCGGTTTGCGCTAATCGCCGCGGATCGCAACCTTTCTGGCGCATAATCGTTTCGCCAGAGGCTTTTCAGACAGGATTAAGCCCCATGACCTTGCCGCTCCGGGATCGCCGAGTTTTCGTGGCCGGTCACCGAGGCATGTCGGGGCAAGCGATCACGCGGGCGGCCTCGCGCGCGGGCGCGGAGGTTTTGACGGTCAGTCGTGCCGAGGTAGATCTCGAGCGCCAGGAGGCGACGGAGCGCTATCTCTGTGCGATTCGCCCCGATGCGGTGGTGGTTGCGGCGGGCAAGGTCGGGGGCATTCTCGCCAACAACACTTTGCGGGCCGATTTCATCTACAAGAACCTGATGATCGCGGCCAATGTGATCGAGGCGTCGTATCGCGCCGGGGTGAAAAGGCTCGTGTTTTTGGGGTCGTCCTGCATTTATCCCAAGCATGCTCCCCAGCCCATTCGCGAGGAGGCGCTGCTGACGGGCGCGCTCGAACCGACAAACGAGCCCTATGCCATCGCGAAGATTGCGGGGCTCAAGCTGACCGAGAGTTACCGTCGGCAATACGGGGTCGATTATGTCTCGGTGATGCCGACCAATCTTTATGGTCCCGGTGACAATTATCATCCCGAGCATAGTCACGTGATCGCGGCGCTGATCCGGCGCATCCACGAGGCAAAGCTCGAGAACAAGCCCGAGGTCGTGATCTGGGGCACGGGCACGCCGCGCCGCGAGTTTTTGTATGTCGACGATCTCGCGGAAGCTGTGGTGATGGTGCTCGATCGATATTCCGAGGATATGCATATCAATATCGGCACGGGTGAGGACATCACCATCACGGAGCTGGCGCAGGCGATTGCGCAGGTGGTCGGTTATTCCGGTGCTCTCGTGTACGACCGGAGCAAGCCCGATGGCACGCCACGCAAATTGCTCGATATTTCACGGATCAAGGCTTTGGGTTGGATGCCGCGCACCCCGCTGGAATTGGGGCTTCAAAAGGCTTATGCTGATTTTTGTGCAGGCCTAGGCCGTTCGC
>JBOFZC010000166.1:0-5356 GCA_051654985.1 Rhabdaerophilum sp.
GTTCGCCGACCGAACCGAGAAGACGCAGCGATTTGCGCTTCGTCTTTTTCACCATCTCCTCGCCCGCGCCCATGAGCGAACGGATCGCCGTGGGCGCAGTGTAGAAGGTGTTGACCTTGTGCTTGTCGATCACCTCCCAGAACCGGGACATGGTGGGATAATTCGGCACACCCTCGAACATCAGGGTCGTGGCACCATTCGCGAGCGGGCCGTAGATGATGTAGCTATGGCCAGTGACCCAGCCCACATCGGCCGTGCACCAATAGATATCTCCATCCTGATAGTCGAAGACATATTTATGCGTCATCGAGGCGTAGACGAGATAACCGCCGGTGGTGTGCAGCACACCCTTCGGCTTGCCGGTGGAACCCGATGTGTAAAGGATGAAAAGCGGGTCTTCCGCCTTCATCTCGACCGGGGGGCAATGATCGGAAACCTTTGCGGCTTCCTCATGATACCAGACGTCGCGCCCCTCTTGCATGGTCACCTGACCGCCGGTGTGTTTCACCACGATCACAGTGGACACAGATGGATGCACCTTGTTGCAAGCGACATCGACATTCTTCTTCAGCGGCACATGCTTGCCGCCGCGCAAGCCCTCATCGGCCGTGATCACCACCTTGGAGTCGCAATCTTCAATCCGCCCGGCGATCGCATCGGGAGAGAAACCACCGAACACGATGGAATGCACAGCACCGATGCGGGCGCAGGCCAGCATCGCATAGGCTGCTTCCACGATCATCGGCAGGTAGATCGTGACACGATCCCCTTTTTTCACACCATGGGCCTTGAAGACATTGGCCATGCGGCAGACCTGGCGGTGCAGCTCGGCATAGGTGATCTTTTTGGAATCCTTCGGGTCGTCGCCTTCCCAGATGATCGCGACCTGATTGCTGCGCTTGGCCAGATGCCGATCAACGCAGTTGTAGGAAACGTTCGTCGTGCCGTCCTCGAACCATTTGATCGAGACCTTGCCGGGCTTGTAACTCGTGTTTTTCGCTCTGCTATAGGGCTTGAACCAGTCGATGCGCTGGCCGTGTTCGGCCCAGAAAGCCTCGGGATCCTTGATCGAGGCGGCATACATCTTCTTGTATTTCGCATCGCTGATCAGCGCGCGCTTTTTCCACGCAGCTGAAACATCGTAAATCTTCTCGGACATGGTCAACCTCCCGAACTGAACTGACGGCTGAACTGTCGTCAGCCTTGCACTCCTGATTCTGCTCATATCGCAAAGAGATGCCTCGCGGAAGCCGTGGGCATATTCGCAATTCGGCCGATGAACTTTCAGCCTAGACGTGCGACGCCGTCAAAGCCCGCCTAGCGTGCAAACGAGTTTCCATTCCTCATCCGTCACCGGCTGGACCGAGAGGCGCATCGAGGTGACCAGGCTCATTTTGGCGAGCGCGGGCGTGGATTTCACCTGCTGAAGTGAAACCGGCTTCGGCATGGGCTTTACGGCGGCAAAATCCACCACCACCCAGGGCTCGCCCGGTTCGGCTGTGGGATCGGGATAGGCCTCGCGGATCACCTCGACAATGCCGACAATCTCGAGACCCTCGTTCGAGTGATAGAAAAAGACCTGCTCGCCCTTTTTCATCGCCTTGAGGTTGAGCTTGGCGGAATGGTTGCGCACACCGTCCCAGAACGTGCCTTTCGCGCCAGCCTGAACCTGCTGCTCCCAGGACCATTTGAAGGGTTCGGATTTGACGAGCCAATGGGCCATTTCTCACTCCTCCCGGAACGGGCGCGCCATCAACGCGCTCATTGCCTCTTTCACCGAAATTGTGCCATCGAGCACCATCCGGACGCCACTCACAATCGGCATATCGATCGAACGAGTCCGCGCCATGTCGTCAAGGGCAGAGGCGGTGAATGCACCCTCGGCAAGCTTGCCGCCGCTGGCCTCGGCAAGCGGCTTGCCCTGCCCGAGCGCGAGGCCGAGCGAAAAATTCCGGCTCTGCGTCGAGGACGCCGTGAGCAGCAGATCGCCGAGTCCCGAGAGCCCCATCAGCGTCTCGGGCCGGGCACCAAGCAAGGCGGCAAAGCGCCTCAGTTCCGCAAACCCGCGCGTAACAATCGCAGCACGTGCGCTTTCGCCGAGACCCATGCCGATCACGATGCCCGCCGCAATGGCGAGCACATTTTTCGCGCCCCCCCCGATCTCGACCCCGCGCAGATCATCGGTGTGATAGATGCGAAAGCCTGTTGAGCCGAGCTGCGCGGCAAGCCCGCCGGCATCGCCGGAATCGGCCATGGCGAGGCTCACGGCCGTGGGCAAACCGCGCGCAATATCGGCCGCGAAAGACGGCCCCGAGAGCACGCCGAAACGTTGCGTTCCGAGCTCTTCCGTCATGACGTCCGAGACAAACCGCCCGGTTCCGCGCTCGATTCCTTTGGCGGCGGAAATCACGGTCCGACCGGGAGACAATATTGGCGAAAACCCGGAGCAGAACTCTCGCAGGTTTTGCGTCGGCACCGCGATCACCAGAACGGATGCTTGTGCGGCGGCGACAAGATCAGAAACCGGCGCCACGCGAGGCTCGAGCGCAATCCCGGGGAGAACCGCGCCGCATTGGCGGCTCTTCGCCATTTCTGCCATGCGCTCGGCGTCGCGGCCCCAGAGAGTCACGTCGCGTCCAGCCCGCGCGAAGGCGATTGCGAGGGCTGTACCGAATGCGCCTGCCCCGAGCACAGAGACTGGGTTGCTGCTCATGCGCGGGCACCCGGTTTCGCCGCCGCTTCATCGAGCGGCCAGCGGGCGCGGGCTGAGACATCGAGCGGATCGGTCATGCCGCGTTGAAGGCGCTCGATTCCGGCCCAGGCGATCATCGCGCCATTATCGGTGCAGAGCGCGGGTGGAGGCACGAGGCATTTCAGGCCCGCCTCCATCGCCGCACGCTGGAGCGCGTGGCGGATCGCACGGTTGGCGCCCACTCCGCCCGCGATCACGAGGGCAGTTGGCGTTCCCACTTGCTGACGGAAGGCCCGAATACCCATGCGAGTGCGATCGACTATGCAATCGACAATCGCGGCTTGAAAACTTGCGCAAAGGTCGGCGCAATCCTGTTCAGAGAGCGGCTGGATCGCTTCCGCAGCCAAGCGCACCGCCGTTTTTAGGCCCGAAAGCGAAAAATTCGGCTCGGGCTTGCCATGCAGCGGGCGCGGCAGCTGGAAGCGGGTGGCATCACCCTTCATCGCCTCCCGCTCAACCGCCGGTCCACCCGGAAACCCGAGCGAGAGCATTTTTGCGACCTTGTCAAAGGCCTCGCCGATCGCATCATCGATTGTGGTGCCGAGACGGCGGTATTTCCCTACATCCTCGACCGCCACCAATTGCGTATGCCCACCGGAAACCAGCAGCAGCAAATAGGGAAAGCCGATATCGTCGGTGAGACGTGGCGTCAGCGCATGCGCTTCCAGATGATTGACCGCCATCAAGGGTTTGTCGAGCGCGAGCGCGAGCGCCTTGCCGGTCGTGAGCCCCACCAACACCCCGCCAATCAGCCCAGGACCCGCTGCGGCCGCGATGCCATCGAGATTGGTCATGGTGATGCCGGCCTCTTTCAAGGCATCCCCGATCATCCGGTCGAGAATCTCGACATGCGCCCGCGCCGCGATTTCCGGAACGACACCGCCGAACGGCGCGTGTTCGGCAATCTGCGAGCGGATACGGTTCGATAAGATCCGCCGCGTGCCATCGGGCATCGTTGCAACGATGGCCGCCGAGGTCTCGTCGCAGGTCGTCTCAATGCCGAGAACATGCATGGGTTGAAAAGCTCGTCAGAATCACTGGCTTGCCGAAGAAGCCCAGGCCGTTCTAGACGAAGATAGGCCCGCTTTGAAAGGCCGAAGCCTTGAGGATCATCGTTTGAACGCCTCTCGCCCCCTGATTACGATCGGCACGCGCGGTTCGCCGCTGGCTCTCGCGCAAGCCCATATGACCGCAGCCGCTTTGAGTGCCGCGCATGGCTGGCCGAGTGAGGCCGTCGCGCTCGATATCATCCGGACCACGGGCGATGCGACGCAGGATCGTCCGCTCTCCGAAATCGGCGGCAAGGGGCTTTTCACCAAGGAAATCGATGCCGCGCAGCTCGAGGGGCGAGTGGATCTCGCCGTGCATTCCGCGAAAGATTTGCCGACGATCCTGCCCGATGGGCTTGTGATCGCGGGTTATCTGCCGCGCGCCGACATCCGCGATGCCCTCATCGCACCACGCTGGAAGACGCTCGATCAAATGCCGCCTGGCGCTCGCGTTGGCACGGTGTCGCTACGCCGGCAATCGATGTTGAAGCGCCTGCGGCCCGATCTCATGGTTGAAGCCGTGCGCGGCAATGTCGAGACACGGCTTAACAAGACCACCGACGGCACATTCGATGGCGTCATCCTCGCGATGGCCGGGCTGACACGACTAGGGCTCACGGAACATGTCACCGAAATTCTCGATGCTGAGCGATTCGTGCCCGCAGTCGGTCAAGGCGCGATTGCACTCGTCACGCGCGCCGAGGACGCGAAAACCATGTGCTGGGTTGAGGTGATCACCCATTCCGATACCGGGCTGGCTTTAGCCACGGAACGCGCCTTTCTCGGCGTTCTCGATGGTTCCTGTCGCACGCCAATCGGCGGCTCCGCGCACATTTCGGGTGGGAAGCTCAACTTCTCGGGCATCGTGCTCTCCCCCAATGGGACGCGGATCTGGGAACGGCGTGAATCCACCGTTGTCGCTGATCGCGCCGAGGCTGCAGCGCTGGGCGAGAGGCACGGACGCTCGATTCGCGCCGAATTGCCGCCCGGCTTCTTCGGAGCCTGACATGGTCCGGCCGCGCCTGTTGATTGCGCGTGCGGAGCCCGAGGCGAGCTTCACCACTGAGCTGGTCGCTCGGCTCGGCGGCGAGCCGATCCTTGCCCCCATGCGCAAAGCAATATGCATTCAGACGCTCGCGCCGCCCAAGCCTATGGCGATCGTCGCCACCAGCGCGCGCGCCTTTCTGCTTGGAGAGTCGATTCCACCGGATTGGTGCGATCTGCCCTGCCTCGTTGTCGGCGAAATCACTGGCGAGGCGGCGCGAGAGGCGGGATTCTACGATATCCGGATCGCACAGGGTGAGGCCACAAGCCTCGCACCGCTGCTTGTCCAATTCAGCGGCAAGGCACTCGTGTATCTCGCAGGGGAACCACGCCGGCCAGAACTGGAAGCTGATGCAATCGAGCACGGCATTCCACTCGTCTCATGGCTGCGTTATCGCATGGAAGATGCAGAAAGCCTCCCCGAAGCGGCCCGACAGGCCCTCGTTGATTCGCAATGCGATGCTATCCTGCATTTCAGCCGCGAGAGCGTCGCAACCCTGTTGCGTCTTGT
>JBOFZC010000167.1:0-9033 GCA_051654985.1 Rhabdaerophilum sp.
TGCTGGAAGCGCGGCGCTATTCGGAAGAAAATCGTCCTCACCCGCCGGTGCGTGTCATTCCCCAACGTGGCGAGTTCAAGCTTGGGCCGTTCAATATCGAAACCATTCCGGTTCAGCACTCAATTCCTGAAAGCATGGCATTGGCTATCCGCACGCCGCTCGGCACTGTGGTGCATACCGGCGACTGGAAAATCGACGAGACGCCCGTTCTTGGCGAAATCACCGACGAGACCCGCTTGCGCGCGATCGGCGATGAGGGCGTCCTTGCGCTGATTTCGGACAGTACGAACGTTACGCGCGACGGTATTTCGCCCTCGGAAACGGATGTGCGCGCTAGCCTGCGTGATCTCATCCTCGCTTCGAAGGGTAGGGTGGCGGTTACGACCTTTGCTTCGAATGTCGCGCGCATCCGTGCCGTCGCCGAAGCCGCTCAGGAAGCCGGGCGCGAGGTGATCGTCGCTGGGCGCGCGATGGACCGCGTTTCGGATGTCGCGGGCGAACTCAATATGCTCGAGGGTTTCCCACCTTTTGCGTCGGCCGAGCGCTTCAAGAGCATCAAGCGGGAGAAATGCGTGTTGCTGCTAACCGGTTCGCAAGGCGAGCCGCGCGCAGCTTTGGCCCGCATTGCTTCCGGCGATCATCCGGATGTGGATCTAGCAGCGGGCGATCGGCTGATTTTCTCATCGCGCGCCATTCCCGGCAACGAAAAGTCCATCGGCAACATCATCAACAACCTCGTGCGCAAGGGTGTTGAGGTCATCACGGACCGTGATGGTCTCGTGCATGTCTCCGGGCATCCCCGGCGCGCCGAAATGCAGCGGATGTACGAGTGGATCCGCCCGAAAATTGCGATCCCTGCCCATGGAGAGGCGTTGCATCTCACCCTGCATCGTGATTTCGCGAAGGCGCAGGGCGTGCGTGATGTGATCCGCGCTTTCAACGGCGATCTCGTGCAACTCGCGCCGGGCCGCCCGGCGATCATCGATGAAGTGCCCGTGGGGCAACTCGTGAAAGATGGGCATTTCATCATCTCCACAATGGATGATGCGATCCGCGAGCGGCGCAAACTCGGGTTTTCCGGCACGGCGGTGGTCGCGATCGCGCTCGATGAGCGTGGGAACCGCATCGGCGCGCCTGATGTGGCGCTGATTGGCGTTCCGCAACAGGATGACGAGGGCGAGCAGATGGAAGATCATCTGCGCGATCTCGTGGAAGAGGTCTGGCGCGCCATTCCGAAGAACACGCGCCGCGACCCGGATGCCGTGCGTCAAGCGCTGGAGCGCGGCGTGCGCAACGGGATTTCGGACCTATGGGACAAGAAACCCTATACCAAGGTGCTGATCGTCGAGATGTAGTCGTCCCGGTATCAGAACCGATCTCGCATTGGAGGGAATCATGCTCGGTCGCTTGAACCACGTGGCGATTGCGGTGAAAGATATCGACGCCGCAACACGGATTTATCGCCAAGCCCTTGGTGCTGAGGTTTCTGCGCCCCAGGCTTTGCCAGAGCACGGCGTGACCGTCGTTTTCGTCACCCTCCCCAATACGAAGATCGAGTTTCTTCAGCCGCTCGGCGAGAATTCTCCGATCGCGAAATTCCTTGAGAAGAATCCCGATGGCGGCATGCACCACGTCTGCTACGAGGTCAGCGATATCCGTGCTGCTCGCGATCATCTGAAAGCACAGGGCATGCGTATCCTGGGGGATGGCGAACCGAAAACGGGCGCACATGGCAAGCCCGTTTTGTTCCTGCACCCCAAGGATTGCCTCGGTACATTGACGGAACTCGAAGAGGTTTAAGATGCCGGCCCTTGATGCAAAACCCGCTCGCATTTCTGGTCCGGCGCAAATCGGCCTTGGATTGCTCGGGATGGCTCTCGGCCTTTGTGCCGTGCTGCTTGTGGTCTATGCGCGTTCCGGCTCTCTGGTTTTCTCAATTGGCACCTCGGTTGCGATCTATTTCGTGATCTGGTGGACAGCTTTGTTCGCTGTCCTTCCGTTTCGGGTCCGCAGTCAGATTGAAGAAGGGCAGGTCGCCGCCGGTTCTGATCCGGGCGCGCCGGCTGAAGCGCACCTGCTGTGGTACGTGCTGGTGACATCGGTCGTCGCGGCAGTGCTCAGCATCGTTTTTCTCGTTTGGCTCGCGCCACTTCTATAATCCCGCTTCATAGCCTTCCCAGCCCTGCGCATTGACATTCGCCTGCGACGACGAAGACGCGCTTGACAATCGTGCGGTATTCCATCTTGGTATACCGCAAGAAGGCGCCTGAAATGTCTCGTTTGCTAGGCGAACCTTTCTGAAAACAAGAAACAATGGTTCTGGGAGGAAACATGATTGCCCGCCGCACATTGCTTTTAAGCTCGCTCGTTCCGCTTTTCGCCGGCCCATCCTTCGGTCAGTCGAATTATCCGGACGGAAAAGTTATCCGCGCCGTCGTGCCGTTTGCGCCGGGCAGCGCGACGGACAACGTCGCGCGCGTCTACCTCGATCACATGTCGCAGACACTCGGCACGACCATCATCATCGAGAACAAGCCCGGTGCTGGTGGCATTCTCGGTGCGGATACCGCCGCGAAATCTGCACCGGATGGTCTGACATTGCTGGTCGGCACAAACTCAACCAATGCCGCAGCACCGGCTTTGTTCAATCGGGTGCCTTTTGATCACGAGAAGGATTTCGCGCCGATCTCATTCCTGGGCTCGGTGCCGCTGCTGGTTTGCGTTTCCAACAAGCTGCCCGTGAAAACGCTCGCTGATTTGATCGCGCTCGCGAAACAGAAGCCGGGCGAGTTGAATTTTGGTACTGCTTCGGCCTCGCAGCGCGTCTCGACTGAGATGTTCATGAGCATGGCCGGGATCAAAATGAACATGATCTCCTACCGCGCCTCGCCGCAGGCTGTGCAGGATTTGCTGACCGGCACTCTCGATGTGTTTGTCGCGGATCTCGCTGTGACCCTGCCGCAGGTTCAGGCCGGCGCGATTCGTGCTCTTGCGGCTACTTCAGCCGCACGGATCAGCCAATTGCCGGATTTGCCGACCGTTGAAGAGGCGGGAAATCTTAAGGGTTATGAGCTGATTGCCTGGTTTGGGTTGTTTGCGCCGGCAAGAACACCCTCAGCAATCATCGCGCGCCTCAATGATGCAGCCGTGAAAGCCTCGCGCGATGAGAACGTCCGTAAGAAACTCAGCGATGGCCTGGGGATTTCGGTTGCCTCGTCAACACCTGCAGAACTTGCGGCGAAGGTGCGCACCGAAGCGGTGAAATGGGCGAAAGCGGTCGACGAAGCCAAGATCGAAAAGCAATAGCGTTTTGAAAAGCGCCTTGCCCGTCCGGGCAGGGCGCCGATGCCCTGGCAATGATCCGAACAAAGAAAAAGGCGGGTTGCCCCGCCTTGTTCAGAAGTCATTGTTTTTCTTGATTTTGCTGGGTGGAGTCTGGCGTTCCGCCGACTTCCCCCTTATCCCGACGTTTTTCCCGATATTTCTATCAGTTGTCTGTTTGCTCTCCTCCGGAAGCCGTTTCCCCCGAACCGGTTTCCGGTGTTCCTCCCGAACCGGGCCTTTGAAGCAGGTCTCGCAAGCCTTGTCATCATGCAGTGCAACATGACGCAAGAATAAGCACTTTGTGCAATTCGGCTCCCCCAATTCCCAACACGCGCGAAGTGTGACAGAAGCGCCTTCAAACGGGCATACTCGCCCGGAACAAGTGATTCAGTCCGCCGCTCCGGAGCTTTTCTCGATGCGCATGTCCCGTTTCTTCCTGCCCACCTTGCGCGAGACGCCCAAGGAGGCGGAAATTGTCTCGCATCGCCTGGCGCTGCGCGCAGGGCTGATCCGGCAAGAGAGTGCCGGCATCTATGCCTGGCTGCCGCTAGGGCTGCGTGTGCTCAACAAGGTCTGCAACATCATTCGCGAGGAGCAGAACCGTTCGGGCGCGGTGGAATTGCTGATGCCGACCATCCAATCGGCCGAGTTGTGGCGCGAATCCGGCCGCTACGATGCCTATGGCAAGGAGATGTTGCGCATCACCGATCGCCACGAGCGCGAAATGCTGTTCGGCCCTACGAACGAAGAGATGATCACGGAGATTTTCCGTGGCTATGTCCGCTCGTACAAGAGCCTGCCGTTGAACCTCTATCACCTGCAATGGAAGTTCCGGGATGAGGTGCGTCCGCGCTTCGGCACGATGCGCTCCCGCGAATTCCTGATGAAGGACGCTTATTCCTTCGATCTCGACAAGGAGAGCGCGAAGCACGCCTATAACCGCATGTTCGTGGCATACTTGCGCACGTTCGAGCGGATGGGGCTGAAATCGATCCCGATGCGCGCGGATACCGGGCCGATCGGTGGCGACCTCAGCCATGAATTCATCATTCTCGCCTCAACCGGCGAGAGCCAGGTGTTCTGTCACAAGGACTTTCTCGATTTCCCCGTGCCCGGCGCGGATACGGATTTTGATAGCCATGCCGATCTCGATGCGATCGTCAAAAAATGGACATCGCTCTACGCCGCGACCGAGGAAATGCACGATGCTTCTGCCTTCGGGGCTGTTCCGGCCGATCGGCAGGTTTCCGCGCGCGGCATCGAGGTTGGGCATATTTTCTATTTCGGCACGAAATATTCCGAGCCCATGCGCGCGGTGGTCACCGGCCCCGATGGCAAGGAAGTTGTCGTGCATATGGGTTCCTATGGCATTGGCCCGACGCGGCTTGTGCCCGCAATCATCGAGGCGAGCCATGATGAAGCCGGGATCATCTGGCCGGATGCGGTGGCGCCGTTCAATGCTGCGATTTTGAACCTTAAGGTCGGCGACAGCGCCTGCGATCGTGTTTCGGCCGAGATTGACACTGCCCTTGAAGCGCGCGGCCTTTCGGCGCTGATCGACGATACAGACGAGCGTCCCGGCGGGAAATTCGCGACGGCGGATCTCATCGGCTTACCCTGGCAAGTGATTGTCGGGCCGAAAGGCCTCGCCGAGGGCAAGGTGGAGCTGAAGCGCCGTGCCACCGGCGAGCGCACTCTTCTTACGCCGGAAGAAGCCGTGGAACGGATCGCTTCGTGAACCCCAAAGCCCTTTTCTCCGGCTTCGAATGGCATGTGGCGTGGCGCTATCTCTGCGCGCCCCAACCGCATTTTCGAGCGAAGTGGGAACCGGTTCGCGTGAAGAAAATGCGTGAGAAAAAAGAAGGCGGCGCGCGGTGAACCCCAAAGCCCTTTTCTCCGGCTTCGAATGGCATGTGGCGTGGCGCTACCTCCGCGCCCGCCGCCGCGACGGGTTTATCTCGGTCATCGCCGGGTTTTCCTTCCTCGGGATCATGCTCGGGGTCGCGACGCTCATCGTCGTGATGGCTGTCATGAACGGCTTCCGGCAGGAGTTGATGGGCAAGATCCTCGGTGTGAATGGTCACGCCTTCATCCAGCCCTATGCCGATGCGATGACGGATTATGCTGCGATTGCCGAGCGTGTTTCCAAGGTGAAAGGCGTGACCCTCGCAGCTCCGCTTGTGGAAGGGCAGGTGCTCATCGCCTCGCCAAGTTCTTCCTCTGGCGCTCTCGTGCGCGGTGTGCGCGAGGAAGACCTCAAGCGCTTCAACGCGGTTTCCAAAAATGTCCGTGAAGGCACATTGGACGGCTTTCAGGGCGATCAGGGCATCGCCTTGGGGAAACGCCTCGCAGGCCATCTCAATGTGATCGCAGGTGACACGGTGAGGCTGATCTCTCCGAAAGGGCCATCCACGCCCTTTGGCTCCGCGCCGAGGCAGAAAAGCTACAAGGTCGCGGCGGTGTTCGAGATCGGCATGAGCGAGTTTGATGCCAGCTTCATTTTCATGCCGCTTGCCGAGGCGCAGCTCTATTTCGACGTCGAGGGCCAGGCCCAGATGATCGAGCTGTTCGTTGAAAACCCCGACCGCATGGACGATTACCTTCAGAATATCCGCAATGCTGTGGGCCAACCGCATGCGCTGACCGACTGGCGCTTTCGTAATCGCACTTTCTTTGGCGCTCTCGAAGTGGAGCGCAACGTGATGTTCTTGATCCTGACGCTGATTGTTCTGGTTGCTGCACTCAATATCATTTCCGGCATGACCATGCTGGTGCGCGACAAGGCGAAGGGCATCGCCATTTTGCGCACGATGGGCGCCACGCGGCGCTCGATCTTGCAGATTTTCATCATCACGGGTGCAGCGATCGGCGTGGTCGGCACGTTGTGCGGCCTTGTGCTCGGCCTTGTGATCTCTTGGAATGTTGAGAGCATCAGGCAGTTTTTCTCCTGGCTTTCGGGCACGACTTTGTTTCCGCCAGAGCTTTATTTCCTCTCGCGCTTGCCGGCGGACGTGCGCGCCAGCGAAACCATCACCATCGTTGTCATGGCGCTAACGCTGTCGTTGCTTGCGACGCTCTACCCCGCCTGGAAGGCTGCGGCGCTCGATCCGGTCGAAGCGTTGCGGGGGGAGTGAAATGACTGTGGCAACACTCCAACTCGCGAATGTCTGCCGGGCCTTTGGCTCCGGCGAGACACAGGTGCGCGTGCTCGAAGGCGCGGATTTTGCGCTGATGCCCGGCGAAATGGTGGCGCTTGTCGGCCCTTCGGGTGCTGGCAAATCGACGCTGTTGCACATTGCCGGCCTTCTCGAACATGCCGACAAGGGCGAGGTCTTTTTGGGCCAGACCGCGACCGCCGCTCTCGACGATGAAGCCCGCACGCGAATGCGCCGGCACGAGATTGGCTTCGTCTATCAGTTCCATCACCTCATGGGTGAGTTCTCAGCCATCGAGAATGTGGTGTTGCCTCAGCGCATTGCAGGACTGTCCGTCGAAGAAGCCGCGAAACGCGCTCGCGACGTTCTCGGCTTTCTTGGCCTTGGGCATCGGCTCGAACATCGCCCCGGCGAACTTTCGGGTGGCGAGCAGCAGCGCGTAGCGATCGCGCGCGCCGTCGCGAATTCACCTTCGCTGCTTTTGGCAGATGAACCCACGGGCAATCTCGACCCCACGACAGGCGAACATGTCTTTACGACACTCCAGAGCCTCGTAAAACAATCCGGGCTTGCGGCGCTGATTGCTACGCACAATCTCGACCTCGCCCGGCGAATGGACCGGCGCGTGACCCTGAAAGAAGGCCGAGTGGTGGATATCTGAAACGCAAATTTGCGATCAGACTGTCATATTGTCGCGGATTTCAGTCGGTAACGAAGCTTGAACAGGCGACTGTTACGCTCCCATCTTCAGGATTGGCGGGGCGCGAGAATGTCAGACCAGACCAAGCATGTAACCAGGCCTGGATTGCCGCTCGTGGCGCGCGGCAGTGCGATCAACAAAGGTCTCGAGGCAATCCGCAACCATCTCGGTATGGAGGTTGCCTATGTCTCCGAATTTTCAGCCGAGAATTCCATTTTCCGCGCTGTAGATGCCCCCGGCTTCGAAGGCGTAATCAAGCCCGGCGACAGCCAACCGCTGGATGATATTTTTTGCCGACACATCCTAGCAGGCCGCTTGCCGGAAGTGATGCCGGATGTCTCCCAAGAACCGCTCGCCATGTCTCTGCCCATCATGCAGAAGCTGCCGATTGGCTCGCATATCAGCGTGCCGATCCGCCTTCCGGATGGCGAAGCCTATGGCATGTTTTGCTGCCTCAGCCTGAAGCCCAGTCCATCGCTCAATGATCGCGATTTGCAGGTGATGCGGGTTTTCGCTGAAATGGCGGCGGAAGAAATTGCTCAGGAGCGCAATGCCCGGCGCTCAAAAGACGAAATGACGGCTCGGATAAAAGACGTACTGACCCGCGAGGCTTTCAATCCGGTTTTTCAGCCGATTTTCGATCTGAAAACCGGCGCAGCTATGGGCGTCGAATGTCTGTGTCGCTTCCCCGGTGACGCACAGCGCAGCCCGGATGTCTGGTTCAAGGAAGCCAATGCCTGCGAACTTGGCCTCGCACTCGAAATCGCGACCATGCGCAAGGCGCTCGCGGCTTCTCGCAACTTTCCGCGTGATCTCTATGTCTCGGTGAATGCCTCACCTGAACTTGTAATGTCCGGACAATTGCCGGCCGTACTCTCGGCCTATCCTGGTCGGCGGATTGTGATTGAACTGACGGAGCATGCGCGCGTCGAGGATTACGTGATGCTCAATGCCGCTCTGAAACTGTTGCGCTCGCGCGGTTACGACATTGCTGTTGATGATGCAGGCTCAGGCTACTCGAGCCTTCAGCACATTATCCAGATTGCGCCCAACATCATCAAACTCGACATTGCTCTCACGCGCGGCGTCGATACCGATCAGGCGCGTCGAGCCCTGATTTCGGCGTTGATTTATTTTGCGCGCGAAACCGGCGCAATGATCATTGCCGAGGGGATCGAAACCGAGCAGGAGTGCACGAGCCTTCGCGCGCTCGGAATCGATAAGGGGCAAGGCTATCTGCTCGGTAGGCCGTTGGAAGCCGACGCAGCCAACGCTCTTCTCATCGCCCGCAAGGCGGCCTGAAACTGAAAAACCACTGAAATTGGCCTTTTCTCCGCAAGAATGCGGCTTGACTTCCTTTGAATTCAAATTAGAACAAAACAAGAACATTCATGGTGACGTTCGGGAGTTGAGCATGTTGAGATCTGTGGAAGACGCGATTGAGCTGGCTTCGCTGGCCGGGTTTTTCGTTATGGTCGCAATGGCCTATGGCGCGGTGGGAAACCTGCCATTGGTGTGATGTCAAGAATTGGGAGGGGTAGAATGTCCGGTCCGGGCTTCGTGCATCTGCACGTGCACTCCTCCTATTCGCTTCTTCAGGGCGCGTTGAAGATCGAAAAACTCGAGAAGCTCGCGCTGGCTGATCAGCAACCGGCGCTCGCGCTCACTGACACCAACAACCTGTTCGGCGCGCTCGAATTCTCTGAAAAAATGGCGAAGGCGGGGATACAGCCGATCACGGGGATCGAGCTGGAAGTGGATTTTGCCGACAGGCCGGCGCCGCGCCACCGTGTGCTCGCTCTGCCCGAAACGCGTGGCTCCCTCGTGCTGCTCGCGACCAATGCAGTGGGCTAC
>JBOFZC010000168.1:0-3402 GCA_051654985.1 Rhabdaerophilum sp.
GTCAATGCGGGCGCGCCTTTTGCTTTTGCCGCGATCTGGACGCATATCGGGGCGAATGCTGCGATCATCGCGCTATTTGGAATATCTCTCGTGGCGCTGATGGCTTTCGTGCTGCTGCCAAAACCTGTTGCCGCACATCCAGACCGTTAAGCCGCTCCGGCAATCGCAAGAAAATCGACGGCCTTGAGGCTCGCGCCACCGATGAGCGCACCGTCGACATCTTCAAGTGAAAGGATTTCAGCGGCATTCGAGGGCTTCACCGAACCCCCATAGAGAACGCGGCACTTCTCGGCTTCGCCCTTCGCGAGAATGCTTTTGAGCGACTTTCGGATGTCCGCATGCATCTCGGCGATGTCTGCATTGGTCGGCGTGAGCCCGGTGCCAATCGCCCAGACCGGCTCGTAGGCGATCACAATATCGGAGGCCAAACCACCGGCCGGAACCGAGCCTTTGAGCTGTCGACGCACCACGGCGAGCGCCTTGCCGGCCTCGCGCTCGCTACGCGTTTCACCCACGCAAATGATGGCGAGCATCCCCTGCCCGATCACGGCTTCGGCTTTGGCTTTCACGTCGGCGTCTTTTTCAGCGTGATCCGTGCGCCGCTCGGAATGCCCGACGATCACGGCACGCGCCCCGGCGTCGAACAGCATCGCGGCAGAGAGATCACCTGTATGCGCGCCAGAGGTTTTCGCGTGGCAATCCTGCGCGCCAGTCGAAATCCCGGAACCGATCACCACAGCACTCGCCGTGAAAAGGAGGGTCGCAGGCGCGCAAACCAAGAGATCGGCCTTCGCTCGCAGCGAAGGTGTCGCCCCCTTCGCCATCGCTTGAATTTCAGAAAGATCGGCCCTGAGTCCGTTCATTTTCCAGTTTCCGGCGATCAGCGGCTTACGCATTTTATGTTTGCTCCAGTCTCAGCATCGGGTGTGGCGCTAAAAACACTTTGCGCCACTGAAAGCAATTGGGGTGAAGCGAGTGTCTCGCTTCACCCCTCAGCGGTATGTGAGGGATTCGAACCCAACGGGAGCTTTTGACTCCTAATGATTATAAGTCAGCTGCTTTTGACCACTCAGCCAACATACCCTGCGCGCTAAAGCGCAAAGAATTCTTAGGATGTTTCAGACGCGATTTCAAACTAACGAGCTAGAGCACTCTCTCGATATTGCGTTCTCTTGGCACCATCCCTATGGTCCGCCGCGATTTTAAGGTGCTGCGACGCGCCGGATTCCTTTTGCCTTTTGGAGCCTTGATCCGCCCATGATGACCGCTATCCGCTCCGCCGCCGCCAATTGGCTTGGCCGCGTCGTCCTGACCGTGATCATGGGTTTGCTGGTCGTGTCCTTCGCGATCTGGGGCATCGGCGATATCTTCAAGGGCGGTTCAACGCGCAACGTAGCGAGTGTGGGCAAGGCGACAATTTCCGCTGACACCTTCCGCACCGCCTTCAACACGGACCTGCAGAACCTGCAGCGCCGCGTCCGCCGCCCCGTGACGACCGCTGAGGCGAGGGCTTTCGGTCTTGATCAGGAAATCCTCAACCGTCTGATCGATGAAGCGGCTTTGGGCACCAAGGCTCGAAACCTCGGTCTTGCACTCGACGATGCCGGGATCGCCCGCAGCATTCTCGATGCCGAGATTTTCCAGACAGCCGGGCGCTTTGATCGCGACCGCTATCTTTCGCTGTTGCAACAAAGCGGGCTCTCCGAGCAGGCCTTCGTTCGCCAGCAAGGTGATTTCCTGCTGCGCCAGCAGGTTGTGAATGGGCTCGTCGGCGGCTTCCGCCTGCCCTCGACCTTCCAGGAGGCTCTCCATCAATATCGCGAGGAAGAGCGCAGCCTGCAAGTTGTCGCGATCCCGACTGAAAAGGTTCCCGAGCCCGCTGCCCCGGACGAAGCCGCGCTCCGCGCTTTCCATACCGAACGCCGCAGCGAGTTCCGCACGGCAGAGACCCGCTCGATCAATGTGTTGAGCATCTCGCCCGCAAACTTCATTGCGAACCTCAACCTCTCTGAGACAGATCTGCGTGGCTTCTACGGCATGGGTATCGCCACCGGGCGTTATGGCTCCGCCGAGCGTCGTCGTGCGCAGCGCGTGCTGTTTGACAACGAGGAAGCTGCGAAGGCCGCGGCCACCAAGCTCGCCGCTGGAACCACTTTCGGGGCGTTGCTTGCTGAAAAGAACCTCAAGGAAGCCGACGTGGATCTCGGTCTCCAGACCCGTGCTCAAGTCGCAGATCCCGCGACCCGCGATGCGATTTTTTCGCTGGCGACGGACGGCGTGAGTGCTCCGATCCGCGATCCCTTCGGTTTTGTTCTGATCCGGCTTGTGTCGATTGAGCCGGGTATTGCGCCGCCCTTCGATCAGGTGCGTGCTCAGGTCGAGGCCGATGCCCGCAATGACCGGATCCAGAATGATCCGGCTCTCAAGCGCCAAGTTGATGATTTGCTGCGCAAGATCGAGGATCAGCGCATCGCCGGAAAATCGCTCGCCGAGACCGCGACCATCACGGGCCTTCAGGTGCAGGTGATTGAATCGATCGACCGCCAGGGCCTTGGCCCGGATGGCGCGCGCATCAACCTGCCTGGCGGGACTGAAACCCTGAATGCTGTCTTTGCCTCGGATATTGGCCTCGACAACGAAGCGCTTCACATGCGCGACGGCACGCATGTCTGGTTCGAGGTCAGCAAAGTCGATCCCGCCCGCGACAAGGCTTTTGAAGAAGTGCAGAACGAGATCCGGATGCGCTATCTCGCGGATCGCAAATCGCGGGCGATGGGCGAATTTTCGTTGACCCTCCTGAAGCGTCTCGAGGCGGGCGAAACGCTGGCTGCGATGTCGGCCGAACTCGGCGCACCGATCCAGACCTTCACGGCCATACGCCGCAGTTCGCAAGAAGCGGTGCTTGGCCAGAATGGCGTGGAGCGCGCCTTTTCTGTCGAAACAGGGAAACCTGTGAGCGCCGTGGCACCCGATGGTGTTGGCCGCTTTCTGATCGTGCCGAATGGCTCTTCGCTGCTGCCCTATGATGCAAGCGCCGATGCGCGGACGAATTTCGCGCGCCAGCTGAGCCAAGGCTTCGCCGACGATATGTTCAAGCAATATGTCGGTGCGATCCGCAAGGAAGCGGGCGTTTCGATCAATCAAGCCATCCTCAATCAGGCGCTCGGGCAGACAAACTGATGCTCGCGACACCGGATTTTGATGCGTTCGAGCGTCTTTATCGCGCGGGGCAACCGCAATGCGTGGCCGTGCGGCTGATTTCGGATCTCGAGACCCCGGTCTCGACTTACCTCAAGCTGAAGACGCTGATTGGCGATCAACCCTCCTTTCTGCTCGAATCCGTGGAAGGCGGGGCGGTCAAGGGGCGCCATTCGATCATCGGTTTGCTGCCGGATCTGATCT
>JBOFZC010000169.1:0-7387 GCA_051654985.1 Rhabdaerophilum sp.
TCGCGGCAGGGAGTGCGCTGATCGTCGTATCCGTGAGTTCGGTGATCGCGATGCCTTCGATCGGGGTCAGTGCGAGCATCGCGCGCAAAGGCCGCTCGGGGTCACCGCGCGACGAATCAAGGCGCAAAGCCTCTTTCCCGCCTTGCGAAATGCCGAGCACAGCATGGGGAGAATTTTCGAGCGCAAACCCGTCAGGCGCATCAAATGCAAAACGCAGGCGCGGATGCAGGAAACTCCGGTCGCGGATCACACCCTGAGCGGGATCATCGCCGTAGACGATGCTGTTGACCACCTGCAGCCAGACCGTGCGATTGGCTTCCCCAACACCTGGCGCACCGAATTGACGCGCCGTGGCGATCGCCTTCTCGAGACGTTCCGGGGTGGTCGGGTGCGTGGCCAGAATATCGTTCTTGTCGGTGCCCCCAGGGTCATCCATACGGATCCGCATCTTGCCCGAGCGCTCGAGTGCGACGAGGAAACGCACGGCACCATGCGCCTCAAAACCGGCTTTCGCGATGGCGCGGACACCGAGTTCATCTGCATCAATCTCTTGCTGGCGAGAGAAGCTCGCAAGTGTGACTTTTGATTGATCCCGCATCAAGCGGCTGGCACCGGGATTATCGAGCACCTCCGCATGCACGCGACTCACCAGGCTGGAGCGGCTTTCAAGCTCCGCGCGCTCCATCGCGTGCCGCCCTGTGACATGGGCGACTTCATGCGCGATCACCGAGGCGATTTCCGCCGTATCATTGGCCAACGCCACCAGGCCGCGCGTCACATAGACATAGCCATTGGGCAGCGCGAAGGCATTGACGCTCGGTGAGTTGAGGATCGTGATTTTGTAAGCTTCGTTGGGTCGATCAGAGACGAGCCGCAGACGCTCTGCGATTTGATCCAGCAGTGCTTGCATCCGCGGCGCACGGTATTCACCGCCAAAGCTTGTGATCAGGCGTTTATGCTCCCGAGCAAGCGCCGAGCCGGGCTCTAGGGCTGGAAGACTTGCGGGCAGTTCAACGCGACGGGTTCCATCCTCAGGAATGGTAATCGTTTCGCTGACACAAGCCGAAAGCAACATAGCGAGCACGCCCGCAGTGGCGAGCATGGGTAGAGGAGCGCGAGGGCGGCGATCTAGGCTCGAAACAATCATCTGCGTGGTAAAGCCGGAGGAGTCTCTCCTTTATCCAAGGAACGCGATTGTGTCATCGCTGTGGTGTTGCCGATTGGCGTGAGGTGCTCTGCACTTTCGAGGCGCGCGCGCCGTAAGCCTTCGGCTGGCACCGCGATGCGCGCGATGATCCTCTGGCCGGCGAGGCTTTCCGGTGGCAGTCCACGTTGCGTCAGCGCAGAGATGGTCGCGGGGGCCATCGAAAGGGCCGCGCCTTCGCGCTGTTGAGCCCCCATGTTTAGAAAGACAAGATCGCGCCATTTTCGGGCGCTCGCTACGCGCCATTGCACGACAATGCGCCGTCCGGCATGCGCGCTGGGATTGGTCACGATTCGCGCGAGCCTTTGGGCCTGCACGCGCGGTGCCCAATGACCACGACGCCTTTCGATGGCAATCTTCTCGTGGCTGAGCAATGTTTCCCAGCAAACACCATACGAGAATTCTGGCCATGCCGGCACCAATCCAGCTTCGAGCATTCCCGCCTGAAGCCAGAAGGGCGGCAGATCGGGCTGTTCAGCAATTGCTGGCTCTTGCACGAAAAGATAGGCAGGCACGATGCCCCAGCGATCAGGACCAGCGGCAGGTTTCCAGCTCACACGCTGGCTGCGAAGTGTTTCCGTGAGACCTATCGCGAGTTTTTCCCGCACGCCGGGTTCGAGATGATCCGGCCAGATAATGTTGGCGAGCCTCAGCAGCAGCCCTTCCTTCAAAGTGATTGTGCCATCGGTTGCGATCGCGCCGATCTCGGCGGAAAGCGCACCTTCCCGAGAGCAAACCGAGGGCTTTGCGGCCTGTGCTTCCGCTCCAATCGGCATCGACAGGGCAATCCCCACGATCAGTGCGACATGCCTGACTGAGATGCGACGAGACGGGTGCAACACGAAAAAAAACCTGCTATCCGGGCAACGCTTTCGGCTCACGAAGCGCGCATCTTATGGTCCCGTAGCTCAGCAGGATAGAGCGGCAGTTTCCTAAACTGTAGGCCACTGGTTCGAATCCAGTCGGGATCACCATTCGCAAATGCGGGGCTATCGATCCCCGCCGATCACCGCGTTCCCGTTGCCGGCTTAAGAACACTCTTGTCACATCAGCGTCATTGTTCTTTCATGAACATGTTGCCGATCCTGCGAGATAGGCATGGCCAGGAACGCCGTGCCCTACGACAGACTGGACGGCTAGTGGAGGGAACTCATGAAGATCGATCGTCGTCTCCTGTGCGGAGCGGCTCTTGCCGTTTCGGCCTTGGCCTCGAGCCCTGCTTTTGCGCAAGTCGAGCTGCAATGGTGGCATGCCATGACGGGCGCCAATAACGATGTCATTGTCAAGCTCGCGGAGGATTTCAACGCGAGCCAGAAAGATTACAAAGTGGTGCCTGCCTACAAGGGCTCGTATGCTGATACGCTGAATGCCGGCATCGCGGCGTTCCGCGCCGGCAATGCGCCGCATATCATGCAGGTCTTCGAAGTCGGCACCGCCACCATGATGGGTGCACGGGGCGCTGTGAAGCCGGTGCAGGACCTGATGAAAGAAGCCGGCGAAGCCTTCGATCCGAAGAGCTATCTACCTGCGATCACTGGCTATTATTCGACAACGAAGGGCGAGATGCTCTCGTTCCCGTTCAACTCGTCCTCAGCCGTGATGTGGTACAACAAGGATGCCTTCCGTAAGGCGGGCCTGAACCCTGATCAGCCGCCAAAGACCTGGCCGGATGTGTTCGAGGCTGCCAAGAAGCTGAAGGTCACGAACCCGAATTGTGGCTTCTCGACTGCCTGGATCACCTGGGTCAATATCGAGCAGCTTGGGGCATGGCACAACACGCCGATCGGCACCAAAGCGAACGGCATGGACGGGTTCGATACCACCTTCCAGATCAATTCGCCGCTCTTTGTGCAGCATCTCACCAATCTCGTGGAGCTGCAGAAGGACAAGACCTACGATTATTCGGGCCGTACCAACACGGGTGAAGGCCGCTTCACCTCCGGCGAATGCCCGATCTTCCTGACCTCTTCGGCGTTTTTCGGCAACGTGCGCGCCAACGCGAAATTCGAATGGGCGAACACCACGATGCCCTATTACCCCAACATCGCTGGCGCCCCGCAGAACTCGATCATTGGCGGCGCTTCGCTTTGGGTGATGGGTGGCAAAAACGCCAACGAGTATAAGGGTGTCGCGAAGTTCTTCACCTTCCTCTCGGATGTTGATCGTCAGGTGAAGCTGCACACGGAATCGGGGTATCTCCCGATCACCAAAGCCGCTTACGAGAAGGTGAAGGCCTCGGGTTTCTACAACACCAACCCGCATCTTGAAACGCCGCTGATCCAGCTCAACAACAAGGAGCCGACGGAGAATTCACGTGGCCTGCGCTTTGGCAGCCTCGTGCAGATCCGCGACATCTGGGCTGAGGAAATCGAAGCGGCTTTGACCGGCAAGAAATCGCCAAAAGAAGCGATGGATGCTGCCACCAACCGCGGCAACGAGATGCTTCGCCAGTTCGAGCGGACAGTGACGCGCTGACATCATCCTCAATCGGCCGGGCGTGAGCAGCGCCCGGCCCTTTTTGTATTCGCGGGGGCGGCATTATGGAGAAGCGGGTCGTTTTACACGGCAAACTTTTGCCCTATCTGCTGTTGGCTCCCCAGCTTCTGATCACGATTGTCTTCTTCTACTTCCCGGCCGGACAAGCGGTGTGGCAGAGCTTCCTCGTCCAGGATGCTTTCGGGCTTTCCACCGAGTTTGTCTGGTTCGAGAACTACTCCGTTCTGTTCTCGAAATCTGACTATTATCGTTCGATGGCGACGACAGCGTTTTTCTCCTCGTTGGTCGCGTTTTTTTCGCTCTCCATCGCGCTTTTGTTGGCTGTTCAGGCCGACAAGCACATCAAATTTGCCACAGGCTATAAAACGCTGCTGATCTGGCCCTATGCGGTAGCCCCGGCGATTGCCGGCGTGCTCTGGCTCTTCATGTTCCAGCCTTCGTTGGGGCTCGTGAGCCAAGCGATCCGCTCTTTAGGCTTTCAGTGGAACCCTCTGCTCAACCAGGATCACGCGATGGCACTCGTGGTGATGGCCGCGACCTGGAAGCAGATTTCCTACAACTTCCTGTTTTTCCTTGCGGGGTTGCAGGCCATCCCGAAATCGGTGATCGAGGCTGCGGCGATCGATGGTGCAACGCCCATGCGCCGCTTCTGGAGCATCATTTTCCCGCTTCTTTCGCCGACCACATTTTTTCTCCTCGTGGTGAATGTCGTCTACGTTTTCTTCGACACCTTCGGCATCATCGATAGCGTCACGCAGGGCGGGCCTTCGAAAGGCACCGAGACGATGGTCTACAAGGTGTTTTCCGATGGTCGTTCGGGCGGTGATCTCGGTGGTTCGGCGGCGCAGAGTGTGGTGCTCATGGTGATCGTGATCGCGCTCACGGCGATTCAGTTCCGTTATGTCGAGCGCAAGGTGCAATATTAATGGTCCAGCGCAGGCGTTTCCTCGATTTTGTGCCACATCTTGTGTTGGTACTCGGCGTGTTCATCGTGGCCTTTCCGGTTTATGTCGCGTTTGTCGCTTCGACCTGGGATGCCGCAACGATCTCGAACGGCAAGATGCCGCTGACGCCCGGCCCGCATTTCTTTGAGAACTACTATCGCACCATCTTCATCGGCACCTCGTCCTCCACGCGTGAGCCGGTTGGCAACATGATGCTGAATTCCCTGATCATGGCGATGGTAATCGCTTTGGGCAAAATCGCGATCTCGCTGATCTCGGCTTTCGCGGTGGTCTATTTCCGTTTTCCGTTCCGCATGACCGCGTTCTGGATGATTTTCATCACCCTGATGCTGCCGGTCGAAGTCCGCATTTATCCCACCTACAAGATCGTTGCCGATCTGCGTCTGCTCGACACCTTCGCGGGCCTCACCATTCCGCTCATCGCTTCAGCGACCGCGACGTTGCTGTTCCGCCAGTTCTTCATGACTGTGCCGGATGAACTGGTCGAGGCCTCGAAAATTGATGGTGCCGGGCCGATGAAATTCTTCTTCGACACGCTCGTGCCGCTCTCGATCACCTCGGTCGCGGCGATGTTTGTGATCCAGTTCATTTATGGCTGGAACCAGTATCTCTGGCCGCTGCTGATCACGACGAAGGACAGCATGCAGACCATCGTCATCGGCATCAAGAAGATGATTGTGACGCAAGATGCCCTGACCGAATGGCAGCTCGCCATGGCAACCGCGATCTTGGCCATGCTTCCGCCAGTGCTCGTGGTGGTGCTGATGCAGAGGCTCTTCGTCAAAGGCCTCGTGGAGACTGAAAAATGAGTGATGTGCGCCTGACTGATGTCCGCAAGGTCTATGCCGGCGGGGTGGAAGCCGTGAAAGGCGTGTCGCTCACCATTGCCGATGGTGAATTCTGCGTGCTCGTCGGCCCGTCGGGCTGCGGTAAATCGACCCTTCTGCGCATGGTCGCGGGGCTGGAAACCATCTCCGGCGGCACCTGCGCGATCGATGGCCGTGTTGTGAACGAGATCGAGCCAGCCGAGCGCGATATCGCGATGGTGTTCCAGAATTATGCGCTCTACCCGCATATGTCGGTTTACAACAACATGGCCTATGGGCTGCGCAATCGCGGCACGCCGAAAGATGAAATCGATGCCCGCGTGCGCGAGGCCGCGCGCATTCTCGAGGTCGAGCCGTTTCTGGAGCGCAAGCCGAAAGCGCTTTCTGGCGGCCAGCGCCAGCGTGTCGCGATGGGCCGCGCCATCGTGCGCAAGCCAAAAGTGTTTCTCTTCGACGAGCCGCTGTCGAACCTCGACGCAAAACTGCGCATCCAGATGCGTGTCGAGATCAAGAAGCTCCAGCGCGCGCTGAAAACCACCTCGATTTACGTGACGCATGATCAACTGGAGGCGATGACGCTCGCCGATCAGCTCGTCGTGATGAACAAGGGCAAGGTCGAGCAGGCGGGACGGCCGCTTGAGCTATACGAGCGCCCGGCAACATTGTTTGTGGCCGGCTTCATCGGCGCACCACCGATGAATCTCATCAATCTGCCGCCGGAGGGGCTGCCGGGGCTAAACTTCGCGAATAAGCCTGTTGAGAAGGTTGTTCTCGGCATCCGCCCCGAGCATCTCTTCGAGCACGGGGCGAAAGCGGCCGATCTTTCGCTCGAATTCACGGTGCACGCCGTCGAGGCTGTCGGTGCGGAAACCTATATCTACGGTGCTCTGGGTGGCAACGGCACAGAGATCATCCTGCGCGAGCCGGGCAAGGCATCACCGGCGATCGGCACCGTGCTGAAAGCCGGAGCTTTGGCCGCAAACCTGCATTTCTTCGATCCCGAAACAAGCCAGCGGATCGGCTGAACCGGTTCAGGCCTTTTCCATTGCCTGCCAGGCCTTCCAGCCGGCGAGAATACCCGCGCGCTCCTCGGCTGCGTTCTGCACGGCGTTGAGCGCGCGCATGGAGAGCATTGTGGCCGCGACCAATTCGCCAATATGCATCTCGCCGCTGATCGCCAATACGCCCCCCAGTCCGAGCAGGCTAACCTGCGCGAGATCACGCAGGGTCGCAACAAGGCCGCGCCGCCATCGATCGCGCTCACGCAAGGTTTCGTCGAGCCGTGAAGCGGGCGTCAGCGGTTCGGTCTGCCCCAACGTGAAGAACAGGATCGAGAGCAAAACTGCGAGAACCGCGAAGGCTGGATGCATAAAGCCTGCGACGGCGAAAAAGACCGGTACCCAACTCAAATCCGCTGCGGCCGGGAAAGCACGGCCACGCAGAGCGCGCAGCACCGGCAAGAATTGTTCCGCCAAGGCGTCGTCACCCTTCGCTTTGATTCGGAAATACATGGCTGATCCAGCCCGATCGGCCATCTGACCCGCGAGATAGCGTAAGATGCCCTGCACGATCAGCAGGCCAGCGACGGTGCCGAAAATCAGCGCCAGTGCCACGAACGAGCCAGAGGGGATCAGTCGCCCATAGAGTACCACGACGAAGAAGGCTGCCGCCGCACTCAGCAATCCCGAGCAAAACATAAGCCCGGCCGCGACCAGCATGGGCTCAAAACCGGATCGTACGACCCGGTTCGGGGATGCTATGCCCGCGCCGGGCCGCATGATCTCAGACATGCGCCATTTCGGGAATAGTCGTCACCGATTGGGCTTGCGCGAGCATGAAAGCGTTGAATTCATCGACCGACCAGTTGAGCCGGCGCAACATGCGCGCCACCGGCG
>JBOFZC010000170.1:0-6113 GCA_051654985.1 Rhabdaerophilum sp.
TCACTTTTTTCGATCAGCAAGACGCGCAGGCCGCGCCCGGCGGCATCGCGTGCAATGCCTGCTCCATTGATGCCGCCGCCGATAACGGCGAGATCGAAAATAGACATGCTGTGACGTCTTGTTCTGCTGCCTCGATTGGCGGCGAGGCTAGGCGAATTGTCTTCACAGGACAACGGCAAGCCAATCATTAACCATAGCATCGTAGGTTGACCGCCTGTTGCGTCGCGTCACCCGTGGTGAAACCATGGCCTATGCAGAAAGAAATCTGCCGCTCTCTGCGGCGCTCGCCGCTTGCCTGGGCCTTTTTGGCCTGCAGCCGGGGGCGATCGCAGAGGAAATCAGCATTCCCGGCGTCGAGGAGGGCAGCGATGTTCTGCGCGCGCTCGCCATCGCGTTTGGCGGGCATGGCGAAGGCAAACTCATGCTCGTGCCGCCGGCCATTGGTGTGGGCGGCGCGGTTTCCGATGTGATGTCAGGGCGCGCGGTTTTTGCGCGGATCAACCGTGGCCTTCTGAATCATGAAAAGCAGGCCGGCCTTATAGAGTTTCCACTTTTCGACCTGCCGATTGTGCTGATCGCGCATCCGTCCATCCCAAGGCAAAATCTCACATCGGCCGAACTCGCGGGCATTCGCGCTGGCAGGCTGCGCAATTGGCGTGAGCTTGGTGGGCCTGATCTGGCCATTCGGCTGGTTGTGCACCAAGAGTTCGAGGCTGTTCACTCCGATCCATCTGCCCGCTCGCGGCGCGCTCAGGTTGCGCGTGCACGCGACGTCGAGGATTTGGTTCGCCAGGTTCCTGGCACGATCGGGCTCACGGCCGGCGCGCAGTTCGGATCGCGCGGAATGACAGTGATGAAACTCGACAATGCCAGCCCAGATCAGCCGGAGTATCCCCTTCGGGTGCGGCTCAGCCTTGCGCACAATCCTGCTCGACATTCTGGCTTGGCCGACGAGTTTCTGACATTCCTTCGCAGTGAGCGCGCGGCGCGCCTCATTTTGGGGCATGGGGCGCGTCCGGTGTTGCCATGATCTCACCCGAGCCCTCCACAATATTCAAGCGTCTGAAATCGGCACTGGCTGCGTCTCTCGCATTGCGCTGGGCGTTGGTCGTCACACTTGTTGCGGGCCTTGGTCTGGCGCTGATCGTGCATGTTGTCGGCCGGGCGCTTTATGCAAAAATCGAAGCTGAAAGTGCCCGGCTCACCGAGATCGCGACGCAGAAAACCTCTGAACGGATTGATATAGAAGCACGCCTTGCCGACCAGCGTCTGCGCGCTCTGGTGTTGCGCTATGAAGGCGAGCTAGCCTCCATCGCGCGGCAAAGCCGAACGATCAACCTGCTGCGGGAGCGCGATGAAGTGCGCACGGCCAGGCATATCGGACCAGAGCTTCGGAGAGCCGGCTTTGAGGGCGGGTTACTTGTTAACTCGGCCCTTGTTGTCATAGGCGGTGATCGGGAAAACATGCCGCTGGCCGCTTCTGAACAAGCTCTCCGCAATCTTGATTTTGTTGAAGCCCTACAAAACCTCGTGACCATCAACAATCGAGCTTCGCCGATGCGCTATCGGCAGATCGGGCCGATGGATATCAGCATAGCGATGCTGTTTCAGGTGCCGCTGCAGAGTCGCTACGGGCTCTTTGCCGCGTCCCCGGTGTTTGATGAGTTCGGCGATGTCGCCGGGTTGCTGATCGGCTACCGTTTGATCAATCCGGCCGAGCCGACACTGGCCGAATTCTCGGCGATCATCCGGGCCGGGGTGATGCTGATGCATGACGGTAACGTGCTCAGCCGGGCCGGCAATGTGCCGGGTAACCTTTCTCTGGCCGCGCAGGATGCTGCGCCGCTCGGTTATGTGCCGGAGCTTTCACTCGTCTACCGCTGTGTGCCGTCCTTGCCTCTGACGCGCCTGTGCGTTCTGCGCGATGTGGATGATGTCATGCGCTTTCGAGATGAGCTGCAAACGCTGAGCATGGCCGAAACCTCGCGCATGCAGCTTCGGATCGGCCTCTTCGCGTCCGGATTGGCCATCCTGATCGGTTGGCTGATCATCCTGTTGACCCGCCGCCTCACGGGTCCTCTCACCGATATTGCAGGTGAAGTCGGTCGCGTCGCGGAAGGAAACTGGACCGCTGCCGTTCCCCATATTGAGCGCGCCGATGAGGTCGGACGCATCGCACGCGCCATTGACACCATGCAGATCGCGCTGATCGAGCGTGACCAAATGCGCCAGGAGATGATCCGCATTGATGCGATCAATCAGCGTCGCTTGGCCATGGGTGAGGCCATCGGGCGCTTTGAAGCGGGGATGGGCGATGTGATGAGCAAGATGAGCGATGCCGCCTCCGCTTTGTCTCATGCCAGCGAAACCATTGCCGAGGCGGCACGCTCGGCCGAAGCGCAGGCCGATCGCATTCACGAGACGTCGGTGGCCACGGCAACGGAAGCATCACTTGTGACGGGGGCCACGATCCAGCTCACGCGCGGTATGGCTGAAATCGATCAACGTCTTAAAAGCGCGCGCGCGATTGTGGATGCGGGCGAAGAAACCGCACGCGAAACCGGCCATCATGTCACCGATATTGCGCGCCTCGCTCGCGAGGCCGAAGGCGCGATCGGCACTGTTCAGGGCCTCGTGGCTGATCTCTCGGGCAAAGCGCTGGCGGCCTCGCTCGACGCTGTCATCGCAGGCGAAAAAGGAGCCGGCTATCGCCCTGCGGCGAGCGCATTGTCGGATCTCGCGGGAGAAACGGCCTCAGCCGCGTCTCGGATCGCCGGAGCCATTGCCGAGTTGACGAAGGTCGCCGATGGCGCCGCCAACCGGCTCGATGGCATGTGCGAAACCTTTGGCCTGGCCGCACGCGAAACTGATAGCATCGCACTCGTGATGGCTGAGCAGGATGCCGCCCGCCGCTCGATCAGCGACGGATTAGCCGGCGCTTCAAGCGCGATGCAGGGGCTGAATGAGGCTGTATCCGGATTGCGCCTCAGCCTCGCCGGGGCTGAAGTGGCGACCGCGGATGTTGTGAAAACAGCTCGCCGCATCATCACGGATGCACAGGCAATTGACCAGAGCTTGCGCTCATTCGTGAAGGAGGTCGCGGCTTAAAGTGGTCCGATCCGGCGGATGTTGCTGCCCATCGTTTCCGGGTTGACTGCTTCATTTGCCTTGGCCGGTTTGGGCTCCCGCCCGAAGAACCGCGCGATCTTCTCCACCATGCCCGCCTCCGGCATCGCCGGCACATGTGGAATTCCATAGGCCGTTGCCTTGGCGCGGGCAGCAATCTCCATCACGACACGAACCATCTCCGGATGGCCGGCGGCATAGACCGTATCCGTCGATGTGAAACCCGGAAGATGCTGCGTGGCCCGGCCCCCGCGTGCGGGTGGAAGCGGATGCGCGCCCGAAGCGGTGAGCGTGATCTCGCTCACGCCCTGTCGCGCCAGCCATTCAACAGCAGGGCGCATATAAAGCTGGCGCGGATCATGCGCTGAGGCCACGATATGCAGGGGACGATGCGGTTGACCGAGCCGCGCCGCCACCGCCATCGACCAGATCGCGGCGAATCCGGTGCCCGATGAAACGAGCACAATCCGCCCGTTTCCTTGCCGCAGGAACGAAGAGCCGTAGGGTCCAGAGAGCTTCAGCCGCGTACCCGGCGGGAACAAGCGTTCAGGGTTTCCGCCCAGCACACCATCAGCCCGTCGCCGGATATGGAAATGCAGCGTGTCCAGTTCGCGCAGGCCATCGAGCGAGAGTGTGGGCGTGAGCCGTCGCGCCGGCCATTTTCCGACCGAGAGAAGCACATGCTGGCCGGGCATATACGGGATCGGCTTCTCGATCCTGATCACAAGTTCCACAATCTCGGGGGCAAGCGAGCGCAGTTCAATCACTTCTGCGCTTGTCTTCATTTCACGCGGGAAGGGCTGGAACGAGAATTCCGCCTCCCCGATTACTTTCGCTCGGCAAGCGAGGATCGTTGGGCCGATGCGCGAGCCTGCATCGTCCACATCGCCATTTTCGAGGCGGATGCGGCAGCTTTCGCAGAGCGCATCATGCGGGCAGGGGGCAGCGCCGTCTTTCGGCAAACGCAGACCAGCCGCCTCTCCGGCATCGAGCACGCTATCGCCCTTGCGCGCGGGAACGCGTGTTCCGTTGAGAATGAGGAATGTGTCGGCCATGCCTGCCCGTTTAGCACAGAATGATTTGTTAAGGATAAAGACCTGAGACGATCGATCAAGCGGGGCAGAACGCTGAGGACGCAGAACTGTTCACCCAAGGCACGGGTTTATTGCCACTGGCGAAACGCTTTCGCGCTGGCCTCAGCCGCTCGAGCCTTTATATGCAACGATCTGGCACCGCGCTTTTCGCGGTAACGACCATGACCGGAGTTTCCTGATGCTGTCGCTCGACAAAGCCCGCCTGATTGCAGACACCGCGCTTCGCCACGCCCGTACAGCGAGCTTCAAGCCGCTCTCGATCGTCGTGCTCGACGCACGTGGCCAGCGCAAGGTTGTTCTCACGGAGGACAACACCTCGCTCAAGCGCGCCGAAGTGGCGTATTCGAAGGCCTATGGTGCCATTGCGATGGGTTCAGGCAGCCGCGCCTTGGGAAAGATGGCGGCTGAGCGTCCCGCCTTCATTCAGGCGGCGATGCATGTGGCTGATGGCGCACTGGTGCCGGTGCCCGGCGGCGTGCTGATCCGTGAAAACGGGATGATCATCGGCGCAGTCGGGATTTCCGGTGATACCTCCGACAACGACGAAGCGGCGGCGATCGCCGGCATCGAGGCGGCAGGCTTCACGGCTGATCCGGGCGCCTAACTCGATGTCATTCCCGGCGGCCCGCAGGGCTGGACGGGAATCCATCTTGGCGGCAGCATTCATGGCTGCTGGGAATGTTATGACTGACGTGAGATGAAAGATGGTTTCCCGCCCGCCTTCGGCGTCGGGAATGACAGTTACGCCTTGGCTTCAAACCCGCTCCGGCCTTGTGAGTCGCCCGGTCTTGAGCACGAAGCCGATCACCTCGGCCACGGCCTTGTAGAGCGGCACCGGGATTTCGGTGTCGAGATCGATTTTTGAGAGCGCCTCGGCGAGGATGGGATTTTCCTCGATGGCGACATCGTGTTCGCGTGCGGTCGCGATGATCTTGTCGGCGATATGCCCTTCACCCTTCGCCGTAACGATAGGCGCGCCATCGCCGAAATCATATTGGAGTGCGACGGCGACGCGGGTCTGCGGTTTCGCACTCATGAGCGGCGATCCAAAGCAGGCTGGAAACGCGGCAAAGGGCCTGCCGGACGGCCATCCCGCACTTCGAGATTGGTGACTTCGAACGCGGCACCCGTGAGCGCCTGATGCAGCGTGCCAATGGCGGCGCGGGCATCCTCGACCATGCTCTTGCGCTCGGCCCAGAGTGTCACAGCAACACGGTGGCCGCGCAGGGCAATCTCGGCCTGAACCGGGCCGGTTTCCTCCAGATCAACCGCGATCCGGATCTTCCATGGGAAGCCCTCGACCTTGTTCGCGGCTTCCTCGTCAGCCTTGACCTCGGGGGGCAGATCAGGGCCGGGCTGATGCTCGATCATCAGGCCGATCATCGCCGTTTCCGGCCGCTCCTGCCCGTGCAGCGCCAGCGGGATTTGCAGCGCGAGGCGCATCGGTTGGCTGCGATCATCGGTGATATTCAGTGTTGGGTGATCCGGCAGCGAGGCAAGCTGCTGAAGCTTGATGCGCTCAACCGCTCCTTCGACCATCCGTGCAAGTTCGGCCGGAGGTGAGGCCGTGCTCACCCGCTCGCCCATCTGCGCCGCAGGCTCGGGAAGCGACGCCCGTGCCCCAACGAGCAGCGCCTTGAGGTCGCCTGCGGGCGGTGCCGAACCGGGAACGAGATTGGCGAGTTTCGCCTCCAGAAAAAGCCCGGAATTCTTGACGCTTGAGGCGAGCTGCGCTGGATCAAGCTTGAGAAGTGCATCGAGGCGCAGATTGCGCAAAGCCTCGCCAAGTTTGGGATCAAGGCTTTCGACATTGGCGAGAAGCGCCGAAAATGCCTGTCCCAGCGGCATCTGGCGCATCGTCGCGCGCAGGGCGGCATCCATCAGTGGTGCGGT
>JBOFZC010000171.1:0-2387 GCA_051654985.1 Rhabdaerophilum sp.
GTCAAATTCCTCGGTCATCCGAACGAGGTTGGAGCGCGGGCCATCGATGAAAATCGTATCGGCATTGAGGCAAAAGAACGGGTCTGTCTCGAGCAGTGGTAGCGCCTTCAGCACACCGCCTCCCGAATCAAGGAGGCCGGCGCGTTCGTCGGAAATCGTGATGCGCGGCGTCTTTCGGGCGGCGCAATGCGCTTCAATCTGTCCGGCAAGGTAGTGGACATTGATCACGACATGCTCAATGCCGGCCGTGACGAGCTGATCGAGATTATGATCGAGCAGGGGCTTGCCCCCGGCTACGATCAGCGGCTTTGGACGCTCATCCGTGAGAGGACGCATCCTTGTGCCCAGCCCCGCCGCCAGCAGCATCGCCGTTCGGATTGGTTTGCGCACGCTCATGATTGCCATCAGCCTCGGGGAACAATGCGGGGAGATTCGTTTCGTACCATCCCCTCAGCTTTGCCAAGGAGGCGTGCGCAAGGCAACGCCTGAGATAGGCTTCCACGCGCGGCAAATGCTTCAGGTAAGCGGGCTTGCCGTCACGCCGGTCGAGGCGAATGAAAATTCCGAGGATTTTTGTGGCTCTTTGCGCGCCGAGAATGGCATAGGCCGAGGTGAAGGCCGCGAGATCGAAAGCCGGGTCTGCCATGCGGCGGGCGCGGGCATAGGCACCGAGCAATTGCAGTTCGAGCGTCTCCGGCACCGTGACGCGGGCATCCTGCAACAGCGATGCGACATCGTAGGCCGGATGACCGAGCACACAATCCTGAAAGTCGATGATGCCCACCTTTTGGGTGCCTTCACGCTCGGGCAACCAGATCAGATTGGGCGAATGATAATCGCGCAGGGTCCAGGTCTTGGGGCCTGAAAGTACGGGTTCCAGCGTCGAAACCCAGTGGTCGACAAAGGAGAGCCGCTGGCTCGCATTGGGCGAGCGTTTCGCGGAATAGGGGAAATACCAATCGAGCAACAACTCTGCTTCGATGGTCAGCGCTTCGAGATCATAGCGGTAAAGCTTGTGGGTGATGGCAGGAGCGACTGGCAGTTCGGCCGGCAAAACGCGGGTATGCAGTTCAGCCAGAGCCTCCACCGACGCGCGATAGCGCTCGGGGATAGGGCCGTTCTCGTCGACCACACCCAGAGAGCCGAGATCTTCGATCACGAGAAGCCCGGCATCAAGGTCAGAGCCATAAATCTCGGGAGCCGAAAAACCTTCCGCGCGCAGGCCATTGGCGATGGCGACGAAGGCATGCACGCTCTCGGCGAGATGCACGAGTTGCGAATAGGGTTTTCCGAGCCGGATTGGCGGACCATCGGGCCGTCGCGGGGCGATCATCAGGATGCCCTTGCGGCCCGAAGCTTCATCGACAAGCCGCTCATAAGCGCGCACCGAGGCGTCGCCCATCATGAAATCGCGCCTGGCGTCACCAAAGCCGGTGCGATCGAGCAAGGTCTGGATCGATTTTGCGCGTTCGAGCCTGGTCGTGAAACTCCCATGCCCGATGAGCGTGAGACGACGCCCCGCCCCCGTGGGGCCGGTGGTCGCCAGTTCGACCTCGAGGCGATCGGTCGCGAGGATATCGCCCGCGCGTTCGGCCCATTCGACCAGCACCAGCGCATTCTCGGCCGCGTCTTCCCACCCGAGTTCGGCGAGTTCAGCCGGATCCGCAATGCGGTAGAGATCGGCATGGACGATGTTGAAGCGCGGGCCCTCATAGGTTTGCAGCAGCGTGTAGGTGGGGCTCGGCACTTCGGCTTGTGGGTCCGCCAGCAGGGTGCGGATCAGTGCGCGAGCGAAGGTGGTTTTTCCCGCGCCCAGCGCCCCGCCGAGGGTGACGAGATCGCCGGCGCGCAACTCGCCTGCGAGGCGTGCCGCGGCAGCGCTGGTCGCGGCCTCATCGGGCAGATCGATCACCCAGCGGACCGGTTGCATATTCATGCCGAAAGCAAGGCGTTGTCGCCCGTGGGCGCCGCAAGATCGGGCAGGGTGACGATCGTGACCTGCCCACCGCGCGGCTCATCCGCGAGACTGATCGAGCCCGAATGCAGATGCACAAGGGCACGAGCCATCGAATAACGCAGAGCGTTCTGGCGCTCGACATTGGGCATACCGCTCATATCACCAAGGCCGGGCACGCGGGCAGAATCCGAGACTTCGATGATGGTCGATTGCTTCTCGCGCCGCACCTGAAGACGCACAGTATCGCCAGTAACCGAGTAAGAAATCGCGTTGGCGATCAGGTTGAAGAGGATATGCGTCATCCGCTTCGGGTCGGCGACGATCGCCGGAAAACCGGAGGACATGTTGATGGCGATGCGCACTTTCGCGTCGCCAATGCGGTCCTTGAGGCCTTCCATTGCATCTTGAATCGCGCGGGCCATGTCGATGG
>JBOFZC010000172.1:0-9122 GCA_051654985.1 Rhabdaerophilum sp.
GTGCGATCGCTCTCGTCGCAGCCGACGAAGTGCGGATGAGCATGTCCGCCAACGCCGCGGCCAATGATACCTATCGCCGCCTCACGCTTTTCGGGGAAGTTTTCGACAAAATCCGCTCGGATTATGTCGATAAGCCCGACGAAGCGAAACTGATCGAATCCGCGATCAACGGCATGGTCCAGTCACTTGATCCGCATTCGAGCTTCCTCGATCAGAAATCCAACCTCGAAATGCAGCAGCAGACCCGGGGCGAATTCGGCGGGCTCGGCATCGAGGTCCAGATGGAAGAGGGGCTCGTCAAGGTCGTGACCCCGTTCGACGAATCACCCGCCGCCAAGGCCGGGATTCAGGCGAATGACCTCGTCACCCACATCAATGACGAGCAGGTGCAAGGTCTTACGCTCAATCAGGCCGTGGAAAAGATGAAGGGTCCGCGCGGCACCGCGGTGAAGCTCAAAATTCTGCGCAACAAGCGCGATACTCTCGAGCTTTCGATCACCCGTGACATCATCCGCCCGCCAGTGGTGCGCGCCCAGAAAGAAGGCGATGATGTTGGCTACCTGCGCATCGGTTCGTTCAACGAACAGACCAATGACGGTCTCAAAAAGGAAATTGCGCGTCTGACCAGCGAAATCGGCGCCGACAAACTCAAGGGTTTCATCCTGGATCTGCGCAACAATCCCGGTGGTCTTCTCGATCAGTCCATCCTCGTGGCCGATGCCTTCCTTGAGGCTGGAGAGATTGTCTCGACACGCGGCAAGACCAGCGATCAGACCAGCCGTGCGCTGGCGAAACCCGGCGATATCGCCGCGGGCAAGAAAATCGTTGTACTGATCAATGGCGGTTCGGCCTCGGCCTCCGAGATTGTCGCCGGCGCGTTGCAGGATCAGGAGCGCGCGACGATTGTTGGCACGCGGTCCTTCGGCAAGGGTTCGGTGCAGTCGATCTTCCAGATGCGCGGCAACTTCGCGTTGAAACTCACGACGCAGCTTTATTACACGCCCTCAGGTCGTTCGATTCAGGGCCGTGGCATCGGGCCGGATTTCATCGTCAATCAGGATGTGCCGGAAGCCGAGCGAGCGCGTTATGAGATCAAGGGTGAGAGCTCTATCCGCGGCCATATCAAGGTCAATGAAGAAGAACAGGGTGGTTCATCGGGCTTCGTGCCGACCGACCGCACAAAGGATACGCAGCTGATTTGGGCCGCGAAGTTTCTGCGTGGTGAAGTCAGCCGTGAAAGCCCGGGTGAGGGGGTCACAGTTGCGCCCAAACCGGCGAAACCCGAGGCGCGGGCGAACACAGCAAAGCCGGCCGAGAAGAAGAACTAACCGATCACGCCTCAAGGTTGTGAACTCGCGGTGGCCGGCAGCAATGCCGGCCATTCTCACTTTTATGTGCCAAAATGCACGACAGAAGCGCCGGTTTTAAAGAGGCGTTAACCACGGCTCTTTACCACTTGAAGTTGGAGAAACAGGTGCTCGATCTGCGCCGCGTTTCTTGCATTGGGAGCAACATGGCGTTCGACAGCCTCGCGACACCGCTCGGCGTCCAGCCGAAACCGCCGAAACGCGCATCGCGCCTTTCGTTGCGGCGGGTGCTGCTTGCTTTCGTGTGCGCGGGCGCTGCGGCCTTCCTTACTGTCGCCGCCGTTAAATCCACCCGCCAATCCGGCAACCCCGTTGCAGTCTCGAAGATCGAACGCATGGCGGTCCCGCCGGGAGATATCGCCCGCATTGAACGCCCCGACGAAGAGCCGCAACAGCCGCGACCTGAACCCGCGCCACGCTCCAGTGCTGCCGATGTCGAGCAGGAGAGCGGAGTCCGCGTCATTCGTCAGAATGGAGGGCAGGCCCCGGGAGCTTCCGTCATCCGCGTGCCTGAGAGCACGCGTGAGAACGAGCGTCTGGCCCCCGCGCCGGACCCACGCCTCGTCGAGCGTATAGCCCTTGGTTTCCTGCCGAAAACAGGAGAGGGCGGCATCACACCTCGCCGTGTTTACGCGCGCCCCTTCGCGAATACCGATAAACCCCGCATTGCTGTGGTGCTCACCGGCGTCGGTGTTTCCGCGCGCAGCACGGCCGACGCGATTTCCCGTCTTTCCGGTGATTTCACGCTGGCATTCGCCCCCTATGGCCGTGATCTCGAGGCACAGGTGATGCGGGCGCGCCGTGATGGCCATGAGATAGTGCTTCAGGTGCCGATGGAGCCGTTTGATTTTCCCGATAGCGATCCTGGCCCACATACTCTGCGTGCCAGCAGCGGCGCGAAGGAAAATATCGAGCGCTTGCATTGGCTGATGACGCGCTTCTCTGGCTATGTCGGCATCATGAATTACATGGGTGGCAAGTTGCTCTCGACCCCCACCGCGCTCCAGCCAGTGCTGGATGAGATGGCCAAACGTGGTTTGCTGTTCCTCGATGATGGCTCGGCGGCACGCGGATCGGCGATGGACCTTGCGACACGAACGGGGCTTCCGGCGATCCGCGCGGATCGGGTCGTCGAGGCTGCAGGCTCTGCAAAACCGTTGCGCACCTTGCTCGCTGAAGCTGAATCCATCGCCCTGCGCAATGGTCGCGCGGTGATCGCCGTCCCGGCTTTGTCAGCGAATATCGAGACCCTGATGAACTGGGAAGCGGAGCTGGCTTCCCGCAATATCGTTGTTGCGCCCCTGAGCGCCGTCATCCCGCCGGTGCGGCGCTGAGTTTTCGTGATGGAAACGAGGCTCGGACGGCTTGATCTCGTCGCGGCAAAGGCCAAAAAGAACAACAAAGGTTTTGGCATGATGCGCGACATATCCACATTGCCCTATCGCCCCTGCGTGGGCACTGCTGTTTTCAACGCGGCGGGGCTGGTTTTTCTTGGTCGACGCCGAACCGACAAGATCGGCGCAAGCCACGAGGGCGGATACGCATGGCAGATGCCACAGGGCGGGATCGATCCCGGCGAAGACCCACTGAAAGCCGCTTTGCGTGAGCTTTATGAGGAAACCAATATCCGTTCGGTTGAACTTCTCGCCGAGGCACCGGATTGGTACCACTACGATCTTCCACTCGAGATTTTGGGGCGCGGGCTGAAAGGCCGTTATCGTGGGCAGGCGCAGAAATGGTTCGCCTTCCGCTTCACCGGGGATGAACGCGAGATTGACGTGAATTCTCCCGGTGGGGGTGTCCATAAGCCGGAATTCGGAGATTGGCGCTGGGAGCCTCTGCAGAACCTGCCGGGCATGATCGTGCCGTTCAAGCGCCCGGTTTATGATCAAGTCGTCGAGGCTTTCGCACGGTTTGGCGCCGAGGGCTGAGCGATCCATGCCCTGCGGGTATGGCACCGACATCCGTTTTGGGTTGCGCACCCGCCGCGATCGATTTCCAATCCCCGGATGATCGCGATTGACAAGGCCCTATCGGCGGACGGATCGTTGCAAGAAAGGGGGCAGTTTGGTGCGAAGCGTTCCAGTGCGCTGCCTTTTGGGACAAACGCCAATGAGCTTTTCGAATATGCCTGAAAACGGCGGGAATTTCTTGCAGCGTGACCGTTCCTGGCATCCGCCGGCATACACGCCTGGCTACAAGACCTCCGTCTTGCGTTCGCCCCAATGCGCGCTTCTCTCCATCGATCAGGGACCTGCTGAGAAAACCGGGCCGGTTTTTTCCCGCTCGATGCTGCATGAGCTCGATAACGATCTCACGGTGAATTATGCCAAAGCGACTGGCTCTAATGGTCTTGCCATCGGCGAACGGATCATTGTGCATGGCCATGTGCTCGACGAGATGGCCCGTCCGGTGCCGAACACGCTGATTGAGGTGTGGCAAGCCAATGCTGGCGGGCGCTACCGGCACAAAAAGGACAGCTATCTCGCCCCGCTTGACCCAAATTTCGGCGGCTGCGGGCGTTGCGTGAGCGATGACCAGGGCCGCTATGTTTTTCGCACCATCAAGCCGGGGCCCTATCCTTGGCCGAACCACGGCTCGGAATGGCGGCCTGCGCATATCCATGTCTCGATTTTCGGCGAGGCCTTCGTGCAGCGGCTTGTCACGCAGCTTTACTTCGAGGGTGATCCGCTGATCCCGCTCTGCTCGATCGTGCGCACTTTGAACGATGATCGCGCGATCAACCAACTCGTCGCGAAGCTCGATATGGGCGAGATGCGCGCCTTCGATTGCCTCGCCTACCGCTTTGATATCGTGTTGCGCGGCCGCCAGCAGACCTTTTTTGAGACCTAGAGCATTTTCAAGCGAAGTGGTCGCCGGTTCGCGTGAAGAAAATGCGCCAAACAATAAAACCCGAAGGCATGTGATGCCCGTCGACTATCTCAAGGAAACCCCATCCCAGACTGCTGGTCCTTATGTGCATATCGGCACCCTGCCGGCGCAGGCTGGCCTCGCAATGCGCGCGGATGAGGCACTTCACATCATTGCGGCCGAGGGCGAGCGCTTGGCGATCGAGGGTCTCATTCTCGATGGTTCCGGCACGCCCGTTCGGGATGCGATGATCGAACTCTGGCAAGCCGATGCGAGCGGGCGCGTGGGCTCGCATGGCCTTTGGGGCAGGGCGGGGGCGGATGGCGCAACCGGCGAGTTCCGTTTCGAGACCGTGCGCCCCGGTAGCCTCTTCTGGTCGGATGGTCGCCGACAGGCTCAGCATGTCAGCTTCCTGATCTTCGCGCGGGGCATCAACATCCACCTGCATACGCGCATGTATTTCCCGGAAGACACGGCCGCTTTGGCCGCTGACCCTGTGCTCGGCCGGATCGAGCAACACATCCGCCGCCAAACTCTTGTGGCGGAAAAACTGGAAGCTGGCCGCTACCGATTCGTCATCCGGTTGCAAGGCGAGGCCGAGACGGTGTTCCTCGATGCTTGAAGGGCGCGCTCGGAAAAGAGTTGAGTGATTTTCCTCAGCATCAGCGCCTGTTGGCTAGGCTTCACCCGCAATACATTCCTCGATCTCGATCGTTTGGTAGGGATAGTCGAGCGCGTAGTCCATGGGCGGATAGCTTTGGGATTGCGCGCCTTTTTGCTTTGACCAGGGCGGAGGCAGAAAGAAGTGCAGGGCATAGCGGATAGGCTGGAATGGCCCGCTGGAGATGCCCCTGAAGAGCTCGCCTTCGCCGGGCGCCAGTTGCTGGGAGCTAAAATATGTCTCCGACGGCACATCGATGCTTAGAAGGACGAGACGCTCGGGTGAATTTGCCACCAGCTCATGAAACTCGAGGCATCGCTCGCGCAGTGCCTGGCTGACACCGAGGGAGAGTTCCAAGTTGATCCATGTGTGGGTCCAATCTTGGTAACCGCCACCACTTCCGCGGCGCTCGACCGCAGCTTCGGACGTTCTCAAACGAGAGGCTTCCTGGCGAAACCGAACTTCATCGGGGTTGCAAAAACTGACATGGGTTCCGACTCCTGTCCGGAAATCCTCGAAACTGTTGCTAACCCTCTGATCAAAAAAGGCCCTTTCGACCGGCCGATCGACCTGCGGCGGGAGTTCGAGTTTGATGAAGAGCCGCTTGTTCAGCCCCAACGGGCTCTGCTGGCCTGCCGCGAGAACGGTTTCGCGTGCGCGCACTTCAGGCAGGCGCGCGATGTCCGCTTCCACCTCAGCGACGCCGCGTGTGTCATATTGCGGGTAAAGACGCTCAATCAAATCGTTGTTGTGCTGTCGGCGCCGCCTTTCGAAGGGCAACCAGAATGCGGGTGACCACCACCGGGGCGGCGGTTCAAGGGATTCAGCGCGTTCCTTGGCAATGTATTCCCGCTGATACCAAGCCTGATGACGCTCGGATATCAACCTTTCAACTGCGGTTTGGTCGATCATGGGCGGGTCTCAGACAATTGGTGCCCCCTGCCGGAATCGAACCGGCACGCCTTGCGGCTCACAATTTTAAGTCGTGTGCGTCTACCAGTTCCGCCAAGGGGGCGCGCTAAGGGCGCATCTTTGGGGGGATAGCTGTCCCCGAGGCTGAGCGCAATCCGGCCTGGTGAGATCAAACGATCAGCACACCGACGCCATCATCCAGTTTGCGCACGACCTTCACGCGCTCTTCGAACTTCCGGCGTGGGATAGAAAGCAGGAAGCTGTCGGGCAGGCGTGAAAAATCGGCGCCTGCGAGGCGCAAACCCTTCTCAGAGATATCATGAGCCTCGCACGGGATGCGCTCGAGGCCATTGTTGAGAATGATCTCGCCCTTGAGAAAGCAGGGCATTCTGGGATCGATGCGGCGTTCTGCCATCGGAGTTTCCCCGTCTTTAATCTGGGCTTTCAGCCCCTCTCTGTGGTGAATTGATCGAGTTTGGCGCGCATCACAGCCATTTGCTGGCGCAGGCCCGAGAGTTCGGTTTCCAAGGTTTCTATGCGGGCGAGAAGAGAACGATCCGTTGGCGCAGAGGTTGCTGTGCGTTGGGTCGCCGGTGTCTCATGCAAAAAATGCACGCCGGTTTCGTCTCCATGTCGCCAGACAATATGCGATTTCTCGGCCATGCCGCGCTGAGGAATATGCAATTCGAACGGGTCGGGGAGGGTGATGTCACGCCCCACCTGGATCCGGGCACCTTCGGGCGAGATGTCGCGCACGGTGCATTCCAAGCGGATCCGTCCGCCGGAATGCACGATCTCGCCCTTGAGATAAGAGCGGATGCGTTGATGGGCCCGATGCTCGTCCATGGCAGAAGAAGGCCATCCTTCCTGTTGTTCAAGGAGAGGATGTTAGACGAAAGGCGTTAAGCCTTTTTCGCAAGAGCGGAAGCGTTTTTGTGCAATTCAGGTCATTTTCTCGGCGTCATGGCCGTAAATCCAGTCGAATCGCGCGAGCAGGTTTTTCCCGGGTAGCAATCTCATGCCCAGATCGCGCGCCGTCGCCAGGGCGCCTGAGAGATGATAGATCTGCCCCTGCCGGCGCGCTGCAGCCTGAATGCGTGACGAGCGACTGATCCGCGCGCTATCATAGTTGCGCAAACCCTCGGCGATCTCGTGCCCAGATTTTGCTGAACTCAGATGCGCTGCGAGGCTCGCACCATCTTCGATGGCTTGGCTGGCACCTTGTGCCAGAAATGGCAGCATAGGGTGTGCGGCGTCGCCAAGCAGCGTGATCCGCCCACGCGACCAGCGGCTTTCTGGAGCGCGATCCATCAGAGCCCAGCGCTTCCATTCCGGTGCGGCGGCGATCAGCTCGCGCACATCCTGGCTCCAATGCGAGAAGAGACGGCTGAGATGGTCAGGATCGCCCGGCGACATCCAGCCCTCCTCGATCCAGTGCTCATCGATGATTGCCACGACATTCACCGCTTCGCCGCCGGAGACGGGGTAATGCACGAGGTGCGCATTCGGCCCGAGCCAGAGATTGACCTTGGCCTCGCGCGCAAAGATCGGAGCGGCTTCACGTGGGATCAACCCGCGCCAGGCGGTTTTGCCTTGTGGTAGCGAGGGATGTGGCAGGCCGGAAAGTGGGCGCACGCGCGACCACAGGCCGTCTGCTCCGATCAGGAGATCGGCCTCAATGCGCTCCTCACCGGTCGCGGTTTCAAACACACCGACCACGCCGGCCTCGCTTTCGCGATGCTCGATGATCTTTCTTCCCAGAAGCAACTCGATGCCGGCCGTTTTCTCGACCCGCCGCCGCAAGATGGACTGCAGATCCCCGCGATGGATCACGAGGAACGGCGCGCCGTAGCGGGCTTCGGCCTCGCGCCCCATCGGCGAGCGGCTCAGTTCCCTTCCGTCGCGGCTGCGAATCACGAATTCATGCGGTTTGACCGCGAGATCGGCAAATTCTGGCATCAGCCCAAGGCGCGCCAGCACTTTCGTGGCATTGGGCGAGAGTTGCAAACCCGCGCCCACCTCGTGCAAAACCGGTTCGCGCTCGGCAATGGTGATACGCCAACCGGCTCGAGCGAGAAAAAGCGCCGCCGCCAATCCACCGATTCCCGCCCCCGCGATCAGCGCGTGGCCCTGGCCTGTCGGGAACGGAGAATGACCCTCCGGCATGCTTTTCTTTTCGCCCTCAGGCGGCCTCCGGCTCGTGCCAGAGTGCGTCGACCGGGGCGCAGATCGCGCCTTTCAAGCCTGCATCATAGCGGTAAAGCGTCGAGCAATAGGGGCAGATGATTTCCTCATCGCCGCCCATATCGAGAAACACATGGGGGTGATCAAAAGGCGGTTTCGCGCCGATGCACATGAATTCCTTCGCCGCCACCCGGATCACCGGCAATCCGGCATCGTTGCGAAAATGGGGGATGGATTTTCCGGCCATGGTCGGGCGGCTCCTGATCAAGATTTTATCGTAGGTTTCTTCTAGCCGCTTCGCGCCGATCATCCAAGAGGGAAGCGGCTCTTGCCACAATTGCCCCGGCGCGATAGGCCCCGGCCATGCTGAAACATTTTACTCATGATGGCCTGCGCCTTGCGTATCTTGACCGCTTCGATGGCGGGCACGGCACGCCAGTATTGCTGATCCATGGCTTCGCCTCATCGATCGCAACGAATTGGGACGGCCCGGCGTGGATCAAGACCTACGCCGCCGCGGGTTATCGCGTGATCGCGATCGAAAATCGTGGCCACGGCGCCTCCGACAAGCCGCACGAGCCGGATGCTTATGATACGCGCCTTATGGCGAAGGACGCTGTGGCATTGCTTGATCATCTCGGTATCGATCGCGCGTTTGTGCAGGGCTATTCCATGGGTGCCCGGATCTCAGCTTTTCTCGCGCTGGAAAATCCCGAGCGGGTAAGGGCGTTGGCTCTTGGCGGCCTCGGCATTCATCTCATTGATGGTGTCGGACTGCCGATCGGTATCGCCGAGGCCTTGGAAGTCGAGGACAAATCCACGATCACAGACCCGACGCAGCGCATGTTCCGCCTCTTTGCTGAAGCGAACAAAGGCGACCTAGCAGCGCTTGCGGCGTGTATTCGTGGTTCACGCCAATCGCTGACGCCTGAGCAAGCCGCGAGCATCCATGTGCCCACGATCATCTGTGTCGGCACGAATGATCCGATCGCCGGCCCAGCGCAGCCACTCGCGGCGGTGATGCCGGAGGCGCGCGCTTTCAATATTGAGGGGCGCGACCACAATCTCGCCGTGGGTGACAAAACCCATCGCGCTGCGGTGCTTGCGTTTTTCGAGAGCGAGCGCGG
>JBOFZC010000173.1:0-8279 GCA_051654985.1 Rhabdaerophilum sp.
GGATGACCGGTGCGCCAGCCTTGCGATAGGCCGCGAGCACTTCGGCGCATTTCTCAACCGCCAGGCCAACGCCCGTCAGCGCGAGTGGTCCCTCGAGATACTCGTTCTGAGCATCGATGATCACGAGCACGCTCTCGGCGATCGACGGCGGGATAGGCGTTGCGCCAACCATTTCAAGGAGTGTTTTCGGAGACATATCAGGCTTCCTTGCTCGGTTCGGCATCGATCACCTGCCCGAAACCAATCAAATGATTGTCCGGGTCGATCAGCCCGAATTCGAGAACGCCATAGGACTGAAGATGGGGCTCGTAATCGACTTTCGCGCCCAGCGACAGGCGCAGATTGAATTCGGCTTGCGCATCATCCACCCAGAAATAGGCATCAAACAGGCTCTCGCGCTGCATCCGGCGCGGAATCGTGGGCTGTTCGGTGGCGCCGATCATCACAAAAGCACCATCGCGCTTGAGGATCGCGAAACTCGGCGGCTCGCCAAAGCTGTTGTCGACGGTAAAACCATAGACGTCGCGCCAATACCGCATGGCGTGGCCGACATTGCGCGAGAGAAGAACACCCGAATGGGCGAGGATACGGGGCATCACGCGCCGCCCGCCTCGGTTTTCACCCAGGCCGCGCCGCAGGCTTTCGCGAGTTCGCGCACCTTGAGGATATAGCCCTGCCGCTCGGTAACCGAGATCACGCCTCGCGCATCGAGCAGGTTAAAAGCATGCGATGCCTTGATGCATTGATCATAGGCTGGCAGCACCTGTTTGTGGCGCTGGTTTGAACCTTCGGCAGGCTCGCCGGCGGCGAGCAGGGCGAGGCATTCCTTCTCGGCCTCGGCAAAGTTGCGGAACAGCTTGTCGGTGTCAGCGAATTCAAAATTGAAGCGCGAATATTCTTCCTCGGCCTGTTTGAAGACATCGCCATAGGTGACTTTGCCCTCGCCCTCTATGCCATTGAAATTGAGCTCAAACCCGTTGTCGACACCCTGGAGATACATGGCGAGGCGCTCAAGCCCATAAGTGAGCTCGCCCGCAACGGGCGCGCATTCCTGCCCGGCGACCTGCTGAAAGTAAGTGAACTGGCTGACTTCCATGCCATCGCACCAGCATTCCCAGCCAAGACCCCAGGCGCCGAGTGTGGGGCTTTCCCAATCGTCTTCGACGAAGCGCAGGTCATGCACAGCGGGGTCGATGCCGATCGCATAGAGGCTTTCGAGATAAAGCTCCTGCAAATCGGGCGGCGACGGCTTCAGGATCACCTGGAACTGATAATAATGCTGGAAGCGGTTGGGGTTCTCGCCATAGCGGCCATCTTTGGGGCGGCGCGAGGGCTGCACATAGGCAGCATTCCAGGCCTTGGGGCCGAGCGCGCGCAATGTCGTCGCGGGGTGAAAGGTTCCGGCCCCTACTTCCATGTCATAGGGCTGGAGAATGACACAGCCCTTCGAGGCCCAGAAATTCTGGAGCGTCAGGATCAACCCTTGGAACGACCGGGTGGGATCGAGGTGGGGAGGCAGAGCGGAAGAAGCGTTCATCGGAAAAGGTCCATGCACAGTCAGGGTGATCGCATAAAGCACTTCGATGCCAAGAGGAAACCGGGCTGAGCAAGAAATCGGCGCTCAAGTCGTCAAAATTTTTCATCCCGCCGTGAACCTTGTCGCGCAACGCCGCGACGAAGGGATATCGGGGCCATCGCGCCTCTTCTCACAGCAGGAGGAACACATGTCCACATTCACGAAAACACTGGCGATCACCTTCACCGTTCTCGCACTGGGCGCGACAGCACAGGCGCAAAGCAATGGCGGTGGTCGCGGAGGTGGCGGCAGCGCCGGAGGCGATGGCGAAGCTGTCGTTATGGTCGCATCACCCAATGGTCCGATCACGCATGTGGAACGCCCGTCGCGCCGTCCAGAGAGGCAAGTTCGGGTCATCGCCATTCAGCCTTGTGCAGACGGGAATGCTGCCCTGAACAGGCACGTCTGCAACCCGATGGGCAAATGAGATCAACCCCGACTTGACGCCCGCGGTGACGGCGAACATGCTCCGGAAGTGGCATGTTTGCCGGCCCGCCGTTTGGCTGTTGTTCAGAAAACGGCACATAGTTTCCTGAATGGGCGATACTTCGAAAGGGAGAGACAATGTCCAGGTTTTCACGCCTTGCACTAGCCTTCGTCGCAGCCATCTTGATGGTTTTCACATTCGCTCCGGCCCGTGCGGCTGGTGTTCCCTCCGGTTCGATCCTGGCGATTGATCAGGCCGGTCGGATCGAAACCGCGCAGGTGCAATACCATCGCCGTCATTATCGCGGCCGCCATGTTTATCATCACCGCGGTTATCACCATCGGCCGGTCTATCGGCACCGCGTTTATCACAGCCGCCCGGTCTATCATCATCGCAGGGTCTATCGTCGCCACTATTACGCACCGGTTTACTACGGACGCCCTGTTCATTCCGGCCGTCGTTGCTTCAATCGCGTGCGCTGGGTCCAGACCTATTATGGCCCGGTGCGGCGCGTGGTTCGCGTCTGCCGGTGGTAACAGAAATCAGCCGAACAGGGGCAAGCGCGCCTCGCCCCTGTTCAAGCTTTCGGCCGCGGCCGTGAATTCGCCTCCCGCTTCGTGCAGGACGAGCGGAGGCAAAATTGTGAGTGGGGCGCGTGATCCCTTGATCGCCCCCGCGAGCACGCGGATCGCCGGCTGATCCGCTCTGGGATGCACGAAAAGGAGACGTATCGCGCCGAACCTTCCCTGGAACGCATCAAGAAGCGATCGGATCTCATCGGCGCGATGGATCATCACAAGTTTGCCTTTCGGCGCGAGAATCGATGTCGCGCGCTTTACCCAAACTTCGAGACCGGTGCTGATATCCTGAGGTTTCATCACATAGGCCCCCGCCTTAACGTCGGACATCCGTGTCCGTCCCGCCTCATGGAAGGGCGGGTTGGTGAGCACGCAATCGAAGGTCTCGCGCCATTGCCGGAGCGCGGCAGGAGACAGAATATCACCCTCGGCGACCTCAACCCGCGCACCGAGTCCATTCGCCTCGATATTGGCGCGGGCCAAATCCACCACAGCTTTGTCCTGTTCGAACAGCGTCACACGCGCTTCGGGATTGAGCTGTGCTGCGCGCAGGCCCACGAGGCCGGTTGAAGCTCCGAGATCGGCAATGGCCACCGCATCCGATGGCGTCGCAGCGGCCAGCAACACGCCATCGGTGCCAGCACGGTGCCCCTTGCCAGGCTGGTGAAGGCGCAAGGCCCCTGCGAAAAGCGCATCGGCGAGAGCGAGATCACGCATCAATCCAGCATCCGCATGCGAAGGTTGCACCATCCGCCACGTTGCATTTCGGCGCGAGAGCGTGCAAGCCTCGTTTAAGAAAAACGGAAGCCGGGAGGCAGGGCGTTGGGCGTCGTTGTTTCGTTCAATGAGAAAGTTGGCACCGAGGGTATAGAGCGGCTCGTCGCCCTCGTGCGGGACGATATGACCCGCGTGAACGAGATGATCCTCTCGCGCACCGGCTCGGATGTCGCGATGATCCCCGAAGTCGCGCAGCACCTGATCTCTTCCGGCGGCAAGCGCCTGCGCCCCATGCTCACGCTCGCGACAGCGCAGCTATCGAATGCGAGCGGCAATGGCCATATCCGCCTCGCGGCGGCGGTCGAGTTCATGCACACAGCCACGCTCCTGCATGACGACGTGGTGGATGAAAGCGATCTGCGACGCGGCAAGCCCTCGGCGCGCAAGGTCTGGGGCAATGAGGCGAGCGTGCTCGTCGGCGATTTTCTGCTCGGCCAAGCCTTCCGTATGATGGTGGAAGTCGGCTCCCTGCCCTGCCTCGATGTGCTCTCAACCGCGGCGGCCGTGATCGCTGAGGGCGAGGTGATGCAACTCGCCGCTGCGAAAAACACCGCGACGACCGAAGATGATTATCTCGCGGTGATCCGCTCAAAAACAGCAGCCCTGTTTGCCGCGGCGGCGGAAGTCGGGCCGCTTCTGGCTGATACCGATGAGGCGAAACGCCGCGCATGCCGCTCCTATGGGATGAATCTCGGTGTTGCCTTCCAGCTGATCGATGATGCCCTCGATTATGGCGGCTCCGGCGCAAAGCTCGGCAAGAATGTCGGCGATGATTTCCGCGAAGGCAAAATCACGCTCCCGGTCGTGCTCGCCTTCCGGCGCGGCTCGGATGAGGAGCGCGCTTTCTGGAAACAGGCCCTGGAGCAAGGGCAAAACGGCGCTGCCGAACTCGCGCGCGCCATCGAGCTCCTCAAGAAGCATCGCGCGCTGGAGGATACGGTCGAACGCGCCCGCCATTATGGCGAAGTGGCGAAAGATGCGCTGGCGCTCTTCCCCGCCTCACCCATGCGCGATGCTCTCGGCGAAGTGGTCGATTTCTGCATCAGCCGGGCGCATTGAAGTCCGGCATCAGAAACAGATCCGTATCATCCGGCTTCGCTCCGGCGGCGGTGAGCATCGCGTGAATCTGCCCGCGATGATGGGTCTGATGGTTGAAAAAATGCGTGACAAGCATGGCCGTTTCGCGGGTCACATCGCGCCCTGCAGCCCCTGAAAACCAGCTGAGGGAGCCAGCGACCCAGGCCGGATCCACCACGTCGGCCCAGTCGAGAATGCGCTGATCAAGGCGAGAACGCGCCGCGACGAACTCGGCCCAATCGTCAAACAGGCCGCGGGATTCGCGAATGCCACCCGGAGGCTTCTCGATGCCCGCGAAGCGGTGCATCCAGATCGAATCACCCCAGTAGAGGTGATTGAACGTGCCCGCGATCGAGCCGAAGAACGCGCCGCGTTCCGCGCGTCGCGCAGCCTCATCGAGACCTGAAGCCGCCGCGACCAGCGAGCGGTTCTGCCATTGGTTGTAGCGGGCCATGGTGCGGACGAAATCGGGTGTGATCATGTTTCAGCTTGGCAGCTTGATGTGACAGGACGCGGCCCACCATTCGGGTTGAGTGCGGTGCAACATGCTAGCAGCTTTTTTTGCCGAGACCACGCTACCGAAAATCGCAAAACAGGTCGCGCCTGATCCCGACATGCGCGCAAGGCGGCAGCCCTCGGCGGCACGGAGCCCATGAAGCACCTCGCCGATTTCCGGAACCTTCTGCATCGCGGGCTTTTCGAGATCGTTGCGGGTGGATTCGAGAATGCGGAACCCGCCTTCGCCGGACTCTGACATCATGAGCTTTTCGGCATTAAACCGCTCGCCGGGCTGCAATGCCAGCGCCTCGAAAACCGGTTTCGTTTCCACAGGCATCCCGGGATTGACCAGCAGGGCGGGGTAGCGAAACCCGTGCAGCCGATTGCCAAGCTCGTGGCCAATGCCCTGCATCATGCGCGGTGCTGAGGGGTCAAGGCAGACCGGAACATCAGCACCCAAGGTTTTCGCGGCATCGAGAAGGCGCGGATCGTTGAGCGGGATGGAATTGGCATAGGCGAGCAACCGCAGGGCGGCCGCTGCATCGGATGACCCGCCTCCGACGCCCGAAGCCACTGGCAGGTTTTTTGTGAGATGAAATCGACCGGATTTCGCTCGACCGAATGTGGCAGAAAACGCACGCACCGCCTTCATGACCAGATTGTCATTGCCCTGGAGCCCGAAGGAAAACGGGCCGGAAACCGCAAGCGAAAGCGTCTCGTGAGGCTCAAGCGAAAGGTCATCGCCAATATCAGCGAAGCTCACCAGACTTTCCAGGTGGTGATAGCCATCCTCACGCCGGCCGAGGACGTGCAGGAAAAGATTGATCTTCGCCGGGGCGAATTCACGCAGCATGGCCGAGAAAGGCCTCAGCCGCCATTCGGCTTGGGTGCGGGCACGGGAGTGACCGCAGCCGAGACATCTTCGAGCCCATGCTCAAGCTTCTTCTCGATGGTAACTTTCTCGTCCGGCTCAGGCTTGAGATCCAGCGCCTGTCGCCATTTGAAGAACGCCTCGCGCCGCCGACCGACACGCCAATAGGCGTCACCCAGATGATCATTGATCGTGGCATCACCGGAGCGCAGCAACACGGCACGTTCGAGTTCGCGCACGGCATCCTCGTAGCGCCCAAGACGATAATAGGCCCAACCGAGGCTATCGACGATCGCGCCATCTTGCGGAGACAGTGACACGGCTTCACGCAGCATCTCGAACGAGCGATCGATGTTGCGGTGCATGTCGACCCAGGAATAGGCGAGATAATTCAAGACCTGCGCGCGCTCCGCGCGTTCGCGGTTGTTGCGTGGACGGGGCGGTAACAATTCGAGCGCTTTGAGAAAATCCGGCTCGGCCTTTTCCCATTGCTTCGAGCGTTCATAGCCGATGGCGCGACCAAAAAAGAGAACCCAATGCTTGTGCTCCGGCTTGGCCGTGGCACGAATCGCTGCGTCATAAACCTCGATCGAGGGCAGCCAATCCTTCTTTACACGGTAGATCGAGCCAAGCGTATCCGCCGCTTCAATATCCTCGGGATGCAGCGCCAGGAGGGCTTTCAGGGCACCAATAGCCTCATCGGTTTTCTCGAGCCTTTCGAGGGCGGCAGCGCGACCAATCGCGGCGCGGTTGCCGAACACAGAGGAAGGCGGGATCAGCGCATAGGTATCCGCCGCACGCTGATGTTGGCGCAGCTGCTCATAATACTCGGCAATCGTGAGGGTGACGAACTCGTCATCCGGCGCAAGAAAATGCGCGAATTGCATATAGATGAGCGCGGTCAACGGGTCACGAGCAGCAGAGCCAAGGGTCGAGAGGCTGTAAAACACCTCGGCGACTCCCTCGCCGACATCCTTCGCTAACGGTTCCAGCGTTTCGCCTTTGAACAGGGCAAGCGACGGCGCATCCAAGAAAGCCAGACCGGGATTGCGCTCTTTCCATTGCGAATAGATTGCTTGCGCTTCGGCTGCCTTGCCGCGTCGCGACAGAAGCCGTGCATAGGCATCGGCGAAACGCAGACTGGCGGGGTCGCTTTCATAGGCGCTCTTGAGTCGCCTATCCGCTTCATTCAGTCGCTTGCCGACATCGGCCATCAAGCCACCGAAAAAATCGCGGAAAGGCTTGAGTTCCGGGTCTGAGAACCGATCGACCGCTCTCAAAGCTCCGTCGAGATCACCAGAGCCGACCAGCGTCCAAGCACGCAAAAGCGAAGCGGTAATATCGGTGCGCCGCTCATCACCGCCGGCCCGATCGAAAGCAGCGCGTGCCTTGACGAATTCTTTCGTTTTTAGCGCGCGCACGCCAAGCGAAACATGGGCGAGTGAATTGCCCTTGTCGCGTTGCACCAAACGTTCGGCGAGACGGAAGGCATCATTGAGTCGGCCATCAACCAGATTGGCAACGAAGGCCTGATCGAGCAATTCCGCATTGCGCGGATCGGAACGCAGCGCCTGCGAGAAATATTCAGCAGCAGCACCGAGATCACGCGACGTATTGGCGACCACACCGGCGATAAAGTTCCCCGACGCGCCAAGTGCTTCCAGACGACGCTGGCCGCCGGTCGGTGCGGCGATCGCCGCGCTGGCGAGGACCCCGAGTGCAAGGCCCGCGAGAAGGCGCAAACGCCAGCCTGAGCTGATCATGCGATGTATTCCCCCGTGCTGCAAAGGCATGGTCTCCCGGCTTTTGCCGAAGCAAATCATGTTGTCGTCAAAACTTCGGGTAGCATCGAATGGCGGCGAGACAAAGGTCTTTCGCGTGCGAAAGCACCGCCAGTCGAGCTGGATTGACGAAGTCGTGATCACGCGGCGAGTGGTCGTGAAATGACACTTAAACCCTTCTGCGGCATGAAGGGTGCGAGCGGTTCGTCAAGAACCTCCCTGAAACAACAAGAACCCCACTAAGATCACTCGAGGAAGGATCCACCATGTCACTCTCGCGCCGCGTCGTTCTCGCAGCTTCTGGGCTCGCACTCACTGCCGGGCTTTTCAGCGCCGTCGCCGCCCTGCCACCCGGCTTTGGCGACTACACAAAAGAGAAGCTCGACGCGGCCCTGAAAGGGGCGAAGCCGGTTCTGGTGCATGTGCATGCGGATTGGTGCCCGGTCTGCGTGCGTCAGGAACGCGCCTTCAAAGAAATGTCCGAGAGTGCAGATTTCAAGAAATTTGCCGCAATTCAGGTGAATTTCGACATGGATCTAGAATTCCGCAAGACCTACAACGTCAACAACCAGTCGATGATCCTCGTCTTCAAGGGCGGCAAGGAGACTGGACGCATCGGCGGCGTGACAGATACGGCGAAAATCGCGGAGTTTCTGGCCAAGGCCGTGCAATAAGATACTACTTCCGCTTGCAA
>JBOFZC010000174.1:0-6750 GCA_051654985.1 Rhabdaerophilum sp.
TCAGCCTCGAATCGATCGTCCTGTTCCTGATTATCTTCCTCTGGACGCCGCCGCATTTCTGGGCATTGGCGCTTGTGAAGAACGAGGATTACACCCGAGCCGGCGTGCCGATGCTGCCCGTCGTTGCGGGCGACCGCGCGACGCGTAACCAGATCCTCCTCTACACGATCATCCTCACCCCGGTGGGGCTGAGCCCCTTCTGGTTTGGCTTTGGCGGGATTCTTTACCTGGCAAGTGCTGTGATCGGCTCTGGGTTCATGCTCTGGTGGGCTTGGGATATTTTCGCTAAGCGCGACGAGGCGACCGATCGTAAGGCCTGCTGGCGGATGTTCGGCGGCTCAATCGCTTTTCTGTTTGCTTTATTCGCGAGCCTACTGATCGAGCAGGTCTGCGGGCCGCTACTCAGAATTGTAGGGCTCGGCGCATGAGTGAAATCGAGAAACCCTTGGAACTCTCGCCTGAAGAAAAAGCGCGCCAGAAGCGTCGTTCACGCGCAATCGGCTGGGCTGTCGCGGGTCTTGTGGCGCTCTTTTACCTGATTACCATCTTCAAAATGGGGCCTTCCATCATGAACAGGTCACTGTGATGACGGAACCGTCTGATCTGAAACCCGTTGTGATCGATGCGCGGCGCAATCTGCGGGTGGCTGGTTTTGCCTTGGGCGGCACCCTCTTCATGCTCGGCATGAGCTTCGCCGCCGTGCCGCTCTACGACATGTTCTGCCGCGTCACCGGCTATGGTGGCACGACGCAGGTAGCCATGAAAGCGCCCGATCGCGTGAGCGAGCGCGCCTTCACAATCCGCTTTGACGCCAATGTGAATGCCGGCCTCAACTGGCGTTTCGAGCCGGAATTCACCTCTGTCGAGGTGAAGGGCGGCGAGGTGCGCACCATGAGCTACACGGTGCGCAATCTCGGGGCTCTGCCCGTCACCGGCATTGCGAGCTACAATGTGACGCCGGATCAATCCGGCGCATGGTTCAACAAAATCGCTTGTTTCTGCTTTAACGAGATCACACTTCAGCCGGGCGAAGCGCGCTCGGAAGAGGTGGTTTTCTTTGTCGATCCGGATATTTCGAAGGAGAAATCCCTCGATCACATCCGGCAGATCACCTTGTCTTACACGTTTTTTCCCGCCAAAAACTTCGGCAAACCAGTGGCTGATGCTTCGGCCGCTGTGGCACCGCAGCGCTGACGGGCAAGCCTAGGCATAACGAAAAGGGGGCTTCGGATGGCCGACGCACACGCCAAGAACCACGATTACCACATCCTGCCGCTGTCTCCCTGGCCGTTTATCGGCTCGGTCTCGGCCTTCATCATGGCTGTGGGTGCCGTGATGTGGATGAAGAAGATGACGCTCGGCGGCATGACGCTGGGTAGCTATCTTTTCTTCGCCGGCTTCCTCGGCGTGCTCTACACGATGTATGGCTGGTGGGCCGATGTCGTCAAAGAAGCCGAAAGTGGCGATCACACCCGCGTCGTGCAGATGCATCATCGTTACGGGATGATCCTGTTCATCGCTTCCGAAGTGATGTTCTTCGTCGCGTGGTTCTGGGCCTATTTCGATGCGGCCTTCTACACAAATGAAGCCATTCAATTTGCTCGCACCGAACTCACCGGCGGGCAATGGCCGCCGAAGGGCATTGCGGTCTTCTACCCTTGGGAATTGCCACTCTTCAACACACTGATCCTGCTCACCTCGGGCACGACCGTCACCTGGGCACATCACGCGATCATTCATGGTGATCGTGAAGGGCTGAAGAAGGGTCTTTGGCTGACCATCCTCCTCGGCGCGCTCTTCACCTGCGTGCAGGTCTATGAATACACTCATGCCGGCTTCAAGTTCTCGGGCCATATCTATGGCGCGACCTTCTTCATGGCGACGGGCTTTCATGGCTTCCACGTGTTCGTGGGCACCATCTTCCTCGCGGTGTGCCTTGCGCGCGTCTACAAGAACCAATTCACGCCGAAGCAGCATCTCGGCTTCGAATTCGCGGCCTGGTATTGGCACTTCGTGGACGTTGTCTGGCTGTTCCTGTTTGCCGCGATCTATGTCTGGGGCTCGAATTTCGGCTTCGCCCCGCTGATGGTAGGTGGCGGAGCGCATTGACGCCCCTGCCTTGAGATGAAATCAGGAAAGGGCGGCGTGAGCCGCCCTTTCTCGTTCAGACCAGAGGGCTTCATGGACTATAAGGGGATCGAGACCGATGCCGCCTCAGCCGGCCTGCGCGGGCGTTGCCCGCGTTGCGGCGAAGGCAAGCTATTTTCCGGCTTTATCTCGGTAGCGCCCTCATGCCGGGCCTGTGGCCTCGATTTCAAGTTCACGGATGCCGGTGACGGCCCGGCAGTGTTCGTGATCCTCCTCGCCGGGTTTTTCGTGGTCGGACTCACACTCTGGACCGAAATTCATTACGAGCCACCGATCTGGCTGCATCTCCTCATTTTTCTACCTCTCACGCTCATTGTCTGCCTCGGCTTGCTGCGCCCGATGAAAGGCCTCGCGATCGGCCTGCAATATCGCAACAAGGCCGAGCAGGGCCGAAAGGCCTAGGGATGCGCGGACGCGGGCTCATCTGGTTTCTAGCTTTTACGATGATCGGTACGATCGTGCTGGTGGCTCTCGGCACCTGGCAATGGCAAAGGCGGGCTGACAAACGGGCCTTCATTGCGGCGATTGAGACTGCGGCGAAGGGGGCTCCGAAGCCGTTTGAGCGCGCACAAATCTGGGATCGGGTGACAATCACCGGCCGCTTCCTGCCCAGCAAGATCGCCTTTGTGCGCACCTCGCGCCCAGCACCAAAACCGGGCGAGCGGGATTCGCGTGGCCGCGTGCCGGTGAGCGGCTTTGGCGTGTGGGTTGTGCAAGCGTTTGAGCCACGCGACGGCGCGAGGGATTCCACAGGAACCATTCTGCCCGTGCTGGTTTCGCGCGGATTTCTGCCCACACTCCCGAATGGAGAGATCCCGAGCTTTGAGACACGCACTGGCGAGATCACGCTGACGGGCTTTCTCAGGCCCGCAGAAAAGGCGGGGTTGTTTCCGCCGCAGAACCAGCCCGACAAGGGTCGGTATTTCTTCCGCGACTCCGAACAAATGGCCCTGGCGATGCAACTTCCGGGAGCCATTCATGCGGAGGCGGTGAGCTACCTCTATGCTCAATTCCTCGATCGCGAAGCCGAACCGGGCGAATCAACCCCGCCCTTCGGGGTCGAAGTGAAGGATTTCCTGCGCGCCATTCCCAACAACCACCTCGAATACGCGATCACCTGGTGGAGCCTCGCTGCGACCAATCTCGCTGTAACCGGTGTCTTTCTGACCTCAAGACGTCGCCGACGCGACGAAAACGCCGTGACGGATGCGAGATGATCGGCTAAACGCGCCGGATCATGCGCTACATTTCCACTCGAGGCCTCGCGCCTTCGCTCGATTTTTCCGAATGCCTGCTCGCCGGCCTCGCCCGCGACGGTGGCCTCTATGTGCCAGAAACCTGGCCGCAAATCTCGAAGGCCGAGATCGCGGCCTTTGCTGGGCAGCCTTTTCATGCCGTGGCCTTCGATATCATCCGCCGGTTCACGGGCGGGGCGATCCCCGATGCGGTATTGAAAGAGGCCTGCGAGGCGGCTTATGCGAGCTTCGCCCACAAGGCGACAACACCCCTGCAGCAGATCGGTTCGAACCGGTTCGTGCTCGAACTGTTCCACGGCCCGACGCTCGCCTTCAAGGACGTGGCGATGCAGTTGCTTGCCCGGCTGATGGATTACGCCTTGGCGCAGAAAAACACGCGCGCGACCATCGTGGGCGCGACCTCCGGCGACACAGGCGGTGCAGCCATTGAGGCGTTCCGCACTTCGAAACGCGCTGATGTCTTCATTCTTTTCCCGAATGGTCGTGTCTCGGATGTGCAGCGCCGGATGATGACGACGCCGACCGAAAAGCACATCCATGCGCTCTCGATCGATGGGCATTTCGATGATTGTCAGGCCCTGGTGAAGGGCTTGTTCAACGACCACGCCTTTCGCGATTCAACCGGTCTATCCGGCGTGAACTCGATCAACTGGGTGCGGATCGTCGCGCAAGTCACCTATTATTTCGTCGCCGCCGTGGCGCTCGGTGCGCCGAATCGTAATGTGGCGTTTTCGGTTCCCACCGGGAATTTCGGGGATATCTTCGCGGGGCACGTCGCGCGCCGCATGGGTCTGCCGATCGAGACATTGATCGTTGCCACAAACTCAAACGATATTCTCGCGCGCACGCTTGCAACGGGCCGTTACGAGATGCGCGGCGTGGAGGCGACGACATCGCCCTCAATGGATATTCAGATCTCCTCGAATTTCGAACGCCTGCTGTTCGAAGCCGCCGATAACGATGCCGCCTCTGTGCGCGCGATGATGGAAAGCCTGAAGCAATCTGGCCAGTTCACGCTGCCTGAAACGGTGCTCGCTGCCATCCGTGCTGAGTTCCTCGCCCATCGCGGCAGCGAGGACGAGGTGGCAGAGATCATCCGGCGCACCTTGCGCGATAGCGCCTATCTCCTTGAGCCGCACACCGCCACGGGGGTGATCGCGACTGAAAAGTCAGGGCTCGATCCGTCTATCCCGCTCGTGGTTCTCGCTACCGCTGCACCGGCGAAGTTCCCCGATGCGATCGAAAGCATCACCGGTATCCACCCTGCCTTGCCGCAGCGTCTTGAGCGGCTGATGAGCGATCCCGAGCGCATGGAGCACCTGCCGAACGCGCTTCCGGCGCTGCAGGCGCATATCCACGCCCATCGCTGAACGCCCATGCGCTGGCTCACCGAAAGCCTTCCCTTTCTTGGTGGCGGCGAGGGGCCAGAGCTGGCAGGCAATGGCCTTGTGCTGCGCCAGCCTGTCATGGCGGATTTCCCGGCCTGGGCGTCTTTGCGAGAGGCGTCGCGAACTTTTCTCGTGCGCTGGGAACCGCTCTGGCCGACGGATGATCTCACACGAACAGCCTTCCGGCGCAGACTTGCCCAGAACCAGCTCGAAGCGCGCGATGAGAGCGGATTTTCGTTCCTGATTTTCCACGCAGAAACTGGTGAACTGCTCGGCGGCATCACGCTCTCGAACATCCGCCGCCGCGCTGCGCAATCCGGCACTCTGGGGTACTGGATGGGCGAGAAACATGCGGGCCAAGGCCTGATGACCCGCGCGGTTTTGCTGCTCGCGCATTTCGCTTTTCTCGATTTGAGACTCGATCGCATCGATGCGGCATGCCTGCCTGAAAACCGCGCTTCGGTGCGTGTTCTTGAAAAGGCCGGATTTCGCCGCGAAGGCTATGCGCGCGGCTTTCTCGCGATCGCCGGCCAGCGGCGCGATCATCTGCTCTACGGCTTGTTGAAAGCTGACTTTTTCCCGCCCGATTCGCACCCATCGTAACCAAGAAAACGGCGCAGTGCTTGCTGCGCTCAAGACCGGACGTTACCACTCGACAATGATGCGTTGCCTGCCCCAACACTCGCCTGCTTTCCGCGTGACGGCCTTTTGCCGGGCGTCGTGGTGCGCAATCGGCGTGCTGCTCCTGGCGATGCTGTTTCTGCCCCGTGCGGCTTTGGCGCTCGATGCCATTCGTATCACGCCGCAGACCGAGGCGATCGACCTTCTGCCCGCAATCCAGACCTATCAATCGCGTGAGGATCGCCTTGAAATCCAGACCGCGCGCGATGCGAACGGCATCGTTCGGCGCATCGAAGTGCAGGCACGAGAGGCCGGTGCTCGGCCCCGCTGGATTGCCTTCGCGCTCCAGAACGACTCGAATGAAACCATTGAGCGGTTGCTGGTCGCGCCGCGCTTCAAGCTTGCGGGCTCGGGCGTGTTATGGCCCGATCTGGCCTCGGTCCGCATCGAAGCGATCACGGCGAGCCATGGCTTCCGCCCCGAACGCGAGGAAGGCACCGAGGCTGACCTGTTCTCGATTTCGCTCGAACCCGGCGCGATCGTCACTTTCGTCGCCGAATTGCGTGGCACGCGCCTGCCGGAACTCACGTTGTGGGAGCCCGAAGTCTATAAGGATAAACTCAACGCGCTGACCCTTTATCGCGGCATCGTGACCGGCATTGCGGCGCTGCTCGCGACGTTTCTCACGATCGTGCTGGCCCTGCGCGCGGCGCTGATTTTTCCGGCCTCGGCCGCACTCGCTTGGGCTGTGTTGGTCTATCTCGGGATCGACTTTGGCTTTGTCGGGCGATTTTTTGCGCTGCGGCCCGAGGTCGAGAACATCTATCGTGCGGGTTCTGAGGCGGTGCTCGGCGGCACGTTGCTGGTGTTTCTCTTTGCTTATCTCAACCTCAACCGTTGGCATTCGCGCTACGGACATATCACGCTGATCTGGCTGGCCTTGCTGGGCTTGCTGATTGCGATGTCGAGCATCGATCCTGGCGTGGCCTCAGGCATCGCGCGCATCTCGATGGCCGCGATTGCCGCGATCGGCTTTGTGCTGATCGTTTACCTCGCGTTCCATCGTTACGATCGCGCGATCATGCTGGTTCCGACTTGGTTTTTGCTCCTGGTCTGGGTCGGCGGCGCCGCGCTTGTGGTTTCCGGTCAGGTGCAGAACGACGTCGCGGCCCCTGCTCTGCTGGGCGGGTTGGTGCTCATCGTGCTGATGATCTCGTTCACCGTGATGCAGAACGTGTTTGCCTCGGGCACGATGGCGAGCGGCGCCGTGCCGGATGCCGAGCGCAAGGCCCTGGCATTTGTCGGCGGCGGCGATCTGCTGTTCGATTGGGACGTCA
>JBOFZC010000175.1:0-7600 GCA_051654985.1 Rhabdaerophilum sp.
CGCTACGGTAACCGCGGGTTTCGCCTTCGATGTGCCGGTGCGTTTCGATACCGATTTTCTTGAAATCGACCTCTCGGCTTTCGAGGCCGGAGCCATTCCTTCCATTCCTTTGATCGAGATCCGGAGCTGAGCCATGCGCGATTTGCCTGTTGCTCTGGCGGATGCGCTCGCATCCGGGATCACGACGCATTGCCAATGCTGGAAGCTGACGCGCAAGGATGGGGTGAGCCTCGGCTTCACCGACCATGACCAAGATATCACGATTGATGGTTTCCTGTTCGAGGCCGCAAGCGGGATCGATGCTTCTTCCGTTGAGGCCGAGACGGGCCTCGCCACGGTGGGTGGCGAGATCAATGGAGCGCTGACCAGTGCGCGTATCCGCCCCGAAGATATTGAGGCTGGGCGCTATGATGGAGCCGAGCTCCGCCGCTGGCTCGTCGATTGGAGCGCGCCTCTGCTCGATTTTTTGATGGATGTCGTCACCATCGGAGAAATCAAAAGGCGCGATGGAACCTTCATTGCCGAGACGCGCAATGCGCTGCATGCGCTCGATGCCGAACAAGGAAGGCTCTATTCCTCGACATGCCCGGCGGAACTGGGGGATGCCGCCTGCGGTTTCAACCTGAACCCGTCGCCGTTCACGAAAACAGCTTCGGTGATAGCCACCGATGGCCGGCACGTGCTGAGCGCCGCGGCGTTCGTGAATGCTGTGCCTGATTTTTACGGGCGCGGGCGGTTGCGCGTGATCACCGGTGCCAATGCGGGCGTGATGATGCCGATCCGAGAGCATCAAGGGGATACGCTCCGACTCTGGCAGGGGTTACCGGCAGAGCTGGTCGTGGGTGACCAGGTGGTGGTGAGCGCTGGCTGTGACAAGCGCTTCGCGACCTGCCGAAACCGTTTCAACAATGCCCAGAATTTCCGAGGCTTTCCGCTGATCCCGTCGCCGGAATGTGCCTTTTCCTATGCAAAACCCGGTGAGGGCACGCATCAGGGGCGGCCACTCGTTCAATTCTGAGGAGTACGGCTTTGGCCGCAACAGTGAAGCATTTGTGTCGCCCGGGTATCCGGCGGCTGAGGGCGCAGCGCGCCCAGGTGGTCGAAGCCGCGCGTGGCTGGCTCGGCACGCCGTATCAACACCAGGCTTCGCTGCGGGGCGTGGGGGCGGATTGCCTCGGCTTGCTGCGCGGCGTGTGGCGCGAGGTGATCGGCGAAGAGCCGGAGGCCTTTCGACCCTATTCACCCTCCTGGGCTGAAGTTTCGGGCGAAGACCTGCTGGAAGGCGCCGCACGCCGGCACCTCGTTCCCGTGAACGATGTCGCTGCGATCGAGGCGGGGATGGTGATCCTGTTCCGTTGGCGGTCGCATCTGCCCGCAAAGCATTGCGCGATCGCGACTGGTCCGGACGCCTTCATCCACGCCCATGACGGCGCATCGGTGGCCGAAGTGGCGCTGCTGTCGGGCTGGCGTCGGCGCATCACCGGATTGTTCGATTTTCCTGTTCGGAGCACGTGATGGCAACACTCGCATTCCAGATGATCGGGGCGACACTCGGGCAGACGCTCGGAGGTGGTTTCGGGGCGATCCTTGGTCGGGCGGCCGGCGGGCTCGCAGGAGCCATGCTCGATCGCGCTGTCATGGGTGGCGGTGCGCGGCGTGCCATTGTTGGTCCCAGGCTCAACGATCTCGACGGCATCTCAGCCAGCGAAGGTGCCCCGATTCCACGGGCCTATGGGCGGGTTCGGCTCGGCGGTCAGGTGATCTGGGCGACGGAGTTCGAGGAGGAGACGACGGTCGAGCGATCGGGGACTTCTGGCGGGAAAAGCACTGGAATGCGTCAGCCAGAGCAGAAGACGATCCGCTACGTTTACTCGGCCAATGTCGCGATCGGAATTTGTGAGGGGCCGGTAGCCTTCGTGCGGCGGATTTGGGCTGACGGAAAGCCGCTCGATCTCGCCGGATTAAACTACCGGATTTACACCGGCGAGAGCAGCCAGCCCGCCGACCCATTGATTGTTGCGAAGCAGGGTACGACCCATGTGCCGGCCTTTCGCGGGCTCGCATACATTGTTTTCGAGCGGTTTTCGCTGGCGCAGTTTGGCAACCGCTTACCGCAATTCTCGTTCGAAGTGGTGCGGCCGATGCCGGGTTTGCCGAACCGCTTGCGGGCGATCAACATCATCCCGGGATCGACAGAGTTTGGCTACGCCACCAGCGAAGTGCGCGAGGATTTTGGCTACGGGAACTCGCGCGCGCTCAACCGGTCACAATGGACCCACCCGACGGATTGGGATGCGGCGATCGATGATCTGCAAGCGCTTTGCCCCAATCTCGAGCGCGCGACGCTGATTTCGAGCTGGTTCGGGGATGATCTCCGAGCCGACGAGTGTCGATTGGAGCCGCGCACCGAAAGGCGCAATGCGACGACCATCGGCCAAGAATGGGAAGTTTGCGGGCTAACGCGCGAAACCGCTTTGCCGGTTTCAGACTACGAGGGGCGGCCGAATTACGGTGGCACACCCTCGGATGCGAGCGTGATTGCGGCGATCCGCGATTTGAAGGCCCGCGGCCTGAAGGTCGCGCTGCACCCCTTCATCCTGATGGACATCCCGGTCGGGAATGACAAACCGAGTCCCTACGGCGGAGAGAGTCAGCCGACCTTTCCCTGGCGCGGGCGCATCACTGCTGATCTGGGGCCCGGGCAGGCCGGTTCGGCGGCAGTCGATGCACAGATCGCGGTTCTCGTCGGCGCAGCCCATTCCTCGCATTTCGCGCTCGCGGGTGACCGGGTGATCTATTCCGGGCCGGAGGAATGGAGCTTCCGGCGTATGGTGTTGCACCATGCCGTGTTGGCGCAAGCCGCAGGCGGGGTCGACACGTTTTTCATCGCCTCCGAATTGGTCGGGTTGACGCATCTGCAGGGACATGCGGGCGGCTACCCGATGGTGCAGGCCATGGTGGGGTTGCTCGCGGAATTGCGTGGCATTCTTGGGCCTTCCACGCGCATCACTTATGCGGCCGATTGGACCGAATACGGCTCGCATGTTCTCGGTGGTGGGCAGCAGGTCAGATTTCCTCTCGATCCGCTATGGGCGCATCCCGAGATTGGCGCTGTGGCGATCGACTATTACCCGCCGGTGAGTGACTGGCGGGCCGGCGATGACCATCTCGATGCGACGCTCGCCGACAATCCGCATGATCCGGACTACCTTTTGGACCGGATCGGCGCCGGCGAGGCTTTCGACTGGTATTATTCAGATGCCAATGCGCGCCAACAACAGCAACGCCTGCCGATCAGCGACGGAGCCTACAACAAGCCCTGGGTATTTCGCCCGAAAGATCTCGTGGGATGGTGGAGCAACGCGCATCACGAGCGGTTTGGGGGTGTTGAATCGACGAGCAGCACGGGATGGGGCCCGGCTTCGAAGCCCATTCTGTTGGCTGAGATTGGCTGTCCTGCGGTGAGGTTCGGGGCGAACCAGCCGAATGTGTTTCCTGATCCGAAATCGTCTGAAAATGCCCTTCCGCATTTCTCGAACGGGGCTCGGGATGATCTGATTCAGCGGCGCTTGCTTGAAGCCATGCTCGATCGTTTCGATATCACCAGCCCCGGGCATAACAGCGCGCACAATCCCCTCTCGTCGGTCTATGGCGGGCCGATGGTGGCTTCGGATTTCATTGCCCCCTGGGCTTATGATGCACGGCCTTTTCCGGCTTTTCCGGCTCTGAAGTCGCTTTGGTCGGATGGCCCCAATTGGGAGTTGGGACATTGGCTCAACGGTCGGCTTGAAATCGCACCGATCGAGGAACTCGTTCAGGTTATTCTGCAGGATCACCGGCACGTGTTGCCGGTCTTTGGCTCGGTTGCGGATTCTGTTGATGGCTATGTGATCGATCGCCCGATGAGCGCACGGGCCGCGATCGAGCCATTGGTCGATTCGTTCGGGTTGATCGCCCGGATTGGGCCGGCCGGATTGGAACTGGCTGCGCGCCCGGCGGAAGCGGCTGCGAGTATCCCGCGGGCTGACCTTGTCCTGGGCGAGAAACGCGGTGCGGTCGAGATTGAGATCAGCCGGCGCGAAGAAGTGGAATTGCCTCGTAGTTTCCGGCTTGGATATTTCGATCCGGATCGGGATTTCCGCAGGGCGGTCGCGGAGGCACGCCGCGAGATGAGTGCCGCGCAACGCGAGGTGAGCGAGGAAGGCGCGATCATCACGGCGGCGCCGATGGCACAGGCGATGGCCGAGCGTCGCCTCGGCGACCTTTGGGCCGCGCGCGAGCAATTTCGCTTCGCGCTACCGCCGAGTTATCGCGCGCTCGAAGTGGGGGATATCGCGGATATCGAAACACCTTCGGGGTTTCGTCAGGTGCGCCTGACACGCATTGTTGAAGGCCTTGAGCGGAGTTGCGAAGCCATTTCTTTTGACCGGGCGAGCGGGGCCGCAGGGCCACCTGTTCGCCTTGATGTCCCCGATCCGTCGCCCCCGCCTCTGCCCGGTGCAGCGTTCGTGCGATTCATCGAGCTGCCTTTGGCGCGGATTCCGGAATCCGGTCCCGTGGTTGCGATCACGCAGGCCAATCCGTGGCGACCACCGTATTCGATTGCAGAGGTTCGGACGGGGGGGAGCCTGACAAGTCTTGCCGAGGTGACACAACCCGCGCGGATCGGCTCTTTAGTGACGCCGCTGGAAGCCGGGCCAATCTGGCGTTGGGATCATGCCGCGCAATTCGATGTCATGCTGGAATCTGGCGCGTTGGCCAGCGTGAGTGCCGAGATGGCACTAGCGGGCACCAACGCCCTCGGTGTGCTCGGCAGCGACGGGCTGATCGAGATCATCCTGTTCAAGCAGGCTCAGTTGATTGGGGAGAGAACCTATCGTCTCTCCGGGTTGGTGCGCGGAGCCGGGCTTTCTGAAGGCGCTGCCATGCGCAGCATTCCAGCGGGCGCGCTGTGCTTCCTACTCGATGACGCCGTGGTTGATGCTGGGCTTGCTGCCGACCGGATCGGCGCACCGCTCGAACTGGCTCTCGTGCCCTTTGGTCGTGACATCGCCGACCCTTCGAGCGTGCGCCAATCCCTGACCATTGCGGGACGGGTCTACAGGCCGCTCGCGCCGGTTCATCCGAGAGCACGACGGGAAGCAGGCGGAGTGCGCATCCGGTTTATTCGGCGTGCACGGACTGGCGGCGATAGTTGGGATCTCTACGAGGTGCCGCTTGGTGAGGATCGCGAGGAGTATCGTTTTGAGATTCGGCAGGGCAGCACGGTGAAGCGGCTGCTGACGCTGACGAGCCCGGAATTTTTCTATGAGAATGCCGACGAACTTGCCGATTTCGGCAGTGCGCAAAGCGCAATTGCGGTTTCGATCGCGCAGGTCTCGGCGCGGGTTGGGCCGGGCGATGCGCTTGTGACAACACTCTCCATTCCTTGAGGTGCCCAATGGCAGCGGACAATTTTGACGCAGCGCTGAAACATGTGCTGCGGCACGAAGGCGGCTATGCCGATCATCCCTCTGACCCCGGGGGCGCGACGATGATGGGGATCACACGCGCAACGCTGGCCGATTGGCGTGGACGCTCGGTTTCGAAAGACGAGGTGCGTGCACTTTCGAGAGCGGAAGTGGCCGAGATTTACCGCGCGCGATACTGGAACGCGGTTTCGGGCGATGCCTTGCCGGCCGGACTCGATCTTGTGTTGTTCGACTATGCCGTCAATTCCGGCCCCGGACGAGCGGTGCGCACATTGCAAGGTCTGCTGGGTGTTGCGGCGGATGGATTGCTGGGGCCGCGCACGATCGCGGCGCTTGATGGGCAGGCGATGCCCTCGCTCATCCAGGACATATGCAACGCACGCCGGAATTTCTTGCGGAACTTGTCTACCGCGCCGGTTTTCGGTCGCGGCTGGATGCGCCGCGTCGATTCCATCGAGCGCGCCAGTCTCAAGTTGGCGGCGACAAACGCAGCATCTGGAGCAACCCGTTCAGAAAAACCCCAACCAAAGGAGACAGGAATGAACTTCACCAAGACTATTCTTCAAAGCCGCACTGTTTGGGCCAACGCGATCGGTTTTGCCAGCCTTGCTTTGTCAGTCTTCGGCTTCAAGACCGGCGAACTCGATGCGAATCTAGTCGCCGACAAAGCGCTCGAGGCTGTGGCGGCCTTGAGCTTCATCGCCTCGACACTGTTTCGCGTGTTGGCGACAAAAAAACTCGCCTGAATGTCAGCTTGGGGAAAGGGAGGCCCCATCTGCTCTCAAAGTCTCGAAATCGCCGGAAGCTCGTGTATGAAGGAAATTCTTGATGGCGAAAGCTTGGCAGACGGGCAGGGAGTTTCGGCATGCGCATTTTGGTGATCGAGGATGATCGCGATCTCAACCGCCAGCTTTCGACGGCACTCGAACATGCGGGCTACGCAGTAGATACCGCTTTCGATGGCGAAGAAGGGCATTTTCTTGGCGATACCGAGCCCTATGACGGGGTGATCCTCGATATGGGTTTGCCAAAAATGGACGGGATCCGCGTGCTTGAGAAATGGCGGCGCGAGGGCCGCAAGGTGCCGGTCCTGATTCTCACCGCGCGCGATCGCTGGAGCGAGAAGGTCCAAGGCTTTGATGCCGGTGCTGACGATTATGTGACCAAACCATTCCATATGGAGGAAGTGCTGGCGCGGCTGCGAGCGCTGTTGCGTCGTGCGGCTGGCCATGCGACGAGCGAACTTTCCTGCGGGCCCGTGCTGCTCGATACACGCTCGAGCCGTGTTGTCGTTGATGGCAATGCGGTGAAACTGACGAGCCATGAGTATCGGCTTCTCGCCTATCTCGTGCACCATCAGGGGCGCGTGGTATCGCGCACAGAACTGGTGGAGCATCTCTACGATCAGGATTTTGATCGCGACTCCAATACAATTGAAGTGTTCATCGGCCGCTTGCGCAAAAAATTGGGTGTCGATGTCATCGAAACGGTGCGAGGGCTCGGCTATATTGCTCAAGCTCCCGGCGTTCCGGCGGCGAAAGCGAAATAACCTGTTATGTCGGTTCTCATGCGAGGTCCGACCGATCCACGCTCGCTGGCCGGGCGCCTATTTCTTTCAGCGATTATTCTCTCTGCGCTCGTTCTGATTTCGGCAGGAGCGATCCTCTCCACAATCAATCGCCGCTCGGTCGAGGCGGGCTTTGACGAGCGGCTGAAGCTCTATCTCAAGGTGCTGGTTGCTGATGTTGCCTCGCTGACGGATGGCAACAATGTCGAGCCAGGAAATCTTGGTGAGCCGCAATTCCAGATCCCGCTATCGGGATGGTATTGGCAGATATTGAAAATCGATCCCGAGAGCAATTTCACCACGATTTTGCGCACATCGCGCTCTTTGTTCTCACAAAAGCTGCCAGCCCTGGTCGAGCCTGGTGCGCCATCGCCGCGCGGCGATTTTCGCGATGGCTATCGCGAAGGACCGGAGGGGCGGCGCATCCGGATTGTGGAGCAGGAAATCGATCTCGGCGAGCAAAACCGCTTCGTGATTGCAGTTGCGGGCAATGCCGACGAGATTGTCGATCAACGTCGGCAGTTTGACCTCACGTTGCTCACTATTCTTTCGCTTCTTGGAC
>JBOFZC010000176.1:0-4739 GCA_051654985.1 Rhabdaerophilum sp.
GGCTTCCACGCGCTTCAGACGCATCGCCTCGCGCATTGGCTCTGGCATGGCGGGCGGCGCGATTTCGCGCTTCTGTTGCAAAGCATTTGCTCGGCGGCGTTGCAGGTGGATATCCATCCCGCGGCGAAATTCGGGAAAGGGATTTTCCTCGATCACGCGACCGGGATTGTCATTGGTGAAACTGCAGCAGTGGATGACAATGTCTCTATCCTGCAAGGAGTGACGCTCGGTGGTACGGGTAAGGAGGAGGGGGATCGTCATCCCAAAGTGCGGCACGGTGTGATGATCGGTTCCGGCGCGAAGATTCTCGGCAATATCGAAGTCGGCCATTGCGCCCGCGTCGCGGCGGGTTCGGTGGTGCTTAAAGAGGTTCCGCCCTGCACCACAGTGGCCGGTGTGCCCGCGAAAGTGGTTGGCGAAGCCGGCTGCGCTGAGCCCGCGCGCGCGATGGATCAACTGATCCAAACCATGGGCTGAAAGCCCGAAACGCTATTCCTCGCTTGTGAAGCCCGCTCTCTCGTGGCAATCGGGGGCGGCGCGGACGAATCCCGCGCGAATTATTCGCGAGGAGTGGAGACGATGGACAAGGTTACTCTTCAAAAATTGGAAACCTATCTGCGTCGGCAATTCTCGAATGCCGCGATCCGTGTCGTCGCGCGGGCGAAGAAGAAGGACTCCGCCGAGGTTTATATGGGCGATGAGTTCATTGGCGTGCTCTCCGAAGACAAAGAAGATGGCGACACCTCCTATTTCTTCGAAATGGCCATTCTCGACGTCGATCTCGAAGACTGATCAACCCTGATCCGCGCCACGCATCGCGCCCACGAGCCGCAGAGCTTCCGTGCCGATGCGTTTCCAGTCGGCAAGAGCCTGCACGGGGAAGCGCAACTCGATTTCCACGCCATCATGGCGCAGTTTCACTGTGCAGGGCTCGATATCGCGCAGACCGCCCTTCGGGCAAAGAGCGATGAATAGCCGTCCTAATCCGCCGCCGAATTGCCCGGCGCCGATGAACAATTCGCGGTCTTCGTACTGCGTTCCAGGCCTGAAGCGCCTGAGCACCAGCCCGTTCGCAGTGTTATGCGTTTCAGGCAGCAGGAAGCGCGCATAGAGCTGCTGAAGCTGATCGATTGGCGGGGCCTGCATGCCGGGATTGGTGAGCACGAGATGCAGCTTCGTGGGCTGCGACACGCTTTCGCGCCGAACCGAAGGCGCTGGCAAGGGCTCGAATGTCTCCCGATCCACCGCGAGATCAAGTCGAAGCAGCCGCCCACCGCCATGCTGAGCAGGGTCGAGGATCAGTGCACGCGAAACCTTGAGCGGCAGGCCGCCGAGATCGATTTCCGCTGTGCCGGTGAGCATTTGAGGCTTCGCCGGTTCACGCAAAAGCAGCGTCGCATTCGCCGCAAAGGCGAGGCCGAGCAATCCCACAGCAAAAGTCCAACGTGCCAGCATGGGATGATCTCACCTCGGCATGGTTAACCATCCGTTAAAATTCTGCACAATCTGGCTCGAAATGACGCTAAAAGACTAAGCACGGATTTCGCATCGCTGACCTGAAGGTCGGCGTTCGGCGGGCCTGACCAAATGTTTCGCGTATCGGGAGACCATCCCATGGATCAGAACTCGTTCCTCACGCCCTCGCAGGCCGATGCTTTCCTCGCGATTGCGCTCGGTTTCGCCTTTGCCGGCTTGATCGCGGCGCTCTATCGCGCCTGGCGTCACGAGCCGGTGCAGTTCGAATTGCTGCTCTCGGGCGGGGGCAGGACTTTCGCCGCTATCCCGTTGCTGGTGGCCGCTGGCCCGGCAGTGATCATGCGCAACACGCTGCGCGGTCGCAAATACGAGCGTCGCAAGGTGCATTTTGTCGCGATTGCCACCGCTTTGGCCTCGCTCTGGAGCATGGCGATCGGCTATCAATTGATGAATATGCTCCACAGCTTTGCCGGCTGAGGGGCGATCTTTCCGGAGATTGCCATGCCCCTTTACGAACTCGATGGCCAAGGCCCGCAAACACCGGGCGAGGGACAATATTGGGTAGCGCCCGATGCGCATGTCATCGGCCGTGTTCAAATCGGTGAGAATGTCGGCATCTGGTTCGGTGCGGTTCTGCGCGGCGATAACGAGCCCATTCAGATCGGCCGCGACACCAATATTCAGGAGCATGCGATGCTCCATACCGATATGGGCTATCCCATTCAGATCGGGGAAGGGTGCACGATCGGGCATGGTGCTATTCTGCATGGCTGCACGCTCGGTGCGAATGTGCTGATCGGCATGGGTGCGATCGTGCTCAATGGCGCTAAAATCGGTGCGGGAAGCCTTGTCGGGGCCGGAGCCTTAGTGACGGAAGGGCGTGAATACCCGCCGCATTCCCTCATTGTCGGCTCGCCCGCGAAAGCCATCCGCACACTCGATGAGACCGCGCTCGCGATGCTGCGCGGTTCAGCGGCCGGCTATGTGAAGAACTGGAAACGTTTCGCCAAAGGCTTGAAGGCAATCGGCTAAAACGAAGTCGGCCGGCTGCATCTTGCGATGCAACCGGCCTCTTCACGAAGGCGATCATCTTGGGACGGAGGGGTGGGGACCTTGACCGGCCTTCGTAAACCTCTGGATTGGATTAGCGCTGCGCTGCGACCGTGCGGGTATCAATTCCGCCCAGCGACACCCAGCGCATCTGGTTTTCATCGGACTGGCGCTTGATGAACCGATAGCCGGTTTCCTTCCACGCCAGGATCTTGCCGACCTGGTTGTCGAGGATGAAATCACCGCGATCGGTTTTCACCGTCAGCACCGCATGGCCATCACCCTTGTGATCGCGCACGACCGTGATCAGCAAGGTGTTGAGCGGAAAACCCATCTCAGCAAGACGGCGGCGCTTTTCGAGCACGTAATCCTCGCAATCGCCTTTGCCGGTGGTGGGGAATGACCAGACTTCCGGCTGGCCCCATTGATCCTGGTCGGTCATTGCGGTGATTGAGTTGTTCACTTCCGCATTGACCCGCACGATCTTGCGCCAATTGGCATCCGAGAGCTGGATGGTGGTGGCGCTCGAGTTGCGGTTGGCGCACTCGCTTGTATTCTCCTGGCAGAACTGCACCCAGCCGATCGGCGGTGATGTGGCCGCTCCGAGCGCAACATTAGACTGCGCCTGAACCGGGCTAGTAACGAGGCATCCTGCCCCGATCGCAATAAGCAGACTGACGATTGTTTTTTTCATGGACCCCTCCTGTTCGTCGAGGTGAAGGTCTCATGCTGCCTTTTGAAAATGCGCGGATTAAAAGCCGAGAATCGAGGCAATTGAATTGAGGTTTTGTCAAGAATGACAGAGGCTTAACGCGATATGAGAAGCCCTCGGGAGAATTTCCTAACTATCGAAATCCTTGATTTCCTTGAGGTTCATTTGCAGCGATGTTGGAGAAGACTCAAATGCGCCCCTTCCGCGTTAAGCATGCTTTACCCTGTCGCTTAGTCCGCCATAAAGCAGAACTGGGAAATGCCGTTTTTCGGCCTGAATCGGGCAGCGAAAAACGCGCTTGCTGATGGGGTTCCACGCCTAGAGGGCAAGAAAAAACCGCGTCGGGCCCTAAGGCCTCAACGCGGTTTGCTACCCAGATGGAAAAGCGGAAGACTTCAGAGCCGGATTTCAGGCGAGAACATGATGTCCGGGATTGGGGCGCGGAACTCAACGGCGATCCCGCCATCGAAAGCGCGGACCACGCGGGCCGGCGTTGTGCCGAGCATAATCTCGTCACCCTTCTCGAACTGCCCAGCCACCGAGACGCCGGCACCACCCACCGAGACATCAATGATGTGGCCCGAGGTTGGAGGCCGGCTTAGATCGGAGAGATTCTTCACTTGCACGCGAGGATCGCGTGGCACGACACGGTCATGGCGGCGATCTTCCGGCAGGTTGAGGATCGCACGGTTGGCAAGCCAGATGAGCTGCGAGGCGAGCTTGTCGCGCTTGCGCAGGGTGGTTGCCAGTTCCATGGCAAAACCGTCTTCGGTCAGGCGCTCGACATTGCCTTCGATGCGACCGATCGTATCGAAATAGCCGACAACGCGCTCACCAATCCGCACGGCCGCACTGGAGCGGATCGCGATCGCCTTGATGGAAGCATCGACCGCGGTTCCACCATGCTCAGTGCGATCCTCGAGCATGAAGCGACCGCCAATCGCGATTTTTACGCGCGGCGGCGCACGCCGGTCGAGAGCAAGCCTGAAAAGGCGAATATGGGTGCCCGCCTGAGAATTGGCGGAAAGGCCGGTAGCAAGCATGGAGCAAATCCCGTGGTCAAAAGACAACGCGAGAATGCCATGGGATGCGGAAATGAAGGATTAACCGAAAATCAGCCGCGACTATTCCGCCCGCCCGCCCTTGAGAACCGCAAGATGTCCGCGTCGTGTCAGCACGACATCAGCAGCGGCACCTGAGACCAGACCAAGCGGTTGCCGCGGTGCAGCATGGCGACCGAGGATGCGCGTGCCCGTTATGGCGAGCTCAAGGGGGTTCGCCGGCGTCTCTGCAGGAGGATTAAACAAGGCCAGTGCGCCAAGCATCCGCGCGCCGACACGGCCACGATGGCTGAGCGGCAGGAGCAGCAACTCGCCATGCCCTTCAAAAGCACGACGGCGCTCGCCGCTAGTCCCGGTTGCCACTTCAGCAGGAGTCTCGGCTTTCCGGAAGCTGCGTGCGAGATGCTCGAGCGGCGAGGGAGGTGCGGGCTTTGGCGCAA
>JBOFZC010000177.1:0-18496 GCA_051654985.1 Rhabdaerophilum sp.
TGGAACAGCTGTCGCGCTTCCTCCTTGGTCACATCTTCCCGCACGGTGACGAGATTCTCGTAGCTCGTCATTAAGTCGCGGACGGGCTGATCCATCGCGTCAGCGAAGCGCACATCCCGATGCGTGAGGATACCGACGAGCTTGCCGGATTTCGAAGAGGTGTTCGGCCCGCCATCGACCACCACCGGCAAACCGTTGATGCTTTTCGCGCGCATAATGGCGAGAGCTTCGCCGAGCGTGGCATCGGGTGAAATCGTGACCGGGTTCATCACGATGCCGCTTTCGAAGCGCTTCACCTGACGCACATTGTCCGCTTGTTCGTCTGGTGTGAGATTGCGGTGAATGACACCGAGACCACCGGCTTGCGCCATCGCGATGGCGAGCCGCGCTTCGGTCACCGTATCCATTGCCGAGGAAACGATCGGCAGATTGAGGCTGATGGCTCGCGTAAGGCGTGTGCGCACATCCGTTTCCGCCGGCAGCACCTCGGAATGGCCGGGGCGCATCAGAACATCATCGAAGGTCAGAGCTTCGGGAATTCCGGCGGATGGGATTTTCGGCATGCCAACACTCCGTTTGAGATCGAGAGCAGCATCTGGCGATGCAATATGGCTGCTGCGTGACAATCACGCTGGAAGCCATTCCCGATCGATGTTGGCGCGCATCCCTACACCGCATGAAGCGGGAAAGAAAAGCTTTATTGCGCTGCGAAGGTGGAAATTCGCACCTTTCGTGCAACGAGGCGGCGTTCATGGGTGATGCGGCAGCCATCCACACGTTTTTCGGCAAAGGTGAGCAAGGCCTCGTCGCCCATATCCTCAAAATTGCGGGTGGTCGCGGCAGAATCAATCAAGGTCGGGTAGGAGCGCAGGACACGGGTCCCGCAAGGGTCATCGTAAAGTGTCGGCGTTTCGAGAACGAGGTGTGGCGGGCTCCAGCGGAGGAGATCGCGCGACGTCGAGGCGAAAAAGCCGGAATTGGCATAGCTGCCGCCTTGGCCATCTGGCATGCCCTTTTTCGCCTGATAAACCGCGACCCACAATCCGGTGCCGCGATGGCGCGTCACGGAACCCACAGGGGCAGGGAAGGGGCCGACGGGCTGGCAGGTCTGCGTTTTCGGTTTGTCAGCGCCGTAGGGGTCTGGAAAGCGCGCGGCAAAGCTCTTGCCGTCATGCGCGCGCCAGCCGCCTGATTTCTCAAGATCATCATTTCGAAAAAGGCAGACGCCGCTTGCCTGCCCGGCCCATCCTGTCGTGGCGATCAATGTGAAATAGGCGCCGTTGGCTTTGATGATGTTCGAGGGATTGAAGAAGCCTCGGTGACGACCTTGGCCAGTCTCACTGGGCTCGGGTGTTGCGATCGCAACCTGCGGGCTTTGGCGCGTGAAACTCTTACCGCCATCACGAGACACGACGGCGAGCACACTGTTCCACCAGCATTGAATGTATTCCGGGAAAGCGCAGCGACCCTTATGGGCATCGGCTTGAAACTCGTGATGCACGAGGCCGAAGACTTGGATGCCATTCTCGGTGAAGGTCGCAGCGAGCCATGCGCGGTCATCATATCGCTTCGGGTCGCCATTCCTTTTGGCACGGAAAACCACCGGACATTCAAGCGAGAGTTTTTCGATGGATGGCCCTGAGAGACGCCGGTTCTCATAATGCAGCGCGAAAGCCGAGACCCTTCCTTGGCCATCTCGATAAGCCCGCAAAGGCATATCCGGGATATCATTGCCATCGCAGCCTTGCTTCGCGGGGTTGAACAGCACGATCTCCGGCCCCACTGGCGTGACCACTAATCGTGTCTGGGCTTGCGCAGATTGTGCCAGTGCGATGCAAGCGAGCGCGAAAACGGCGCATTTGGCCTTGAACAATCGCTTCACATTGCGCCAGATCGGTTCCATGAGCATGTGACACGCGAAAAGCGCGCCATCTCGCAGGAGAGTTTCGTTATGCAGGGTCTATTCTGGTTGGTCCTCGGTCTCGTGATCTTCATTGGGGGCCATCTGTTCACACGCAACCGCGGCATGCGCGAGCAGATGATCACTGCGAAAGGCGACAGCTTCTACCGCGTGGTCTATTCGCTGGTCGCAATCATGGGCCTTGCGATGATTGCACATGGTTTCGGAGTTTATCGCGCTGCCGGATACATTCAGATCTGGAATCCGCCGCGCTTTTTCGGCCATATCGGTATTCTCCTGATCTGGCCGGCCTTCATTCTTTTGGTTGCGGCTTATCTCCCGGGTCAGATCAAACGGCGTGCGAAACACCCGATGCTCCTGGCGGTTAAACTGTGGGCTACGGCCCATCTTCTGGCCAATGGGGATCTCGGTTCGATCATCTTGTTCGGTGCATTCCTGGGCTGGGCGGTTTATGCCCGCATCGCGCTCAAGCGTGCCGGGGACATGGGTGCGGACACGCCTGGATCGGGGCGGAACGACCTCATCGCCATCGGTGTTGGCACAGCGCTCGCCTTCGTTTTCATGTTCTGGCTGCATCGGCCGTTGATCGGTGTTGGAATCTTTGGATAGGAATTTGCCGCGATTGGCGCTAAAGCCGGGCCGAACCGCGCGAACTCTATCAACGCGCCGCATTGAAACTGGGTTTCTCGATGTCTGACATTTTCCGCGAAGTGGACGAAGAAGTCCGCCGCGATAAAGCCAACGAAGTCTGGAAAAAGCACGGCCCGAAGCTCATCGCTGTGGCTGTGCTGTTCATCGCGGGCGTTGCCGGCTGGCAATTCTGGCAGAATAGGCAGTTTCAGGAGCGCGCCGCTTTGGGTGCGGCCTTCGAAGCCGCAATCGCGCAGGCCAATGGCGAGAAGCCTGAAGCGCAGGCCGCTCTGACCGCCCTCTCGCAGGGCAAGACCGGAACTTACCCCACCCTTGCGCGATTCCGGCTCGCTTCCGAGCTTGCGAATGCGGCGAACGATGCGGCCGGTCTCGCGAATGCGGTCTCTGCCTTTGATGCGCTCGCCGCTGACACCTCAAGCCCGGCGGAATGGCGCGACCTTTCACGGCTGCGTGCAGGGTTGCTGCTGGTTGATACGGCGCCCTTCGCCGACGTTGAAAAGCGTCTCGCACCCTTGATCTCGGGCACTGCGACTTTCCGCCATTCCGCGCGTGAGGGCCTTGCGCTCTCGGCCTGGAAACATGGCGAGGCCACCAAAGCCCTTGATGCTGTCCAGGCAATCATTCTTGATGCCGATACGCCGCAGGGCCTGCGCCAGCGTGCCGAGCTGCTGCTCGCGGTTATCCGCTCCGGCCCGATTAAGCGATAATCGGAAACGATTGTGCCTCTCATTGTCGCCCTGGTGGGTCGCCCCAACGTCGGTAAATCGACCATGTTCAACCGTCTCGTGGGCAAGAAGCTCGCGTTGGTGGATGATCGCCCCGGTGTGACGCGTGACCGGCGCATGGGGGACGCGCGGCTCGGTGATCTCAAGTTTTCTGTCATCGATACTGCCGGGCTGGAAGATGCCCATGCCGACAGCCTCACCACGCGCATGCGTCAGCAGACGGAAGCGGCGGTCGCTGAATGCGATGTGGTGATGTTCATCATTGATGCCCGTGCCGGCATCATGCCAGATGATCGGCATTTTGCTGAAATCGTGCGGCGCTCGAATAAGCCGGTGATCCTCGCAGCGAACAAGGCCGAAGGACGTAGCGGCATGAGCGGGGCTTACGAGGCCTTCGGACTTGGCCTTGGCGATCCCGTCGCGATCTCTGCCGAACATGGCGACGGCATGAGTGAACTCTATGATGCCTTGCTGCCGCATTGCGATTCCAAGGATGCCGCCGAACGCGCTGAACGCGAACGTGTTTCGGCGGAAACGCCTCTCGCTGAAGAAGCGGAAACTGATGTCGCCATCACGGATGCGGATTCTGATGATGAGGATATCGACGACCCCAAGCGACCTTTGCGTATCGCGATTGTCGGGCGTCCCAATGCCGGAAAATCGACCTTGATCAACACGATGCTTGGCGAGGATCGCCTGCTCGTCGGCCCAGAAGCCGGGATCACGCGCGACTCGATTGGCCTCGATTGGGAATGGCGCGGCCGCAAGGTGAAGGTTTTCGACACTGCAGGCCTGAGAAAGCGCGCGCGCATCGAGGAAAAGCTCGAAAAGCTCGCCGCCGCCGATGCGATACGCGCCGTGAAATTCGCAGAAGTTGTCGTGATCCTTCTCGATGCCACCATCGCGCTTGAGAAGCAGGATCTCACGATCATCGATCTCGTCGAGCGCGAGGGGCGCGCTGTTGTGATCGGGCTCAACAAATGGGATCTGATCGAAACACGTGGTGCCACGCTGTCCACCCTGCGCGAGGAGGCGACGCATCTGTTGCCGCAGGTCAAGGGATGCCCGATCGTGCCGCTTTCAGGCCTCGCAGGGCAGGGGATCGACAAGCTGATGGAGGGCGTGGTTTCCGCGCACCGCGTTTGGAATGCGCGCGTTTCCACCTCGAAGCTCAACCGCTGGCTCGAGCATGTCGTCTCGAACCATCCGCCGCCTGCGGTGTCCGGCCGACGCATCAAGCTCCGATACGCAACGCAGGCGAAAACGCGGCCGCCGCATTTCGCTTTGTTCGGCAACCAGCTGGAATCGCTGCCCGAGGCGTATCGGCGCTATCTCGTGAACTCGATGCGCGAGAGTTTCAACCTGCCGGGCGTGCCGATCCGCATCTCGTTCCGCACCAGCGACAATCCCTATGAGAACCGGCGGAAGCGGAATTAACGCGCGTTGAGGTTGATCACCGGCGTCGAGGTGTTGGCCTGACAGGTATAGCAGCAGCCGGTGCAGCTGAATTTCTGGTTCTGGCCCACGCCCCAATAGCTGCTGCCCGTGCCGCGCACCCAGGCGCCGTAGCAGATGCGCTCGCCTGAAACGCAGGAGATCTTGATATTCTGCGTCTCGAAGTTCTTCACCGACCACACCTTGTTGCCCCCCGGCCAGGTGTTGCGCCGGTTCTGTGAGTAGAACTGGATATCGACGATGTTCTTGTGGAAGGCCTTGAACTTCCAGGTCATCGAGACGCTTTGCGCTTCGGCGGCTGGAGCCACAGCAAATAGCCCGAAGGCCATGACCATCAAGGCCAGAATTCGGTTCATTTTTCTTCCCCCCGGCGCCCTTTTGCGATCATCCTTTCGCGGGCTTGGATCGAAGCTAATCCGAATGCAGCAGGGCTTGCAAGAACTTATGCCGGCGCACGAAAATTGAGCACGGCGCGCCGCGGAAAATCGAAAATCTTCCCCGTCTCCTGCCAATCCGGCGAGGCCATCGCGATGAGATGCGGCGTGATCTGATCCGGCGTCGGCAGTGTCAACGGGTCTTCGCCCGGTGCGGCCTCAGCACGCATACGCGTACGCGTGCGACCGGGATTGACGAGCATCACCTTGATGTTGGTGATGTTTTTCACTTCCTCAGCCCAATCGCGGCACATCAGGTCAAGGGCGGCTTTCGAGGCACCGTAGCAGCCCCAATACGCATTGGCGTTTGAGCCTGCAGCGGAAGAGATGAAGATCGCTCGCCCTGCATCGGAAGCGCGCAGGAGCGGGTCCATCGAGCGGATAAGACGGAAATTCGCCGTGACATTCACTGCGAAAACCTTTTCCCATGTTTTTGGATCAATGTGATTGAGTGGCGAAACAGGCCCGAGCATCGCGCCATTGCCGACGAGAATATCAAGCTTGCCCCAGCGCTCGTGGATGGAGAGTCCGAGGCGATCGAGAGCCTCGAAATCGGTCAGATCCAGCGGCACGAGGGTCGCTGAACCGGCGATCGATTTAATTTGGTCGTCGAGTTCCTCAAGTCCGCCCACTGTGCGCGCGAGCGCGATGACATGCGCGCCGGCTTTCGCAAAAGCGAGAGCGGTTTCACGGCCAATGCCACGTGAAGCCCCGGTGACAAGCGCAATGCGTCCTTTGAGGGGGTGGTCTGTCATCAAATTGTCTCAGCTCGCTTCCGCGAGAAGTGAGAGCTGTTTGGCGCTTTCGCCAATCAAGTCTGCAATCGGCGTGGGGTAATCGCCCGTGAAATAATGATCGGTATATTGTGGGGCATCATTGTTGCGCCCCGTCTCGCCCAGCGCACGATAGAGGCCATCCACAGAGATGAAGGATAGGCTCTCCACGCCGAGATAGGCGCGCATTTCCTCAATCGACATTTTCGCCGCGAGGAGTTTGTCTTGCTCGGGCATGTCGATGCCGTAGAAATCCGGGAACTTGATCGGCGGCGAGGCGATGCGGAAATGCACCTCTTTCGCCCCGGCTTCGCGCATCATCGTCACGATTTTGCGTGACGTCGTGCCACGTACGATCGAATCGTCGACGAGCACCACGCGTTTGCCGGCGATGACAGCGCGGTTGGCGGAATGCTTGAGGCGCACGCCGAGTTCCCGCACGCTCTGCGTCGGCTGGATGAAGGTGCGCCCGACATAATGATTGCGGATGATGCCCAGCTCGTAGGGAATGCCTGAGGCCTGCGCAAAGCCAATCGCCGCGGGCACGCCGGAATCGGGCACCGGAACGACGACATCGGCAGAGACAGGGCTTTCGGTCGCGAGTTCTGCGCCGATATTCTTGCGGACCTCATAGACGTTCTTGCCGCCGGCAATCGAATCCGGTCGCGCGAAATAGACATATTCGAAAATACAGGGCCGTGCCTTGCGCGCCGGAAAGGGCTTGAGGCTTTCGATCTGTCCGTCTTCGATGACGATGATCTCGCCGGGCTCGACCTCGCGATCGAATTTTGCGCCGATAATGTCGAGCGCGCAGGTCTCGGAAGCCAGGATCGGATGACCGTCGAGCCGCCCAAGTACCAACGGGCGGATGCCGAGAGGATCGCGCGCGCCGATCAGCTTCTTGTTGGTCATGCCCACGAAAGCATAGGCACCCTGAACTTGTGACAAGGTCTCAATAAAGCGATCAATGAAGCGGTTGCGCTTCGAGCGCGCAACGAGATGCAGGATCACTTCAGTATCAGAGGTCGCCTGATAAATCGCGCCCTCGGCAATGAGCTGCCGACGCAAGGTGAGCCCATTGGTGAGGTTGCCGTTATGCGCGACCGCAAAACCGCCAACCGAAAGCTCGGCAAAGAGCGGCTGCACATTGCGCAGGATGGTCTCGCCTGTCGTGGAATAACGCGTATGCCCGATCGCAACTTCGCCCGGAAGCTGATCAATCACGCTCTGTTTTGAGAAATGGTCACCCACGAGGCCGAGACGGCGCTCCGAATGAAAGCGCGCGCCATCGAATGTGACGATACCGGCAGCTTCCTGTCCGCGATGCTGGAGCGCATGCAGACCCAGCGCGGTAATGGCCGCCGCATCGGGATGACCACAAATTCCGAATACACCGCATTCCTCACGCAGATGATCCGCGTCGCGGAAGGGATGGTCGTCGCCGTTCTCGCGCTCAGCCACCGGCTCGGCATGGGTCATGATCGAATGTCCCTTTCGATTCTAAACGGCTCTTGGCGAAACTTTACGGTCTGGTCTGGGGCGCGGCAGGCGTTTCCGGAGCCGGGGTCCCAGAGCCGGACTGCTTGAATTCTTCGGTCGCCTTCTTGATGGGATTGGCGATCGATTCATCGAGGTTCTCAGGAAGCATCGCCTTCAATCGGTCCCAGCTTGACGTGAGAATCGGGCGGAACTTCGCCTCAGCCACCCATTGTGGCTGTTGCTTCTCGTTCACCAGCCACGAGAAAAAGCCGAAGCCGATGATCGCCAGAAGAAATCCCCGTGCTGCTCCGAACAGGAAGCCCAACGTGCGATCGAGCGCACCGATGCGGCTGTCGAGGATGAAATCCGAGAGCTTCGATGTCACAATGTAGGAGATCATCAGCGTGCCGAGAAACACGCCGCCAAAGGCGAGACCGTTCACGAGCAAAGGCGGCTGCTTTGTGATGTACTGCACAACGTATGGGGCCGCCTGAGGATAGAGGAAGTAGGCTACGACCGCTGCGATCGCCCAGGAGGCAATCGCCAGGACTTCGCGGGTAAATCCGCGGACCATGGCCAACAGGCCGGACAGCACGACAATGCCGATGACAACGAGATCGAGAATGGTAACCGGCATGAATGCTCCCTCAGGCCGTTAGCGGGCGGGCGACCCCGGATATAGCCACTCGGTTCGGCTTCGTCACCCCGCTTTGGAGCACTTCAACGCCTAAATCGACGCGGAGCGTTTCGGATTGCCCTTGCCGCCGGCAATTTCGGCGACGACATCGGCGATCTGACGCATAGGATGCAAGGTCAGTCCGGTTTTTCCGGCGGCATCCTGCATGCCATCCGGCAGCATGGCCTCGGTAAAACCGAGCTTCGCCGCTTCTTTCAGGCGTGCCGCAGCTTGTGGCACAGGACGGACAAGACCTGAGAGGCTGACCTCTCCAAACAAAGCCATTTCTGGCGGGATCGGCACATCCACAAGTGAGGAAACCAACGCCGCCGCGACAGCAAGATCCGCCGCGGGCTCTAGGATGCGAAACCCGCCCGCGACATTCATATAGACATCATGCATTGCAAGCCTGACGCCAGCGCGCGCTTCGAGCACCGCGATCACCATCGCGAGCCGGCTCGTATCCCAACCCACAACCGCGCGACGCGGGGTGCCGAGCGCGGAAGGCGTCACCAAAGCCTGGATCTCGATCAGCAAGGGGCGCGTGCCTTCCATCCCGGCGAAAACCGCGGTGCCGCTGACTTTTGCGTCGCGAGCGCCAAGAAAGAGCGCTGAAGGGTTGGGAACCTCCATCAACCCGCCCGCGCCCATCTCGAACACGCCGATCTCATCCGTCGCACCGAAGCGGTTTTTTACGGCACGCAAAATGCGGAAATGATGTCCGGCATCGCCCTCAAAGCTCATCACGGCATCGACCATATGCTCGACCACGCGCGGCCCGGCAATCTGACCATCTTTCGTGACATGCCCGACAAGAATGATCGCAGCGCCCGAGCCCTTCGCGAAGCGAATGAGCCCTTGCGCTGCCGCACGCACTTGCGTGACTGTGCCTGGCGCAGCTTCCGCGGCTTCCGTCCACATGGTTTGGATCGAGTCGATGATCACGAGCCGGGGCGGGGGGCCTTGGCTGAGGGTTGCGAGGATATCTTCAACCGAGGTCTCCGCTGCCAACTCGACCGGCGCATCTTGAAGCCCGAGGCGCTGCGCACGCAGCCGAACCTGTCCGGCGCTTTCCTCGCCTGAGATATAGACCGCGCGTGCTCCCTTTCGGGCGATGGCTGCCGCGGCCTGAATGAGCAAAGTCGATTTTCCGATGCCGGGTTCGCCACCGAGCAGGATCACCGAGCCTTTGACGAACCCGCCGCCGGTGACGCGATCCAGCTCTGCGATGCCTGAGGGCGTGCGTGGCGCATCCATCGCTTCGCCCACGAGGCTTTCGAGCGCGAAAGTCCGGCCCTTTTTCAGCCGTGCACCGCCCGCTGCCACGGGCGCGGCAGAAGTCGCGGAAGATGTTTCCTCGGCGATCGAGTTCCATTCTCCGCAAGCCTCGCACTTGCCCTGCCAACGCTGATAAACCGCGCCGCAGGACTGACAGACAAAGCTCGATGTGCGTTTGGCCACGTGGCCTCCCGAAAAGGATTCGAATGGCTCGAACTTTAGCGAAAGAAGCGAGAGAGACGAAAAGGATTTCGTGCAGACTCAGCTTCAATTCACGTGGAAACGCTCAGGAGAGAGTTCATGTCGAGTGTCGCGCAACTGCCCGCGATGAATGCCGCCATGATGACGAGCATTGCCGTGCTCAGGGCTGCTCAGGAGATGAGCGCCAACACCGCCGCTCTCGTGGCCGTGGCTTCCGTAGGTGTCGATGGTCGTGCGCCGCTGCCGTATTCGCAGATGCTCGATAAACTCGCCTAACCGCCAACCACCACGCGTTCATAGCGCCGCCCGAGGCTGGTGAGAATTTCGTAACCCGAGGTTTTTGCTGAAGCGCCCACGCGGTCGATATCAAGACCATCGCCGATCAGCAGGGCATAATCACCTGACTTCACGCTGCCCTCCGGCAGGTGCGTGATATCCACCGTGATCAGGTCCATCGAGACATTGCCTGCGAAGGTGCATTCACGTCCGTTGAGGATGGCATAGCCGCCGACCTTTTGAGGCGTCGCACCGCCATTGCGTGGATATCCATCGGCATAGCCGCAGGAAAGCGTGGCGATCCAGCTATCGCGTGTCGCAATGAAATTCGAGGAGTAACCCACGGTTTCGCCCGCTGGCACGTGATGCACCTGAATGACCGGTGCTTCGAGCCGCACGACCTGTTTCATCGGATTTTTGTGACCAGGTGTAGGGTTGCCGCCATACAGCGCAAAGCCTGGGCGCGAGAGATCGTATAGTCCTGCGGCTGAGGTAAAATGCCCCGAGGAATTGCAAAGGCTTAGACGTGTTTTATGATTCGATTTTTGAGAGGTCGGAATCACTTTCTCAGCCTCTTGAATCAGTCTCGCAACTTCAGCGAAGGCCTCGATTTGACGCGCGGTGACGGCATCATTTTCCACTTCGGCCGAAACGAAATGGCTCATGACGAGAGCAATGTCAGCATGCGGCAAATGGCCATTCGCAATCCGTTCACGGAACATCTCGGGCCGGATGCCGAGCCGGTTCATTCCAGTATCGACATGCAGGGCGGCAGGTTCGGCGGCGGGATTGGCGGCGCGATAGCCCTCCCAGACCCTCAATTCCTCAAGCGAACCGAGAACCGGAGCGAGATGGAGGGCCCCGTAGACATCGATATCCCCCAAACCAAGGCCGTTCAGCACGAAGATTTCGCCATCTGGCAGGGCCGTGCGGGCGCGGATGGCTTCCGAGATATGCGCCACGAAAAACGTGCGGCACCCTGCCTTGTGCAGAGCTGGAGCTGCAACCTCAATGCCGAGGCCATAAGCATCAGCTTTGATCACCGCCCCGGCAACTCCCTGGGCGTTCCGAGCATTCAGCAATCGCCAATTGTCCTGAAGGGCCGAGAGGTCGATCGTCAGCCGCGCTGCATGCGAGGCGAGGCGGTTCATTCGAGCCGCTCCGGGAGGTAATCCTCCTTCGCAAGGTCCGAGAACCGCGTGACATTCGCCTCGAATTGCAACTGGATCGTGCCAGTAGGACCGTGGCGCTGCTTGCCGATGATCACCTCGGCTTTGCCATGCACGCGCTCCATATCCTGCTGCCATTTCAGATGGTCTTCGGTGCCGGGCTTGGGCTCGCGGTTGTTGAGGTAATACTCCTCGCGGAACACGAACATCACGACGTCGGCGTCCTGCTCGATCGAGCCGGATTCGCGCAGATCGGAGAGCTGCGGGCGCTTGTCGTCGCGACTCTCGACCTGACGCGAGAGCTGCGAGAGCGCGATGATGGGAACATTGAGTTCCTTCGCGAGCGCTTTCATGCCCGTTGTGATTTCGGTGAGTTCCTGAACGCGGTTTTCGCCTTTTTTTGACGCACCGGAGAGAAGCTGGAGGTAGTCGACCACCAGCAAATCGAGCCCGTGCTGACGCTTTAGGCGCCGTGCGCGCGCGGCGAGTTGTGCGATTGAGATGCCGCCCGATTGATCGATATGCAGCGGGATCGTCTGCATCTCGGCGACGGCCTGATGCAATTTCCCGAATTCATCGGGGCTGACATCGCCGCGCCGGATCTTGAACGAGGGCACACCCGATTGCTCGGCAATGATACGCGTTGCGAGCTGTTCCGCACTCATTTCAAGCGAGAAGAAACCCACAATCCCGCCATTCACGGTTTTCAAAGTGCCATCGGGCTGTTTCTCGCCGCGCCAGGCTTTCGCGATGTTGTAAGCGATGTTGGTCGCGAGCGCGGTTTTGCCCATACCCGGGCGTCCCGCGAGAATGATCAGGTCAGATCGTTGCAATCCGCCCATACGCTGATCGAGATCGGTGAGACCCGTCGCAGTGCCCGAAAGGCCGCCATCACGTTTATAGGCCTCACTCGCCATGTTGATCGCGAGCGTGAGGGCCGAGGAAAAGGTCTGGAATCCGCCCTCGAAGCGGCCGCTTTCGGCCAAAGCATAGAGGCGGCGTTCTGCCTCCTCGATCTGCTGACGCGGGGCCTCCTCGACAGGTGCATCGAAGGCGCGTCCTGACATTTCCTCGCCAATGGTGATCAATGTGCGGCGCAGCGCGAGATCATGGACCGCGCGGCCATATTCGCCGGCATTTGAGACGGTCGTGGCCGCAGCAGCGAGGCGGTGAAGATACTGGTTGACCGTCATGCCGCCGAGATCGATATCCGGCAGATAAGTCTTGATGGTCACCGGCGTCGCGACCTTGCCGGCTTTCAGAAGCTTGCCCATCACGTCAAAGATCGCGCCGTGGATCTTCTCGTAGAAGTGTTCGGGCTGCAGAAAATCCGAGACGCGGTCAAAGGCCTCGTTGTTGATCAACACAGCGCCGAGCAAAGCCTGCTCTGCTTCAAGATTATGCGGGGCGAGCCGCATTGCGGCATCGTCATTGGCAATCGTGGCGGCGAGGCGGGCGAGGGCGGCCATCTTGGTCTCGGCGGGAAAACGGGTTGTCCGGGGAATGGGAGCCAGCAAAACCGGCTCGCCAGATTATGCAAATCCGAAACGCGGAGAACAAAAAAGACCCCCCGTTTCCGGGAGGTCTGACATTCCGCGATTCCCACAGATTCGCACAGGCAAAAAATATTCTGCCGGCGAAGAGCGTTGCCGCACTTGCATGCGGCAAAAAGGCCTCACATCTCGGCGTGCGGGCCGGCTTCGGCCAATGCCGCGCCGATTTCGAGGCCGAGATCGTCGAGGTTATCCTCTTCACGCGCCAGCACATTTTCGCCACGAGCCTGGCGCTCAGCTTCTTCAGGCGAGCGGGCGATGTTCACCGAAACACCGGCCAAGACTTCCGGATGCAGCACAACTGAAACCTTGTGCATGCCGAGCGTCTTGATCGGGGTCGCGAGAGCGATCTGGCCGCGCGAGACGGTAAAACCGCCGGCGGTGATCGTGTCCGCCAGATCACGTGCGGAAACCGAACCGTAGAGCACGCCCGATTCGCCAGCCTGGCGGATCAGCGTGAAGGTCTGGCCATCGAGCTTGGTCGCGACGGCTTCGGCATCTGTCTTCCGTGCGAGGTTGTTCGCTTCGAGCTGGGCGCGCTGCTCGGCGAATTTCGACTTGTTGGCTTCCGTAGCGCGCAAGGCCTTGTGGCGCGGCAGCAGGAAGTTACGGGCATAGCCGTCCTTCACTTTGACCACATCGCCCATCTGGCCGAGCTTGGCCACGCGTTCGAGCAGAATAACTTCCATTGTCTTGTCTCCGTTGGTTTTCCGAATAGTCGATTAAGGTTGAAGGCTAGCGTCCCGCATCCTTGCGGTTGCGCAGATCGAAAAGGTGGTCGGCCACGCCGACGCCGACAAACAGCAGCGCCGGCAAGCCGAAAACAATGACGGACGCCCATGCGACAGACAGCAGGAATCCGCGCGAAGGCTTGCCCCGCAGCCGGGTATGGAGAACGCCCAAGCCTTGAAGCATCAGCAGCAAGGCGATGCCGAGTGCTGCGATTTCAGCGAATACAGCGATGTAGCCTTCCCACATGCCAATCAACAGCGTGGCACCGAACAGGATCAAGCTGCCGCCGGGCAGGCGAAACTCGTTAAACGAGGGTTTGACAAATTCCATCCGCCCCGAGCGCTCAGCGACCATCGCGCCAAGAGCCGCGGACAAGGTGATCGTCGTGATGATCACGAAACCTGACATCGGCAGCATGATCGCGGTCATGAGGTCAGCAAGTCGGTTCAGCGTCGCTGGATCATTCACCGCCGGATTGCCCGGCGCGCCCATCTGACGAATGCCTTCCAGCACAAATCCGCGCAGCTTCTGCGTGAAAACGGCGTAATCCGGCTCAACCCAGATCGCTGAAATCACAATCACCAACGCGATATAAATGACCGCCGACAAGGCGATCTGCCCGGTCGCGATCCCGTCCTTTGCGATCATGCGCGTCTCGGTCGCAAAACTGCGCCAGGCCACAGCGCTCATTGCGTAAGCCGGTAGCGCCATAATGCTCGCAAACGCTACTGCAGCGCGATCGCCCGTCGCGAAATCAATCAGGATGGCGCCGAATAGTCCGGCGAGGGCGGCAACCAGCGGATGCCAGGCAAAGCCAGCAATAAAAAGCGGCAGCGGCGAAACCAGGAATAGGAAGGCAAGCGACATCATCCCCGGCGTCAACATCCCTGTGAGGAGCGCCGAAGCAAAGCCTGCAAGGCTTGCGAGGAGGATCGCCTGTGTCATCAACCTGAGCTGTCCCGAAACCGGCTTTCGCCGGCGGTTAGAAACGTGAATCCGTGAGGCGTCGGATTTCGTTTCAGCCTGCCCGAACGGATTGAAACCGCCCGAACGATTGGAATTCAAAAGCCTCGAAGACCCGGCGGGCGAGCCCGCCGGGGAATTTCAAACGCTTACTTGATCACGAACGGCAGCAGACCGAGGAAGCGGGCACGCTTGATCGCCTGGGCGAGGTCGCGCTGCTTCTTGGCCGAGACGGCGGTGATGCGCGAGGGAACAATCTTCCCACGCTCGGAAATGTAGCGCGAAAGCAGCTTCACATCCTTGTAATCGATCTTCGGAGCGCCATTGCCCGTGAAAGGGCAGGATTTGCGGCGGCGGAAGAAGGGGCGGCGTGCGGGCTGGCTCATCAGACTTCCTCCTCGGCAATACCGTCAACGGCTTCGACATCGTCGCGGTCACGGCGGCGCGGGCGGTCATCGCGGTCGCGTCCACCCCGATCGCCACGATCCCCACGCTCGTCATCGCGGTCGCGATCCCGGCGCTGAAGCATCACGGAGGGGCCTTCTTCCAGCTCTTCCACGCGCACGGTCATGAAACGCAGGATGTCTTCCGAGATGCGCATCTGGCGCTCCATCTCGCTGATCGCTGCAGCCGGGCCGGAAATGTTGAAAAGCGCGTAATGCGCCTTGCGGTTCTTCTTGATGCGGAAGGCGAGGGATTTCAAACCCCAATATTCCACCTTCGTCACTGCGCCGCCCTTCGATTCGATCACGGTTTTGTAGCTTTCCGTCATCGCCTCGACCTGCTGGGCGGTCACATCCTGGCGTGCCAGGAATATGTGCTCATACAAAGCCATTCGCTTTTAGCCTTCTCTCGAACGCTCCCGCGGGAGCTGATTTTCCGTCGGCGCGAAGCCCTTCGAGCCTTGGAGGCCCGCAAGAAATCACGAAGGCGTTGACACGGGAGGACGAGGACGATCCCTCTGCCTCGGCGAGAAAGCCGAAGCCCTCCGTTCAGCCACCGGCCAATCGGAAGCGCGGTTCATACAGGATTTTGGTTTGAGAGCAAGCGGTTTGGCGACCGCGAAGCGCTTGACTTCGTCTGAAACCCCGCTCATTCCCCGGCGAACAAGCCGAAAAGGACGCTTGAGATGACCAAAACCGCCTTTCTTTTCCCCGGCCAGGGTTCTCAGGCCGTGGGTATGGGCAAATCGCTGCATGAGAATTTCGCGAGCGCACGCGCGGTGTTCACCGAGGTCGATGCGGCTCTTGGCCAAAATCTCTCAACCCTGATGTTCGAAGGGCCGGAAGATCAACTCACGCTCACCGCGAATGCCCAACCCGCCCTGATGGCGGTGTCGCTCGCGGTGATCCGCGTTCTGGAGGCGGAAAAGGGTCTTGATCTCGCTGAAGACGCGAATTTCGTCGCGGGCCACTCGCTTGGGGAATATTCCGCGCTTGCCGCAGTGGGCGCGCTTTCCATCACTGATACGGCGAAGCTCCTGCGCATCCGTGGCGATGCAATGCAGGCCGCTGTGCCAGTGGGGCAGGGCGCGATGGCAGCCCTGCTCGGTGCGGAATGGGATCTTGCAAGCGAGATCGCCGAGGAAGCGGCAGGCGATACCGGCCTCATCTGTGATGTCGCGAATGACAATGGCGGCGGTCAGGTGGTGCTCTCGGGCGACAAGGCGGCCATTGATCGCGCTTGCGAGATTGCCAAGGCGAAGGGCGTGAAGCGGGCGATCCTGCTGCCTGTCTCCGCCCCCTTCCATTCCGCGCTGATGGCCCCGGCGGCTCGCGCGATGGAAGAGGCACTAGCAGGAGCCAACATCGTTGCTCCGAAAGTGCCGGTGGTGGCGAATGTCACCGCCGCCCCCGTCACCGATCCGGAAGCCATCCGCCGCCATCTCGTCGAGCAGGTCACCGGCTCTGTGCGCTGGCGTGAAAGCATGATCTATCTCGGCAATGCCGGCATCACGCGCTTCGTCGAGTGCGGATCGGGCAAAGTGCTCGCGGGCATCGCCAAGCGCGCCGTTGCCGGGAGCGAGGCCGTGAGTGTTGGAACGGCAGACGACATTTCGGCCTTCTTGGCCTGACAGGAGACATTCATGTTTGATCTTTCCGGCAAATTCGCCCTCGTCACCGGTGCTTCGGGCGGCATTGGTTCGCACATCGCGGAAGCCTTGCATGCGCAGGGTGCCACGGTTTGCCTCTCGGGCACGCGCCGCGAAGCGCTTGAAGCCGTGGCGGCCAAGCTCGGCGAGCGGGCCCATATTGTCATCGCCAACCTCTCTGACAGGGCTTCGGTGGAAGCCCTCGTGCCGGAAGCCGAGAAGGCCATGGGCGGGCTCGATATCCTCGTCAACAATGCGGGCATCACGCGCGACAACCTCTTTATGCGCATGAAGGACGAGGAATGGGACAGCGTGCTCGCCGTCAACCTCACCTCGTCGTTCATCCTCGCGCGCGCGGCGGTGAAGGGCATGATGAAACGCCGGTTCGGGCGCATCATCGGCATTACGAGCGTGGTGGGCGTAACCGGCAATCCCGGCCAGGCGAATTATTGCGCGGCGAAAGCCGGGATGATCGGCATGACGAAATCCCTCGCGGCAGAAGTCGCGAGCCGGAACATCACCGTGAATTGTGTGGCACCGGGCTTTATCGAATCGGCCATGACCGATGCGCTGAACGAAAAGCAGCGCGAAGCGATCATGGGGTCGATTCCCGCGGGTCGCATGGGCAAGGGCGAGGAGATCGCCAGCGCTGTGGCTTATCTCGCGAGTGTGGAAGCCGCCTATGTCAATGGCCAGACCTTGCACGTGAATGGCGGGATGGCGAGGATTTAAGAAGTCTTTTGGGTGCGGCGCACGTTGACATTCGCGCCTCACTGATGAAAGGGAATTCCCGGTTGCGAGGCGCTTCCCCAAACCGGGTGCGTGCGCACGGGGCGTTTAAAGAACAGAGAAGGGTTAGCCATGAGCGATGTTGCCGAGCGCGTGAAAAAGATCGTCATCGAGCATCTCAGCGTCGATGCCGACAAGGTTGTCGAAGGCGCGAATTTCATCGACGATCTCGGCGCGGACAGCCTCGACACGGTCGAGCTCGTCATGGCGTTCGAAGAAGAATTCGGTGTTGAAATCCCGGATGACGCAGCCGAGACGATCCAGACGGTCGGCGACGCCGTGAAGTTCCTTGAGAAGAACGCAGCGTAAGCTGCTGTATTGACGTCGAAAACGATGCTGCGTCGGGTCGTCGTCACAGGTCTGGGTATGGTGACTCCGCATGGTTGCGGCGTCGCCCCCTCCTGGCAGAACGTGCTTGCCGGAAAGAGCGCTGCGCGCAAGGTCGAGCACTTTAAGGTCGATGACCTCGCGGCGCGTATCGCCTGCATGATCCCGCGCGGCACTGGCCCCGGCGAGTTCAATCCCGACGACTGGATGGACCCGCGAGACCAACGCCGCGTCGACACCTTCATCATCTACGCGATGGCTGCCGCAAAGCAGGCGCTGGATGATGCCCATTGGCACCCTTCCACGCCGGAGGATCAGAACTCGACGGGTGTGATCCTCGGGTCTGGCATTGGCGGCATTGAAGGCATCAGCGAAACGGCTGTCTTTCTCAACGAGAAGGGGCCGCGGCGCATTTCGCCGTTTTTCATTCCCGGCCGCCTGATCAATCTGGCCTCAGGCTATGTTTCGATCGCGCATGGTCTCAAAGGGCCGAACCATTCGGTTGTCACCGCTTGTGCCACTGGCACTCATGCCATCGGTGACGGCGCTCGCATGGTTGCGCTTGGCGATGCCGATGTGATGCTTGCGGGGGGAGCTGAATCGCCGGTTTCGCGCATTTCTCTCGCCGGTTTCTCCGCCTGCCGCGCGCTTTCAACAGCCTTCAACGATGATCCAACGCGCGCCTCGCGTCCTTACGACAAGGATCGCGATGGCTTCGTGATGGGCGAGGGGGCCGGCGTCGTCGTGCTGGAAGCACTTGAGCATGCGCAGGCCCGTGGCGCCAAGATTTACGCCGAAATCGTCGGCTACGGCATGTCGGGTGATGCCTATCACATCACCTCGCCGAGCGAGGATGGCGATGGCGCTTTCCGCTGCATGCAGGCTGCACTGAAGCGCGCCGGCCTCAGCGCTGGCGATGTCGATTACATCAATGCTCACGGCACCTCGACTCCCGTGGGCGACGAAATCGAGCTGCGTGCTGCCGAGCGCCTTCTCGGGAAT
>JBOFZC010000178.1:0-2170 GCA_051654985.1 Rhabdaerophilum sp.
GCCGAGGCGATGGCGTTGCTGACACGACCGAAAAGGTCGATTTCCCATGAGCTGTCGAACCCGGCCTGGAACGTACCGATCCCCCGTCTTTGGCCTTGTCCTGCGGCTTCGCCAGCTGCATTCAGGCCTTCCGGTGAACCGGATAGACGGCGGGTCAGCGCGATATTGCCGCCCCCGTCGGCGCGCGGAAACAGTCCGGAGCCTTCAGAGCGCGCCAGAGCACGCGCGCTATCGACCCGGGCAAGCGCCTGTTCGAGCGTCGGGCTTTGAATAAGGGCGCGATCGATCAGCCGGTTCAGGATGGGATCGCGATAGCCGCGCCACCAGTTTGTTGAATCGGCTTTGAGATAGGGCTCGTTGCTTGAGCCCGCGTTGGTCCAACTTACCGGAACTGGCGAGACCAATGCAGGACCTTCGCGTACCGCAGCGCACGCTCCCAGCGTGAGCACGGCAACGCTCACGCCGAGTACGCGTATCGATGCCATCAATCGATTATTCATGGTGGTGCGGTCGTTCGGTTGCAGGACGGTTCGGACTGGCAAGGTTCACGTCAGTTCACCCGGCCTGTGGCGGTCTTGCCGTCCTTGTCCGTCAGTTGAACCGCTCCTTTGATCGATGTCAGTGAGGCCGGAGCTGTACCTATGAGTTTCTTGCCATCTGGAGAAGGTTCAAGCGCAATGCGTTGGGTCTTGCCATCGATCACCATGATCGCGAGCGCTTTGAACCCAACCACTTCGAGAGGTTTATCGCCGCCGTCGGAAACATACACTTCGAGTACAGTGCCCTTTCCCAGGACCTCGACATGAAAGCTGCCGGCATCGACGAGCGCACCGCCGTTTGGCCCTTTGCGGGGTTCATGCGCGAGCGCAGGTAGGGACAGCAGCATGAAGGCGAGAGCAAGGGCTTTGGTGCGCATGGGTGTGATCCTTTTCGGGTCGGCGTGGTCAGAAGGCTTCAATAGGTTTCAGGGATTTTCCCGGAGACTTCTCAGCGGCTGTCGCCTGTTCGGCCTTCACGCTGTCGATCAGGCGTTGCAACGGCTTGCGCCCGTAGCGCAGGAACAGCACAGGCGTCAGGAACGTGTCGAGCAGGGTTGCGCTGACCAGGCCGCCAAAAATGGTGATGGCGACTGGGTGCAGGATTTCCTTGCCCGGCGCGCCAGCGTCGATCATCAGCGGGACCAGAGCGACCCCGGCTGACAGCGCCGTCATCAGGACAGGCGTCAGCCGTTCCAGCGAGCCGCGCATCACAAGCGCCTGAAATGCGGCATTCTCGGCAAACGGCATCCCCTCGTGGATGGCAAGGTTGATGTAGTGGCTGACCTTGAGGATGCCATTTCGCGCCGCGATGCCGGTGAGCGTGATGAAGCCGATCATCGAGGCGACGGACAAGGGCTGACCTGACCACCAGAGCGCCGCCACCGAGCCTATGAGGGCCAGAGGAACGCTGCCCATGATGATGAGCGAGAACAGAACCGAACGATAGCGGCTGTAGAGAATGGCAAACACCATGGCGAGCGAGATTGCTGAGAGGATGCCGATGGTGCGGGTCGCTTCTTCCTGCGCCTGAAAGGTGCCCTCGAAGCTGGTGAAGTACCCCTGCGGGAGTTGCGAGGCCGCCACCGATTTGCGGATGTCCGCCACGATCTGGGCCATGTCTGTCTTGCCGTCGCTGTTGGCGAGCACAACGATGCGGCGCTTGCCGTTCTCGCGCAGGATCTGGTTGGGTCCGTCGGTCTCTTGCACATCGGCAAGCTGGCGGACGGGCACCCAGCCGAGCGGCGTCTCGATCAGCATGTCGCCGAGCGCTTGGGTGGTGCGCATCGCGTCTGGTAGGCGCATCACCACATCGAAGCGCTTGTTGCCATCGACAAGCTTGGAGACGACGCGACCGTTCGAGAGCCGCTCCAGCGCCTCGGTGATGGCCGCCGGCTGCATTCCGAACAGGGCAGCGCGCTCGTAGTCGACGGTGATGTCGAGTTGCGGAATGCGGACCTGCTTCTCGATCTGCAGATCGACGACACCCGGCACTGCCGCCATCTTGTCGCGGAATTCGGACGCAACGCGCCGGAGAGTATCGAGATCCTCGCCGTAGATCTTGAGTGCGATCTGGGCGCGCACGCCGGACAGCATGTGGTCGAGGCGGTGCGAGATTGGCTGGCCGATATTGG
>JBOFZC010000179.1:0-12005 GCA_051654985.1 Rhabdaerophilum sp.
GATCGGTGTGTCGCCCTTCGAGATTTTCTCGATGATCGGTTCGTCGTCGCTATCGACCAGAAAGCGCTCGATCGAAATATCAAGCGCCTGGCTCAGTCGCCAAATGGTGGCAAGCGTGGGGTTGGTTTCGTTGCGCTCGATTTGGCTGATGATGGATTTCGCAACTCCCGATTGCTCCGCGAGTTCTGAGAGCGAGAGATTGTAGTTCTTGCGCAGTCGCTGAATGGTTTTGCCCAGCTGGCCAGAAAGCGCGGCGGCGCCGCCCTCGAAGTCCCTGGACTTGTCTTTTTCGGCCATCGGGCGACCAATCTGATCGTTTTGTCATCCGAACCGTTCGGATAGACGAATTATTGTCTTGCCCTAGCGCAAGGCACGAGGCAAGTGTGCAGTGCAATATAATCCGGTCAACCGCCACCGACGGCCCGGACAGCATAGGGCAACGAGCATGCTCGAAGACCGCCTTGCCGATGATGCCGCGCCAGCCGAAGCATTTGATCCCGCTTTGGCGGATGGTGCGTTTCATGTCACCGATCGCGCCGGCCTGCATCATCTGCTGCCGGGCGTGAACGGCTTTCGTCTGATGGAAATCATGCGCGAATGCGGGCTTGATATCGCTGCGACCTGCGGCGGAGCCTGCCTGTGCGGCACGTGCCACATCATTGTGGATCCGGTTTGGGTCGACAGGCTTCCGGCACAGCGCGAAGACGAAGAGGCGCTGCTCGATCAACTCGCGACGCTTACGCCGCATTCTCGCCTCGCTTGCCAGATCATCTGGAATGGCGAGGCACTCGATGGCCTTCGGGTCACGCTTGCGCCGCTAGAAGGTTGAGTTTCAAATCGAGCGCGTGGGAGAGGCCTCGCTCTGGCGCTTGCGATCAATACCGAGCTGGCGCTCGCGCAGGATAACATAGATGCCCGCGCCGCAGACGATGCACGCCCCGATCACCACCAATTGGTGCGGCAGTTCCGAAAACAGGAAATAGCCCCAGCCTACCGCGAAAATCATGCCGGTGTAATCGAACGGGGCCACCGTAGAGGCCGGTGCGCGGCGATAACTCTCAGTGAGGAAAATCTGCCCAAAACCACCCATGACGCCGACAAGAACGAGGAACAAGGCCTGGTTGATATTCGGAGTCCGCCAGGCCCAATCCGGGTCGATCGCTCCGCCGATAACGGTCAGCATGCCGAAGGTGGTCGTCATCAGTGAGAAATAAATCACGATCGCGGCGGTCGTTTCCGTGCTGGTGAGGCGACGCACCTCGATCATCGCGAAGGCCGCACAGGTGGCGCCAAAGAACCCGAACAGAGCGCCGAGGGCCAGTTTCGGATCGGGTTGACGGCTGATGGCATCCGCCGAGATATACGGCCATAGCATGATGATCACACCGATAAAGCCGACAAGCACCGCGCTCCAGCGATAGAGCCGCACCACTTCGCCGAGCACGAAGGCGGCGAGCACCACAGAGATGAGCGGCGTCGTAAACGAGATCGCTGTGGCATCGGTCAGCGGCAGCAGGGTGAGGGCTGAGAAGCCGAAAAACATCCCGAGCGAGCCGATCAACCCGCGTTTCAGATGTCCCTTATGATTGTTCGTGTGGAACGCGGATGTCAGCTTGCCGACGAACGCCATCCAGATGAAAACCGGGATCAGCGCAAAAAACGAACGCGCGAAGACGATTTGTCCAACCGGAAAACTCTGATCGGCTGGTGTGATCGAGCCGATGATCTTCACCGCTGCACCCATGCACGAAAAGGCAAAGGCCGAGGCGATCTTGAACAGGATACCGATCAGTGGACGCTGCTGTGCGTCGCCGGGAGAGGGCACGGCGGATGACGATGTTTCGACGGGCATGAGGCGGGTCCGGGAGAGGGCCAGCCGAGCTTAGGCGCTTCAGGAGCAATCAAGCAACCCGCAATCAACGAAAAGCGCGCAGCCGGTCCCGTGCGGAAAGATCGTCGAGGCTGTCGAGCGGTGAGGGGCCTTCCGCAACTGGCGTTTCCGGTGTGGCGAGAATATCGGCCATCTCGTCGAACAGAGCTTCATCTTCGCTGCGAGCCGAGATTTCGCTGAAGATATCTGCATCTGTTTTGACCGTCAGAGGCGAAAGATGCTCGACCTGCTGGGTTGTTTCCACGAATGCTGCTGGCTCGATGACCTCAGCAGGTTCGATGACAGGGGTTCCGTGCGCAGGGGCTGGTGTCACGTCCAGCATGTCGGCACCCACCATCGTGGGCTCAGCGCGCTCAGCTGGTGTGAAGAAATCGAAGGTGTCGTCGATTTCAGCCTGATTGGCTTCGCTCATCCAGATATCGGGCTGGCTTTTCTCGGTCTCGATTTCCATCGCGATCGTGGCATCGATATCCTCGATTTCTTCGGCGATGGTATCGGAAAGGCCAGCTGCTTCGACCAGCGCGCGAATGCGGTGATCGAGGAATTTCAAGGTCTCCACCGCTTTGGCGATGCGTTGGGCCGTCAGATCCTGGAAGGAGCACGCGGTGTATATCTCGGTCGCGCTGCGATCGAGTTGATCGCAGATTTCAGGGTCCTCACCCTGTTCGCGCATCGTCCAGGCCTGCTCCTGAACGCGCTCGGCGGCGGAAAGGATGGCGGAAGTCGCCTGCTCAGTGGTGCCGATCACGGCATCAAGCGTTTCGCTGGCGGCGGCGAACTGAACCGTGCCTCCGTCGCGCCCGCGCATCGCGCGGATCTCTTTTTCGGTGCGCAGAATGGCGCGCGCCATATCAAGAATGTTGCGGTGAAGCTGATCCGTGCCGATCAACATCGGCCGGGTGTTCATGTTGCGAGAGAGTTTGTCGATGGCGTCGAGAATGGTCTCGGTCTCGGCATGGCGATTGCGGCGCGCATATTCGTTGAGAAACCAGCGCCCGCGCTCGGTTTCCATCACGGCGGCTTCGATCTGTTCGAACGCGTTGGCGTCGAATATCGGCGGTTTGATCAACGACGTCATGCTGCTGAGCCGCTCTATGCTCTGGAATTGAGGCCTGGCATTCCAGCGACAACCTTGCCTTAAAATTGGTTAACGATGTCTTTCGTTTCCTGCCTTGCCGCGTGCTTTCACACGGTGATACGAGACATTGATTGAAGTTTGCGCATTGCGGGGCAGTGCTTCGCTGAACAAGCCCTCGATGGGCGGGGTGTATCGATGGCGCGGCCATCAGCAGTTTGGGTTGATAGCAGAGGACAGGTCCAAGCTTTGCAACTCGCGGGGGCGTGGACGGCTGACCACGCGCAGGAGCTTGAAGAGGCCCTGTCGGAAGCACTCTCGAAACACCCAAAAGGCGTTTTCAATCAGTCTCTGAGGCTGGATTGTGCCGGCATCATCAACCTTGATACGGTGGGTGCCTGGCTGATCCAGCGCACGCGGCTTCAGCTTTCCGATTCCCATGAAACAGTGAACCTCACGGGACTACGACGCGACCAGAGTCACCTGTTGGCTGAGGTGGCGCAAGCCGAGATGCAAGCGCCGGCGACACCACATCGGCATGGCGCTTACCCGATGCTCATCGATATCGGCCAAGCGGTGGTGAATGCAGGCAAGGACGTCTCGAATGGTGTCGCGTTTCTTGGCGCAGTCATGGCGGCTCTGTTTCGCGTGGTGATCGGGCGCACGCGGCTGCGTCCGGCCGCGGTTGTAACCCAGCTCGAACGCGTCGCCTTGCGCGGCGTGCCGATCATCATTCTGATCTCGTTTCTGGTGGGCGCGATTATTGCCCAGCAGACGATTTTCCAGCTCGAGAAATTCGGTCAGGCGCAATTTGTCGCCGATCTGATTGGTGTTCTGGTGTTGCGCGAACTCGCGGTCTTGCTGACTGCGATTATGATCGCCGGCCGTTCCGGCTCGTCGTTTACAGCCGAACTCGGCTCAATGAAAATGCGCGAGGAGGTGGATGCGCTCCAAACCATGGGCCTCGACCCGATCGAAGTGCTGGTTCTGCCGCGTATTATTGCGCTGCTAATCGGTCTGCCATTGCTGACCTTCGTGTCCTCGATGGCGGCCATTTCCGGCGGCGCACTGGTGGCCCAGTTCTATGGCAACGTGAGCTTCGAGATTTTTTTCTCGCGCGTCCAGAATATCATCGGCCTGAACACGTTTCTGGTGGGCATGTACAAGGCGCCGTTCATGGCGCTCGTGATCGGGTTGATCGCCTGCATCGAGGGGTTTGCGGTGCGCGGCAGCGCTGAATCGCTGGGCTCTCATACCACGGCCTCGGTCGTAAAATCGATTTTCATCGTGATCGTGGTCGATGGCCTTTTCGCGATGTTCTTCGCGGCCATAAAGTACTGATGCGATGAGTGAAACTCTTCTCACACTCGAACAAGATACTCGCGATGACGACGGAAACCTGATCATCGAGGTTGAAAATCTCACGGTCGGCTTTGGCGAGCGCAATATCATTGATGGCCTCGCGCTCGATGTGCGGCGTGGCGAAATTCTCGGTGTCGTCGGTGCTTCCGGCACTGGTAAATCGGTGTTGCTGCGCACGATCATCGGGCTGGTCGGCAAACGCCAGGGCTCGGTGCGCGTGTTCGGGCACGACATGGACAAAGTGAACCCGCAGCGCCGCCGGCTGATCGAGAAGCGCTGGGGTGTGCTGTTCCAGCATGGTGCGCTGTTCTCTTCGCTGACGGTGAAGCAGAATATCCAGTTCCCGATGCGGGAATATCTCAAGCTCTCGCCGCGCCTTTTGGATGAGATGGCGATGCTGAAGTTGCAGCTCGTGGGGCTAAAACCTGAGGCCGCCGAGCGCTTCCCTTCCGAGCTTTCCGGCGGGATGATCAAGCGCGTTGCTCTGGCACGCGCCCTCGCGCTCGACCCTGAAATTGTATTTCTTGATGAGCCGACTTCTGGCCTTGATCCGATTGGTGCTGGCGATTTTGACCAGCTCATCGCGACTTTGCGCTCGACCCTGGGGCTTACCGTCTTCATGGTGACACATGATCTCGACTCTCTCGCCGGAATTTGCGATCGCATAGCCGCACTTGGCGATGGTCGGGTGCTCTCGGAGGGAACACTCGACAAGCTGCGGGCTGAGCCTCATCCTTGGCTTCAGGCCTATTTCAACGGTCCGCGCGCCCGCGCGAGCCATGTCCACACGAAGAAAGCGTAACATCGAGCGATGGAAAACAAGGCCAATTACGCGATTGTCGGATTGTTCACGCTGGCGATTATTGCCGGTGTGTTCGGCTTCGTGTTCTGGTTCACGCGCGCGGCCGAGAATGGCGATCGCGTGGTCTATCGCGTGATTTTTGTTGGCTCGGTGTCGGGATTGTCGCGCGGATCGAGCGTGCGGTTCAATGGCCTGCGTGTGGGTGAGGTGACCCAAATCAATCTGCTGGCTTCCGATCCGAGCCGCGTGGTGGCTGAAATCTCGGTCGACCTGAAGACCCCGATTAAGACCGATACCAAGGCTCGGTTGGAATCACAGGGGCTGACCGGCGTTGCGTCGATTCAGCTCTCGGGCGGTGCCGCAGGTGCTGCCGAATTGGCGTCGCTTGACCCAACGGGGCCGCCCACGATCTTTGCCGATCGCTCGGATTATCAGGATATCGTCGAAACCGTGCAGCGCCTCTCGGGGCGGATCGATACGGTGCTCACGCGCGCTGACAACATCCTCGCGCAGGGCGAAGGTTCGATTATTTCGACGCTGAGAAACGTTGAAGCTTTCTCTAATGCACTGGGCCAGAATTCCTCAGGCGTCGCAGCGTTCCTCGCGAATGTCGGCGAAATGAGCCAGCGCATCGGCTCGCTTTCAACACGAATCGAGAAATTCGTCGATGAGGCCGAGGCGCTGACACGCGGCATCGATGCCCGCACCCTCAATCAGGCCGTCGGCAATATTGCGAGCTTTACGGAAACGCTCGCGCAGAACCGGCAAGGTGTCGCGACCATGCTGCTGGACGCTGGGGTGCTCGCCAAGCAGCTCCAGCAAAGTGCTGGCAAGCTCGATACGGCGCTGGATGAAGTCAGCAAGCTCGCCAAAGCCATCGATCCCGAGCGCATCAACCGCACTTTTGATGGCGCTGAGAAATTTGCTTCCGTGCTCGGGCGCACGGCGCCGGATGTCGAGCGTGCCATCAAGGAAATCACCGGCGTCGCCGATACTGTGACGCGCGCCGTGGGCCGCCTCGATAACGTCATGGCGGGCGCCGAGGGCTTTTTCGGCGGTGGGCAGGATGGCGCGACCTCTGGCCTGATCAACGAATTGACGGAGGCTGCGCGCTCCATTCGGGCACTCGCCGGCAATCTCGATCAGCGCACGAAAGAGCTTTCGGCCGGACTTCAGCGCTTCACAGGGCCGGGCCTCAGGGATTTCGAGGCGCTTGCTGCGGATAGCCGCAAGGCGGTGAACGATCTTGGCCGTGCTGTGCGTGCGCTGGAACGCAACCCCTCGCAATTGCTCTTTGGCGGGCAATCCAATATTCCCGAATATCGGCGATAGAGTTTTGGGCGCGTGATGAGTTCAGGCAAAGAGCGTGGAGCGACAAGCAGGCTGGCCGTGCGGCTGGCTGCGGCCTCGCTTGCGGCATTGCTTGCTGCGGCATGTGGTGGTGGGCCTCCGCCGGCGACCTTCGATATCTCCGCGCCGCGCGACGGCCTCAAGGCACGACAGGGGCGGGCGCTGATTGTCGTGGCCGAGCCTTCCGCGCTCGCAGCGCTCGATACCAATCGGCTCATCGTGATGACACGCGGCTCTGGCATTGCCTATCTGCCGGAAGTTCAATGGGCTGACCGACTGCCGAAACTCTTGCAGGTGCGCCTGATCCAGACCTTCGAGAACGCCAAGCGCATCACCGGCGTTGGCCGCCCCGGCGACCGGTTATTGCCGGCAGCGCAGGTCAATTCCGAGATCCGCCGTTTCGGCATCGACGAAGCCTCGGGCGAGGCGGTGATCGAGCTGTCGGTGAAAATCGTCAATGATCGCTCCGGCCGGATCGTCGCGGGGAATATCTTCACGCGCCGCGTGCCTGCCGGTGGAGCGACCGGCCCAACCGCAGCGGCCGCGCTCGATCTCGCTACACAAGATATCCTGCGCGATGTCGTGGCCTGGGTTTCAAGCCGTATCTGAGGCGAAATCCCGGTGTCATTCCCGACGCCGAAGGCGGGCGGGAATCCAGTTTTTCCTTGTAGCAGCATAGAGATGGAGTCCCCGCTCGATCCTGGGGATCGTCGCGAATGACTCTCGTGTTCGCGAAAGAAAAAGGCGGCCCAAAAGCCGCCTTTTCATGTCCCCCGATACAACCTCAATCTCAATCGAACCGCCCGGCCGCATGCGCGAGCATGGTGTAAACCTTGCCGGTATCGGAGGTGAGATAGGTGCGTGCCACGAGAGAATCGCGGTCATCGCCCGCGACCTCGGCGAGCAGCCGTTCGAACTGGTCGATGTAGGTATCCACCGTGCGCTTGAACTCGGCATCGCGCCGATAGCGGCGGCGGATGTCGTCATACGCCTCTTGTCCCTGCAAGGTGTAGAGCTTGCGGGTGAAGACATTGCGTTCGCCACGCCGGTAGCGGTCCCATAATTCGATCGCGGCTTCGTGGTCGATCATCCGGGCGATATCGACCGAAAGGCTATCGAGGCTCTCGATCCGACGCGCTGAACCGGTCTCGACGTTGCGCGGTGTGCGTGCAGCGGGTTCGTCATCCGAGGCACGTTCCAGGAGGCCCGAGAGCCAGGAAGCGCCGCGAGGTGTCGCCGGTGGAGCCGGCGGCTGAGGACGCGGCTGCGGGCGCGGCGTTTCCACCGGGCCGCGCAATCCGAGATTGGAAGCACGTTCCGAGCCTTCATTGCGGCGCGGTTCGGCGACATCCAAAGCTGGGCCTGAGCGTGAGACGATCTCATTGAGTTCGTTCAGCGCACGAAGCTGATCTCCGACCACGCGCTTAAGCTGCTGGCTCGCCTCGCGGGCTTGGGTCGGGATTTCGAGCCCGCCGCTTTGGAGAGCCGCACGTGTGGCTTCGAGATCAGCGACAATATCCCGTGAAGCCTGCCGCAATTCGGCTGCAGTCGAGAGGAAGCCATCCAGTCCGCCTTGGAACAGTGATGACATCTCCGAATTCGCCTGCTCATAGGCCGAACGCAGAACCGAGGCTGTGCGTTCGCGTTCCTTGCCAGTTTCGAGGCGAATACGCTCGTATTGCGATGCAATGGCCTGTGTGGCGCCTTCAGCGCTCTGATGCACAAGCATGGAGGCCTCGCGCGCTCGCGCTTCTGCTGTCGAGAGCTGGTCGCCGACGAGGCTCGAGAACGAGCGCAGCATGGCATCGACATCTTCGATGCGGGCGTTGAGCGTGTTCACGAGGCCTTCGAAAGCCTGCTGGCGGCTCGCCAACATATCGGCGAGACCGACCTGGTTTTGCGCCAGTTCATTGCTGATCGCGCGCATATTGGTGGCGCGCTCATCAAGAGTTTCCGCAACATTCTGGCTGTTGGCAAGAAGCGCGCCCGAGGCCGAACGGATGGCTTCGACGCGGCTGACCAAAGCGTCCGAACCTTGATTGGCGGCAGAAAGAATGGCGGCAAGCGTGGCTTCCAAGCCCTTCACGCGCTCGCCCATGCGCCCTTCGAGTTCCACAAGGTTCTTGCTGGTGGTGCCGACAACGGTGTTGAGCACTGTGTTGGCTTCGCCGAGCTTGTCGAGCAGGCCCGAGACTTCGCCGCGCAGCTTGTCGTTTGCATCGACGAGTTGATGCAGTGATGTCGCAGAGCCGCTCTGGATCGCGGCGTTGAGTTCCGCGAGCGATGCCGTGACTCGGCGGGCGATGTCCGCTGAAGCGGTTTCGAGGCCTGCGACCATCTCTTTGCCGTTGCGATCGAAATTCGAAACGAAATTGGCGCCTTTTTCGTCGATCAGGGCCGAGATCTGCTCGGCGCGGTTCATCAGTTCCGAGCCGACATCACGCGACAGGGCGGTAAGGCTGCGTTCCACTTCGCCGGCGCGCAGCAAGATGGCATCCGAGCTCTGGTCGAGACGCGAAGCAATCTCGTTGGAGGCTTCGCGTGCTCGAGCTTCAATCGAGATGGTTTGCGCCTCGAGCGGATTGACAACTTTCTCGGTGAAAAATTGCACCTTCTGTTCGAGACTGCCGAGCAGCGAGCCGCCGGTTTCATTCACAACGCGTGTGAACTCGAGTGTGCGCAAGGCAACCATATCGCCGAGTGCACGGGTCCGGTCATCGACCCCGGTTTCGACGCGCGCGAGCAGGCTTTCGAGATTGCCGGTAACACTCGACGTGCGCTCGGCGATACGCGCACCAAGCACATCGCTTTGCGCCACGATGGTATGTTCAAGCTTGTCAGCGGTCGAGACGAAGGTTTTCTCGAACTGTGCGAAACGTTCGCCAAGACCGGAGGTGCGTTCGGTCACCGTATCTGCGAGCTTATGCGCATTGGCAGAGAGGGCCTCGTTCACTTTGGCGCCATGCTGGTTGAGCGCTTGCAGGACATCACGCCCGGTGCCAGCGAGGCGCTCCGTGGCCTCCGTTGCCTGGCGAGCCAGCGCAAGGCCGAGATCATCCAGCTCGCTCTTGAGGCCCACAGTGGCTTCACGCGTGCGGTCAGAAATCAGCATGCCCAGGCTCTCGCCGGCGATGCCGAACGCTTCGTTCGCCTGCGACACGCGCGTGCCGATCATGTCGATCAGCGCCGTACCCTGCGTGGCAAGAGCCGACTCGAAGCCACCGCGATGACTTTCGAGCGCGGTCTCGATCGCGCGGGTATTGAGGGACAACGTATCTTCAATGCGGGCGATCGAGCGCTGAAGCGTCGTTTCGATCTGAAGCCCGTTCGCACCGAATGTGTCATTGATGCGCTGAGCATTGGAACTGAGAAGCGTTTCGATGTCGCGCGCGCTCTGGCCGAGGGTAGATTCCAGGCTGCGCGAGGTTTCCTCCATCGCACCGGTAATGGCACGGCTCGTGGTGCCGAGCGTGTCCTCAATGCGGCTCGCAGTGCCAACCATACGATCCGCCAGTTGATCAGAGCGGGCTGTGAGTTGCTCGACGATAGCCGTGCCTTTTTCCTCGATGAGCTTTGCGGTGTCCACGCCACGGCTTTCCATCGAAGCGATGAAATCGGCGCTTGCCGCGCGCATCGTATCGTTGATCTCGATGGCACGGCTGCCGATATTTTCGATGATATCGCGGCTATTGTTCTGGAAGGCGGTGTTCACAACTTCCGCCGTTTCAGTCACCTCCGATTTCAGCGATGCACCGGTTTCGCGGATCAGCCGCGCCGAGGCCTCGCTGGTTTCGGTGAGATGACGCGCCGAATCTCCGATTGTCGTTTCCCAATCGGCCGTAAGCTTGGATCCCGTTGCCCCAATAAGCTGCGCGGAAGTCTCACTGACCTCCGTGAGATGACGTGTGGTGGCGTTCGTTACATTTTCCCATTCCGCAGTCAGCGCCGCGCCGGAAATGCGCATACCCTCGGTCGCGCGCTGGCTTGCGCCCATGATTTCCTGTTGCATCACATGGGTTTGTTCGGAAAGGCGGGTTGCGAGATCCGAAGTGGCTTGGCCGAGGCCGTTTGAGGAATCGCGTGTCGCGCGCTCGATTTCCTCGACCACAGAATTGCGAGTTTCAACGAGTTGCAGGTTGATGGTTTTGCTGGCGGATTCGAGGGACGCATTGGTTTCTGCGGCTGCACCCGAAAGCGCTTCCGACAGCTCTGTGGTACGAACCCGTATAAGGTCGCTGGCATGGGTCGCCGAGCGATCAAGGGTTGCGACAAGTTCATCCTGCTTGCCACCGATGATGAAGGTCACACGCTCTCCAGCGCCGTCAATCGCCTTCGAGATACTATCGCTGGCCTTCCCGATATCGGCCGAAAAGCCCTGATGCGCGGCATCGATGGTGACACGAATACGGTCGGCAGTGGCCATGATCGCCTCGCGTTCGGCAGCGAGTTCGGTCACGAGCTGGCGCATCTTGTATTCGTTGTCGGCATAAGAGCGCTCGAGAGCGCTCACCTCGCCATGCACGATGCTTTCAAGCTCGGTCGCGCGAGAAAGGGCCCGTTCGACGCCATCACCGATCGATGAAACTTCGCGGCGCACCGCCTGTCCAAGTGTGAACACGGCATCGGCGCCAACATTTTCAGGCTCGGCGAGGCGTGCCGCAACCTCCGCCATCACCCGCGCTGAAGAGCGCAATTCGCGCGAACGGCGATGCAGGGCGGCGAGCGCAAACACAAACAGAATGGGCAGAATAACGCCAATGCCCGCGAGGGCCAAAGGCGTTTCGATCCCCTGGCGCAGCACGCCGTCGGCCGCGAAAAATGTGCCGTCCGGCTTCGAGAGCAGCAGCCATGCCGCTGCGACCCAGAGCAGGCTGAAAAGCCCTGCGACGAGATAGGCCGTGCGTGGGGCCTGCTGACGGAGGGGCTCTAGCAGCTCTGAAACCGAGGCGCGACGATCATCATTCGCGGGCAAAATTGAAGAGCGACGGATTTCGCCACTTGGTGCAGCGGGTTCGGATTCGGTTTCTCGACGAGCCGAGAAATCCGCATCTTCGTTCGCAGAAGCCTTCTCGGATTTCGCCTTGCGCTGCGGCGGCTTGATCTCGAGTTTGGCCTCGGGCGTCGGTTCGCCAGCGGCAGATTTCTCAGGCTTGAAGATGTCGATATCGTCGATCCTCGGCAGGCGCGGGCCATCGGACTTCTTGTCAGCCGGTGGATTGCCACCCAGGCCCAGAGCTTCCTCAACAGCCGAAAGACCGGCTTCCGACGCATCGGGGTTTTTCTTTTGCGTGGCCATCAGCATCCCACCTCGTTCACTTTTCCGCTCGGTCGCATGACCGGAAACCTCCCGAATGCACGAAAGGCCTACGGGGAGCGGAACACTCGCATTTAACGATTAGTTTACGGAACCCTGACGCGAAGGGAAACAGGCATCGTTAACGAATTCGAATCGTCGTTAACGGCGTAGAAGCCAAACTCTTCGCAAGCGAAGGTGTCTTGTCAGCCTGTTTACGTCTTCCGGCGCA
>JBOFZC010000180.1:0-16704 GCA_051654985.1 Rhabdaerophilum sp.
CAGGCCAGGGGGCGAGCGCCCGGAGGCGATCGAGCAGCAGCGGATAATGCGTGCAGGCGAGAACAATTGTATCGGTGCGCCGCGCGCCGTTTTCGACAAAGCATGGCGCAATTTCAGCGGCGATCGCGTCATCCTCAACCGCTTCGCCCCGCAAGGCCCGCTCGGCGAGGCCGGCGAGCGCTTTCGAGCCCACAAGCGTGACCTCCACGCCTTTGGCGAAATCGCGGATGAGCTCGGCCGTATAATCCCGGCTCACGGTGCCGGGCGTCGCGAGCACGGAGATAAGGCCGCTTTTCGTCGCGGCCGCCGCCGGCTTGATTGCAGGAACGGTGCCGACAATCGGGATTGTATAGGCCGCACGCAGGGCCGGCAGCACCAGCGTGGAGGCCGTGTTGCAGGCGATGACGATGCAATCGGCGTCAAAGCCGCGCATCGCAGTGCCGATGACCTCAATCACGCCGCTGATCAGCTCATCGGGTGCCAGTGCGCCATAGGGAAAGCGGGCGTCGTCGGCGAGATAGAGGTAATCCGCACCCGGAAGCAACGCACGGATCGCTCGGAACACCGTGAGCCCACCGAGGCCGGAATCAAACACGAGAATGCGCGGTCGCTTGCTCCCTTGGCCGGTTTGTTCCGCGTGCTCCATCCCACTCCGCCCTTCTGAGCATCAGTGAAAGGAGATTCGCGCGAAAACGGCAAGAAGCTCAGAGGATTTTGCGGATCATCTCGACCGCGCGGGCACCCGCCAAAGCTGCGCCGCCGGCAGTCATCGAGCCGCCACCCGCCGAGGCCTCGCCCGCAAACCACAGGCGGTTGGCGACAGGTTCAGCCAGCGCATCACGCGCCGCCATCTGGCCGGGTTTCGCGATGGAATAGCAGCCAAGCGATGTCGGCTCAGCACTCCAGCCCGCGAGCTGGCCGCCGCGGAAGGCCTTGCGTGCATCCTCGCCAAGAATCGCGAGAAGGCGGGAGAGCATATGATCCACCGCCGCTGCTTCACCAGAAGCAGCGACACCGCGCGCATAATCTCCACCGAAATGCGCCACGACGAGATCATTCCCGAACGGCCAGAATTCGAAATTGACGAGATCGCCTTTCGAGCCCGTATCGAAAAACTGCGTCCAGTTCGATTGCCCGAATTTCGTGCCCTCAAATTTGAGCGCCAGCTTCGTCAACGCGCCCATGCCGAGGCCATCCAGGGCCGCAAGGGTGGAAGCGGGCAATGCAGGCGTGAAGCGGATCGCGCCGGCTTTCAGCACGTTCACTGGCACAGTGATCACGGCTGCGCGGGCGCGCACCGTGCCGCGTGCGGTTTCCAAGACCACGCCTGCGCCAGAAAAATCCACAGCCGTGACAGGCGTCTCCAGAGCAATATCGAGGCCTTGCGCGTAAAGTTCGAGCAGCTTGCCATAACCCGTGGGCACGACGAGATCATCGCCCGCATTGAGGCGCTGATAGTCCCGGATCGAGACGCGATCAGCGTCTTCGCCGAGGTTCAGCAGGGTCATGCCGCTCGCGGCTTCAGGCACATCCGGGTTCAGACGGCGCGCGGCTTCGCCGAACGACATATCAGTTCCAGGGGGTTGGCCATCGAGCACGCTCGAGAGACGCCAAAACCCGCCGCGACGCCGGCTGCGTTCATCGGCAGAGAGTGGGCGGCCATTCGCAAAGACATTGAAACCACCCCAGAGATTGTTGTCGTCAATGGCGGCAACGCCAAGCTTTTTCGCGATCTCGGTCCAGGGATTGTCTTCTGACCAATGGATGTAAAAGGCGCCCGCCTCAAACGACGAGCCTAACGTAGTGTTGGTGTAGACACGTCCGCCGACGCGGGATCGAGCCTCGAAAATCCGGGCCGTGAGCCCCTGAGCCTTCGCGATGTGCGCGGCATGCAAGCCAGCGGCTCCTGCGCCAATGATAGCCACATCGACATCCGCTCGCGCCTGCGATCGCGCATCTGCGCTCATCAGGAACGGCGCGGCGACGGAACCAGCGAGAATTTGACGGCGATTGATCATGTTTGGAATCCTCGCCTCAGAATACGGCGAAATTCCTTTCGCGGATGCAGCAAAGTTCGCTGCTCACGCATCCGTGACCGGGGGCTGGAGCGGCTTCTGTTTCGAGCCCGGCTGCTTGCCACCCTTGGCGAGCAGATCGATCGCGCCCCAGAGTGTGCGGATATCCTGCTCGGAGGGGCTCATGCGGTGGAGCATGTTCCGCAGGTTGCGCAACATCACCGGCTTTTTGTTCTCGGGATGGAAGAAGCGCACACGATCCAGTTCCTTCTCGAAAAACGCGAAAAACTGGTTGGCCATCTCCTGAGATGCGGGCGGGCTTTCCTCGGGCATCGAAAACGGCAGCACATCCCCCTTTGAGGCGCGCATCCATTCGTAGCTCGTGAGCAAAACGGCTTGCGCGAGGTTGAGCGAGGCATATTCCGGGTTCACCGGAAAGGTGATGATCGAGGAGGCAAGCATCACCTCGTCACTTTCGAGTCCCGTGCGCTCAGGCCCAAACATCAGGCCAACGCGCTGGCCAGAGGCGACGCGTGACGCCGCATCTGCCATCGCTTTCGCCGGAGCCTCAACAGGCTTAGCCTGCTCCCGATAGCGTGCCGTCGTGGCATAGACATGGTGGAGATCGGCAACCGCCTGATCGAGCGTATCATAGTGCTTCGCAGCGCTGAGCACATGCGTGGCGCCTGCGGCAGCAGAGAACGCGCCCTTCTTCATCTGGGCCTTTTGTGGCCAGCCATCGCGAGGCGAAACGAGACGCATCTCAGAGAGGCCGAAATTCGCCATGGCCCGCGCGCACATGCCGATGTTTTCCGCCAATTGCGGGCGGACAAGGATGACAACAGGCGTCTTTTTATCACTCATGCCTGCCCCATGCTGTGCGCCGCGGGGAACGTCAAGCCCAGCCCTCCCCCAACCCGCATCCCCTCCCCTCGAAAGGGGCATGTCTGAGCCGCTTTTACTCGTCCGCGCGCGATGCTATAGCGCCCGCGATAGCCTTGATGGCTTTCCGCTGCCGGCTCTTGGGAGGGTCGGCGTTTCAATGATTTTCGAGGGCTTTGGGGCGCATAAGATGAACAAGATCAAGGTCAAAAATCCGGTTGTGGAAATGGACGGCGACGAGATGACCCGGATCATCTGGCAGGCCATCAAGGACAAGCTGATCCACCCCTATCTCGATATTGACCTTCTCTATTTCGATCTCGGCATCGAGCATCGCGACCTCACCAACGACAAGGTGACAGTTGAATCCGCTGAGGCCACCAAAAAACATGGCGTGGCGGTGAAATGCGCGACCATCACCCCCGATGAAGCCCGCGTGCAGGAATTCAAGCTCAAGGAAATGTGGAAAAGCCCGAATGGCACGATCCGCAACATCCTCGGTGGTGTGATTTTCCGCGAACCCATCATCTGCAAGAATGTGCCGCGCCTTGTGCCGGGCTGGACTCAGCCGATCGTGATCGGCCGCCACGCTTTTGGCGATCAATATCGCGCGACCGATTTCAAGTTCCCCGGCAAGGGCAAGCTCACGATGAAATTCGAGGGCGAGGATGGCACAGTGATCGAGCGCGAGGTGTTCAAATCGCCGGGCGCGGGTGTCGCACAGGCCATGTACAATCTCGACGATTCCATTCGTGATTTCGCGCGCGCTTCGTTGAACTACGGCCTCAACCGCAAATATCCGGTCTATCTCTCGACCAAGAACACGATTCTCAAAGTCTATGATGGTCGCTTCAAGGACATCTTCCAGGAGGTCTATGAGGCCGAGTTTGCCTCAGCTTACAAGGAACTCGGCATCACCTACGAGCATCGCCTGATCGACGATATGGTGGCGTCAGCCCTCAAATGGTCGGGCGGCTATGTCTGGGCCTGCAAGAACTACGATGGCGACGTGCAATCGGATACTGTGGCGCAGGGCTTCGGTTCGCTCGGCTTGATGACCTCGGTGCTGATGACTCCGGATGGCAAGATCGTGGAAGCCGAGGCTGCGCACGGCACTGTGACGCGCCATTATCGCGAGCACCAGAAGGGCAAGCAGACTTCCACAAACTCGATCGCCTCGATCTTCGCCTGGACGCGCGGCCTCGCGCATCGCGCCAAGCTCGATGACAATGCAGCACTCGCGAAGTTCTCGAAAACGCTCGAGAAGGTTTGCGTGGATACGGTGGAAGCCGGCTACATGACCAAAGATCTCGCGCTGCTCGTGGGCGCTGACCAGAAATGGCTCTCGACCCTCGGCTTCCTCGACAAGATCGACGAGAACCTCAAGGCGGCGATGGCGGCGGCATAAAAGCCTCTAATCGAAGCGGGTCCGCGCGCGTCAGGCGACGCGGACCTGCGCGAGGAACTGGCTGACACGTTCCTGAAGCACCTGAGATTCGTGGTTGAGATTACCGGACATCGCCAGCAGGCTCGCTGCAGATTGTTCGGTCTGTTCCACATTGCCGCGCAGCTGCCCCATATGAGCGCTGATGCGCTGGGTATCGTCCACACCGTCGCTCATCGTTGCTGCAATTTGGCGCGCCGAGCGGGTTTGCTCGTCCACGGTTGTCCGCAAGATGATCGAAAGCTCGCTCATCCGGTTCACGACCTGTTCGATGGCACTGAAAGAAGCCACGGACTGGCTGGTTGCATTCTGGATCGAGGAGACCTGTTCCGCGATCTCATGTGTGGCAAGCGCAGTCTGGCTCGCCAGCTGCTTGACTTCGGAAGCCACGACCGAGAACCCGCGACCCGCCGCACCCGCTCTGGCAGCCTCGATTGTGGCATTCAGAGCGAGAAGATTGGTTCGGCTCGCAATCTCCTGAATGAGTTTGAGAATGTCGCCGATCCGTTCGGTCGCCGTGGACAAATCTTGAACGCTTTGGGCTGAAAGGCGGGTCTCTTCACGGGCTCGGTCGGCGATTTCGAGAGACGCGCCGATGCGCTCGGAGAGATGTTCAACGTCCTCGGCTAGACGCTCTCCAGCTGCGATCACCTCATGGGCGCGCGCTGCGGCGCGGCTTGTCGATTCTTGTGTAGCTTCCGCATTGGCCGAGCTTGCGCCGGCTGACTCGGCTAAGGTGGACGCCGCGCCATGCACGGCGAGCGACGACTCCGAGACAGTCGCCACAACTGAGGCCACCACAATCTCGAACTCGGCAATCGCTTTCTCGATGCTTTCTTGCCGAGTCTCGCGGTCTTTTTCCGAAACTTTGCGAGCTTCCAGCAAGGCCTCATTCGACAGGCCGCTATCTCGAAAAATGGCCATGGCCTTGGCAATGGCTCCAATCTCATCCTTGCGATTGGTTTGATAGACCTCGGAATGCCAATCTCCCTGCGCCAAGCGTTGCAGGCCATGTGAAATCCGCGAGAGCGGTCGGACAATGCGGGTTGAAATGAGCAAGACACCCAAAAGCCCGAGCGCGAGGGAAACAAGTCCGGCAATCAGCATCATGGCCTGAGACCAACCCGTCTGGTTGCTGGCATCTTGCTGCACCATGCGAAGGCTCGCGAGCTTCGCATATCGCACCTTCTCGGCTTGCTCCGCCACGCGAGCGATGTCACGCGGGAACGGTCCGTCAACGATCCGAAAAATCTGCGCGCTTGCATCGAGAATCGCGCCGGCAGCATCCCGATAGTCGTGAACAAGTGCTCGGATTTGGCGCGCCATACCCTGAACACTGCTATCGCTCAGCCGTTGTTCGAGTTCTGAGACCTGAGTCACCATCTGGCCGATCGCGTCATCGAAGCCTTCGCGATGCGCAAAATCCCGGCTGGCCAGGAACCGTAATTCTTGTGTGCGCGCAGCCGCAAATAGCTCTTGCAAATCGGCTGCCGCCTGGCCAATCGAACCATCGGCATTCATGACAGCCGCTGAAGTCAGACCGGAAAACAAGCGCTGAAGACGCCAGCTCAAGCGGTCCAGATCGCTGGTCGCGGCGGCATTGCGCTTTTCAAACAGGTTGGCGAGCTGATTGACATGATTTTCGACGGCATCGATGGCAGTGCGCGTCGCATCAGAATCGGCGACAGAAGACAAGTTGGATCGAATACGCGTGAGCAGGGCTCGCGAGCGCTCGAGAGCGTTCATCTCCCCAGAGACGATGAAGCTCTCAGCCCGGCGGCCCAACTCCATCACATCGCGTTCCAGCACCAGGGCGGACACAGACTCATCCGACGAGACAATCGACATGTCGAGGGCTTGCAGCGCAGAATTCAAGCCACGGTACCCAAGAAACCCCACCAGGATAATCAAAACGACCATCAGAGCGAGGCCGCCCGTCAACTTCGCGTTGATGCCAAATCGCGTCGGGTTCTCGCCCCCGGAATGGAGCGATTCTGCACGTCCTTCTGACATGGGTTCTCTCAGCCAATTCGTTTCGCTGAATGTTAGTTAATGTTCATTTCCTAAGATTTGTGTAAATTTTTATTCGTTTGTTGGCTATTAAACTGTTGGTTTTCTTACATTTTGTCTGAAAATTGGCCACTCCGCCTATTCTTCGCGGATCGTGTTGTTCAGGGGCGACAATTCGCCCTGCGCGATATCCCCTCCAGGATCGATCGGCTGCACCGCCTTCAAGCCGGCAATGCCATCGTTGATTCGCTGGGCGATATCCGGGTTTTGTTGAATCAACAGCATGAAATCCTCACGATCGAGTGCGAGGAGATGCGTGGCTTCAATCGCGCGCACAGTCGCGCTGTGATGCGCCTCGCTGAGCAAAGCGGCCTCACCAAAGAAGCGGCCTGTTTCCATGCGCAGCCGACGGCGACCCAAATCTACTTCCACTGCGCCACTGGCAATGAAAAACATCGAATCCGAGGGCTCGTCGCGTCGCACAATGACCTCCCCAGCATCGACGACCTGCGAGCGCAGATAGCGCATGATTGCGGCAATCTCGCTCGCATTCAGGGCCGAAAAAAGCGGGACGCGCGCCACCATGTTCCAGGTGACGACGAAATCACGCCGGTGAATGACTTCGGCGAAAGAGGTTGCGATAATGCCGACCGGAAGTGAGAGCATGATCAACCCCAGAATCGCGGTCGCGCCCGCGACCAGCTTGCCCGCAGCCGTGATGGGGTAGACATCGCCGTAACCGACAGTGGTCAGCGTGATGATCGACCAATACATAGCCTCAGGAATGGAGCCGAATTTCTCGGGCTGTATCTTGCCCTCAACCACATGCATCAGGGCGGCGGTGACGATCATCAACCCGCCGAGAATGACCAGGCAGGCCAGCAAGGCACGCCTCTCTTCGCGGACCGATTCCAGCAACGAGCGAATGCCCGGCGAGTAACGCGCGAGCTTAAAAAAACGGATCAACCGGAAAATCAGCAAGACCTGAAAATCGCTGGGTCCAATCAGCGCAAGAAAAAACGGCAAGATCGCCAAGAGGTCGATTATTAGGCTGGGCTGCAGCGCATAATGCATACGCGCCTTCCAGGGTGCCATCGGCTTGAGCGGCGGATATTCCACGGATGACCAGAGCCGTGCGGCATATTCAAGAGTAAAAATCGCGGCGGCAATTACCTCAATTCCATGAAAAATCATGCCAAAACGGGTCAAAAGCGCCGGCACGGACTCAAGCACGACCGCTGTCACGCTCAACAGAATAAGCGCCACCAGCCCTCGATGAACAAGGCGGCTCAACCGATCATGAGGGGAGCCACCATCCAGGATTTCGTGGCAGCGCTTGCGCAGAAGGCGGCGACCACGAAGCCTCATCAGGGCATCAAGCGAGTTCGGCCAAGCGGGCCCGGATTGCCGCCAGAGCTTCGCTCATCTTCTCGCCATCCGGCCCGCCAGCCTGCGCCATATCCGGTCGTCCGCCGCCACCCTTGCCGCCCAAGCATTCTGAGCCAACCCGTACCAGATCAACTGCATTGATGCGTGTGGAAAGATCCTCGGAAACGCCAACGACGAGACCCGCGCGACCATCTTCTCCCACGACTCCGAACGCGATTACGCCCGTGCCGAGCTTCGCCTTCTGCTGATCGACAAGCCCTTTCAGATCCTTCGCTTCGACGCCTTCCAGTTGCCGGGCCATAAAAAAAGTAGCGCCTATTTTCTCAACATGATCCGCCCCCTCGCTGCCGCCACCGCCCATCGCTAACTTGCGCCGGGCGTCGGTCAGTTCACGATCAAGCTTGCGCCGTTCCTCAGAGAGCTGATTGGCGCGCTCGGCCACATCGTCCACGCTGACGCGCAGAACCTGCGCAACCTGCCGCAAGCGCTTGGCCTGTTCGTTCAGATGTACGCGCGCGGCAGAACCGGTCATTGCTTCGATGCGCCGCACTCCGGCCGAAACAGCGCCCTCGCCCAGCACGGCGACCAGCCCGATATCACCCGTGCGTGCCGCATGCGTGCCACCGCAAAGTTCGATCGAATAGGGCTTCGTGCTACCATCAGCCTGATCGACCGTGCCCATCGACACCACACGAACCTCATCGCCGTATTTTTCGCCGAACAATGCGCGCGCTCCGGAGGCAATCGCGTCATCCACCGCCATCAATCGCGTCACGACCGGCTCGTTGCGCAAAACGACAGCATTGGTGATTTCCTCAACCCGGTCCAACTCTTCGAGCGAAATCGGCTTGGGGTGAGAGATATCGAAACGTAGACGTTCCGGCTCAACCAGAGAGCCCTTCTGGGCAACATGGTCACCCAATACCTGACGCAAGGCTTCATGGAGAAGGTGCGTTGCGGAATGATTCGCACGAATAGCACCGCGCCGCGCGCGATCAACGCGCAAAAAGGCAGGTTTCCCAACGGAAACAGTCCCCTCCTCGACAAACCCGAGATGCACAACCACCTCTCCGGCACGCCTCAAAGTGTCTTGAACGCGGAAGCGGAACCCATCCCCGTGAATCACGCCCTGATCGCCAATCTGCCCCCCGCTTTCAGCATAAAATGGCGTTTGGTTGAAAGTGAGCGCCAATTGGCCAACCCCGCTTTCGACCGATTTGCCATCAGCAATCACCGCCGTGATCACGCCCTCCGCCTCCTCGGTTTCATAACCCAAAAACTCTGTGGCACCGACTTGATCACGGATTTGAAACCAGATCGCCTCATTCGCGGCTTCGCCCGAGCCAGACCAATGCGCTCTCGCCTCGGCTTTTTGACGTGCCATCGCCGCGTTGAAACTTTCGATATCCACGCTAATTCGACGCGCGCGCAAAGCATCCTGGGTCAAATCCAGCGGGAAACCGAACGTGTCGTAAAGCTTGAAAGCGGTCTCACCGGAAAAGACCTGGCCATCACCAAGTTTTGCGACTTCTGTCTCGAGCAGCCCAATGCCGCGCTCCAGCGTGTTGCGGAACCGCGTTTCTTCGAGCCGCAAGGTCTCCATGATCAACGCCTCGGCGCGCAGCAATTCCGGATAGGCCTGCCCCATATCGCGAACCAAAACCGGCACGAGCTTGTGCATCAGTGGATCGCGGGCACCCAACATGTGCGCATGCCGCATTCCACGACGCATGATGCGGCGCAAAACATAGCCGCGTCCCTCGTTCGAAGGGAGCACACCATCGGCAACCAGAAACGCAGACGCCCTCAAATGGTCGGCAATCACCCTGTGCGAAGCCGATTGAGGTCCATCCGGACCTACACCTGTCGCATGTGCAACCGCGAGAATGAGGTTGCGCATGATGTCGATGCGATAATTGTCATGCGTGCCCTGAAGCACTGCGGAAATACGCTCAAGGCCCATGCCCGTATCGATCGAAGGCTTTGGCAATGCGAGACGCGTACCATCCGCCAATTGCTCGAACTGCATGAAAACGAGATTCCAAATCTCTATGAACCGGTCGCCATCGGCGTCGTCCGAACCTGGAGGACCACCTGGAACTCCCGGTCCATGGTCGAAAAAGATTTCAGAACAAGGACCACACGGGCCGGTATCCCCCATCGCCCAGAAGTTATCCGATGTGCTGATCCGGATAATGCGCTCATCCTGCAGTCCGGCAATTTTTTTCCAAAGCGCAAAGGCCTCATCATCCGTGTGATAAACCGTGACGATGAGCTTATCTTTTGGAAGTCCATACTCGCCAGTCACAAGGTTCCATGCCAGCGAAATGGCTTCCTCCTTGAAATAGTCCCCGAAAGAAAAATTTCCCAGCATTTCAAAGAATGTGTGGTGCCTGGCTGTATAGCCGACATTGTCGAGATCGTTGTGCTTGCCACCTGCACGCACGCATTTCTGCGCTGTTGCAGCCCGTTTGTAGCCTCGCGTCTCGAGCCCAGTGAAAATATTCTTGAACTGCACCATCCCGGCAGTGGTGAACATCAATGTCGGATCATTTCGCGGGACAAGAGGGGAAGACGGCACTTGAGCGTGTCCATGCCTCCCGAAAAACTCGAGAAATGTCGATCGAGTATCACTCACACTCGCCATGACGAAAACCTTCAGCGCGAAGCCAATCCATGATTCCTGCCCAGCGCATTTCAGCAGGATTTTCGATCGCTTCTAGACAGCACACAATGCTCTGTCCACGCCTTCGAACGTCATGCGCAGCCAAACCTGTTACAGGTCCTCGGATTCATCTTCAGGCGTACCATCGAAAATCGTTGAAGCAATCAACCCAGCATTCTGACGCAAGGTCTGCTCGATGCGTCCGGCGACCTCTGGATTTTGTTTCAAAAAAAGCTTCGCATTCTCGCGACCCTGCCCGAGCCTCACGCTATCATAGGAGAACCAAGCGCCAGACTTCTCGACAATCCCGGCCTTCACGCCAAGGTCGACCAGTTCCCCCATTTTGGAAACGCCCTCACCATACATGATGTCGAATTCAACCTGTTTGAAGGGTGGTGCCACCTTGTTTTTCACCACTTTGACGCGTGTCGTGTTGCCAACAACATCCTCGCGTTCCTTGATGGAACCAATTCTGCGGATATCCAATCGCACCGAGGCATAGAATTTCAACGCGTTACCGCCAGATGTCGTTTCAGGGCTGCCATACATCACACCGATCTTCATGCGAATCTGGTTGATGAAAATCACCATCGTATTGGAGCGCGAAATCGACGCCGTCAGCTTTCTCAAAGCCTGGCTCATCAACCGTGCCTGCATACCAGGCTGAACATCGCCCATCTCGCCTTCGATTTCTGCTTTGGGCGTCAGCGCTGCAACGGAATCAACAACCAACACGTCAACAGCGCCGGAGCGGACAAGCGTATCCGCAATTTCCAGCGCCTGCTCCCCCGTATCAGGCTGCGAGATCAGAAGATTGTCGAGATTGACCCCCAGCTTCCGTGCATAAATCGGATCAAGCGCATGTTCGGCATCGATAAAGGCGGAAACGCCCCCCACCTTCTGCGCCTCGGCAATGGTATGAAGCGCCAACGTGGTCTTGCCGGACGATTCCGGTCCAAAAATCTCGATGACCCTGCCACGAGGCAAACCCCCAACCCCGAGCGCGATATCAAGCCCAAGCGATCCCGTCGGAAACGTCTCAATTTCCAACACTTTCTGCTGGCCCAGACGCATGATCGAGCCTTTGCCGAATGCACGCTCGATCTGAGAAAGGGCGGCGTCGAGCGCTTTGGTTTTATCCATCGAAGAACCTTCCACGAGGCGGAGCTGCGGATGCGTCACTGAACCCTCCTTAAGCGAATGAACTGCTGGCTTCAACCAGAAGAATATTCCTTTTTTGTTCTTGTTGTAAAGTTCTTTTTTTGTTCTTTTTTACTTGTGTTCTCGCGCCCCCTAGCCTAGACTTCATCACAATCGGAGCGCGCCTGAATATGAAGCTTTCCTACGCCCAACGTCTCGAGGATTATCATCTTAACCTTGTGTTTTCTGAGCAAGAACGCGGAATTTACGTGGACGTTGGCGGCGGACATCCGGTCGCTGATAATGTCAGTTTTCATTTTTATTTGCGGGGTTGGCGTGGGCTGATTATTGAACCACAACAATCGCTTGCCCGACTCTATGCCAATACCCGACCACGCGATACTGTCGCGGCCTTCCCTGTCGGGGATCGAGACGGAGAGGTTGAGTTTCACCGAGTCGACCGGTTGCACGGCTTTTCGACCATTGTGGAGCAAAACGCGAAAGGAGCGGGCGAATTCGGGGTGGGATATAAGACCGAAAAACTACCTATCCGGCGCCTTTCTGGACTTTTGGACGAGAACAAACTGGAACATATTGATTTTCTCAAAATCGATGTTGAGGGCGCTGAGAAAGACGTCCTTGCGGGCCTCGATTTCTCGCGTCATAGACCCAAGGTCATGTGCATAGAGGCGGTGGCACCAGGCAGTATGGCGGATGTCTCTGGCGAATGGGAACCGATGCTCTTGGCAGCCGGCTACACGATGGCTTTTCAGGACGATTTAAACCGGTTTTATGTCGCACAGGAACATGCGGAACTCGCAACACGCTTCCCGATGTCGCCGGCCCCCTGGGATGTCGTGAGGCATCTCTATGAGTTCGGTCGTGCTGGCGATGGTGACGGACACCCCGATTTTTTACTCGCCCAGCGGCTCATTTCGGGGCTTTTTGCGAGCCTGCCGGAGTTGCCACCCAGCTTGATTCGAATGCTTCTAGAAAAATCAGCCGGGGTGGAAGGAATTGAACGCGGTCCCGCTTTGCGAGCGTTGCTGCGTGGTAGCGCAGATTTTCCGCGCAAGGGATTGCAGGTCGTGCCGGATGACCCGTTGCCGCTGGACGATGCGGCACGCGCCGCTTTGGGGAGAATTGCTGCAGCCTATGACGGCGGCATGATCTTCTAAAGGCGATCTTGCTCAAGCCTCCGGTGTGGCTTCGCCGCCCAAGGTTTGTACGCAGCCAGCCTTGCTCAGCCAGCCATCACGCGTTTGACAGCCTCAACGAGTTGTTTCAGGCCGAAGGGCTTGGGGAGGAAATCGAACTGCTCTCCGTCCGGCAGGTTCTTGCGGAAGGCCTCTTCGGCATAGCCTGAAACAAAGATGACGCGGATCTCGGGTTTCCGCGAGCGCAGTTCGCGCAAGAGAGACGGGCCGTCCATTTCCGGCATGACAACATCGGAAACGACAAGGTCGATGTCATCGAGATTGCGATCTTCGAGCTGTGTCAAAGCATCGAGTCCGGATTGCGCTTCAATCACGGTGTATCCGCGTGAACGAAGGGCGCGGGCGCCAAAATTGCGAACTGCATCTTCGTCTTCCACGAGAAGGATCGTGCCCGTGCCGGTCAAGTCGGCGATTGGCGGCCTGTCCCCGGTTGCGGCGGCAGATGCTGACATCGAAGCTGCCGTATCGGCAAGTGCATTCGTTGCCTTGGCACGTTCGGTACTTTCAACTGGCGTATTGGTCGGAACAAGCAAATCGCCTTCGCGCGGCAAATGTCGCGGCAGGAAAATCCGGAATGTTGTGCCCTTACCCAGCTCTGAGAGGCAATCAATATAGCCATTGGACTGGCTGATAAAACCGTAGACCGATGACAGGCCAAGGCCGGTGCCGCGCCCAACCTCTTTTGTGGTGAAAAATGGCTCGAAAATCTTGCGGCGCACCTCGGGCGACATCCCAGTGCCAGTATCGGTGACCTCAACAAGCACGTAGTCACCACGCTTGATCCCCTCAACCTGAACACTTTCGGATTCAGCAGACGAAACATTCGAGGTACGGATGGTCAGACGCCCGCCATCCGGCATGGCATCGCGCGCGTTCACTGCGAGGTTGATGATCATGTTGTCGAATGAAGCGGGGTCGGCGAAGCTCGGCCAGAGGTCGCGCCCGTGGCGGATATCCAGCTCGACATTCGGTCCGATCGATCGCTTGAGCATGGCGTTGAGCTCGCCAAGTCGCTCGCCGAGGTCGATCGTCTCCGGCAGCAATGTCTGCTGGCGCGAGAAAGCCAGGAGCTGGCGCACAAGGCTCTTCGCCCGGTTCGCTGAATTCTTGATCTGCATCACGTCCTGATGGCGTGGATCGGTGGCGCGGAAATTCCCTGCCAGCAAATCGGCAAAGCCGACAATCGCCTGGAGATGATTGTTGAAATCGTGCGCGACCCCACCAGCGAGTTGGCCAACAGCATTCATTTTCATGGATTGAAAAAGCTGCTCTTGAAGCTTTTTTTCTTCCGTGGTTTCAATGGCATAGGCGATTACCGTTTCGCCGCCATTTTCCGAAGAACCGGCGGGCACGAAGAAGAATCGCGCCGAACGCCCCCCCTCCCCCGCGAGAACGGCGTCGACAGGCTCGATATCACCGAGCCCTTCGCGTGCGGCGTTAAAAGCGCCTTCTACCTTGGAGCGATCAATCGCCGCGATGAGGCCCTGGAGATCGCGTGGATCGGTCGGTGATTGTGTTGGGAAGAAGCTTGCGAAACGCACATTCGTGCTTTCCACGCCGCCGTTGCGATTGAGCGTGGCAACCGCAAAAGGTGAAGTGTTGAAGAAGCGCGCAAAGCGCACCTCAGCCGCACGAGAGGCCTCTGCCCCATCCTGGCCTTGGCTGCGATTGAGAACGAGAGTGCGCGACACGCCAGCAGTGCCATCGGCGGCAAAAGCAACACGATGCAGAAGGCGAACCGGCAGACGCTGACCGCCCTTGCGCTTGAGATCGAGATCAATCGTTTCGGTGCGCACGGCCCCAGGCTGGCCTTGGATCGCAGAGAGCAAAGCCTCGCCGCCCGAAGCGACAATATCCTTCACCACCAACGCCCGGTCTGCAATCTCGGCAAGATCATAATCGAGCCAGTCAGCCAGTGTTGCGTTGATATAGAGAATCCGCCCTTCAGGGCGGGTCGAGAAAAAGCCGGCCGGTGCGCTGTCGAGATAAGAGATGGCCTCCTGTAGCTCCTGGAATTCATTCTCGTGTTTTTCGCGGTCGCGCGTGACATCGAAAACGGTCCAGTGCAGAGCGGAATCGCCCTCGCTCCGCGCGAGCGGACGCACGCGCACGCGATACCAGCCATAGGTTCCTCCGCCGGCCAAAGCCGGCACTAGCCGGATGATCTCGGTGGCGCCGCGCCCCTCGCGTGCAGCTTGAGCGAGACGATAGACCGCCTCGCTGACATCGGAAGTTCCAGAGAAAAGCCGCTCCACAGGGCGTATGCTCGCTGCACGCCCGGGCTGGCCGCCACAGAATGCTTGATATGTCGCATTCGCGTAAAGAACCTTGCCCTCCCGATCGAGCACGAGATGCCCCTCGCCAGCGCCATCAACGACCGCCTTGGTGACATCGTTGCGCGAAGCGCGCCCGGCGAATTGCAAGATGCCGATCGCATACAAAAAAGCCGCGAGCACGCCGAGGGCAGCAAAGCTCGCAAGAAACAACGTCATCACGAGCGCATGGTGTTGTTCTTCAAGGAGCACAAGGGAGAGCACCGCGCCGACCACGATCAGGGTCACCAAAAGCAGCAGCACGGGGCTTCCATGCCGCTGACTGCGGTCGATCGGTGGGCCGACTGGGCTCTCCTTCAACATATCAGGCTGATCCTCCCCTCGCTGGACGAAAGCGGGACTCGCTCTCACCCGTCGCCACTGCCGTTCTGGCTCAGAAACTGCTCCGCCTCAAGCGCATCACGTAACCGATCACTTCCGCAACCGCCTTGTAGTGCTCTTCAGGGATTTCCTCATCGATTTCCACACGCGCATGGATCGCGCGGGCCAGAGGCGGATTCTCAACAATCGGAATCTCGTGCGCGCCGGCGACCTCGCGAATTTTCATCGCAACGGAGTCAACACCCTTCGCAACCAGAACCGGAGCATTCATGCCCGGCTCGTATCGGAGCGCCACCGAATAGTGAGTTGGGTTAGTCAGCACCAACGAGGCCTTTGGCACAGCCGCCATCATACGCCTTTTCGACATTTCCGCGCGCAATTTGCGGATCTTTGCCTTGATCTCAGGTGAACCTTCGGTTTCCTTGTATTCCTGTTTCAGCTCCTCGCGTGTCATCTTCAGTCGCTGCCGCCAGGAATGGCGCTGATAAAGAATATCAGCTGCAGCCACGAAAGCGTAAAGAGCCAGCACACCCCCGGCGAGCTTCAGCGTGAGCACCCAAGTAACATCCAGCAATTGGCTGACATCGAGCTGCACGATCGTGCCGAGACGCTTGCGCTCGGGCCAGAGAACCACCAGCACCAAGCCACCAACAATCACGAATTTCAGTAAGCTCTTGATAAATTGAATAAATGCTTCTTTTCCAAAAATTCGCTTGAAGCCTGAAAGCGGCGAGATGCGATTGAATTTTGGCATCATCGTCTCGGTCGTCCAGAGTGGCCTGTGCATGATCAGGCCCGAGACCAAACCAGCCAGGATCGCAAAGACGAAAGGCACAGCCAGCACCACGAGCATGGTGCGAGTGGAATGCGAAGCAACCGCCAGCAACCCGGCCTGGTTCATCGAGACCTGATGGGCGTTTTCGAGGAAACCGCGCATACCTGCAACGAAACCCTGAAGCCCCATTGAACCGGTGATCATCAGCGCCAGCAACCCGCCGGCGAGCGCGAAAAAACTCGCGGCTTCGATACTTTTGGGCACATCGCCGCGCTCAATCGCCTGTTCAATGCGGCGCTCGGTCGGGTCTTCTGTTTTGTCTTCTTGGTCTTTATCTTCGGCCACGGATCACCTCAAACCGGGGAAGAATTCACGGTAGACACGCATCACATGCGCGAGGAAACCGTCCATCATCAGGCCAATCACGAAGATGAAGATGATCGCGCCGAGCAGGATCATCGCCGGCATCGCCAGGAAGAAGATCTGCAGTTGCGGCATCAAACGCGAGAGAAT
>JBOFZC010000181.1:0-1353 GCA_051654985.1 Rhabdaerophilum sp.
TGCCGATCCGCACTGGCCTCACAACCGTGAGCTATCCTGGCTCGCCCGTCGGCATCGACAAGCGCGACCCGACCCTCGCTGTTGTGCTCAAGAAGCTGGGTTACCGCACCGGCCAGTTCGGCAAGAACCATCTCGGCGATCGTAACGAGCACCTGCCGACCGTCCATGGTTTCGATCAGTTCTTCGGCAACCTCTATCACCTGAACACCGAGGACGAGACCGAGGATACGGATTGGCCGAAGGACAAGGCCTTTACCGACAAATATAAGCCGCGTGGCGTGCTCGATTGCGTCGCAACGGCGCAAGACAATACAGCGCCAGCCGATCCGCGCTTCGGCGCTTGGGGCAAGCAGCGCTGCACCGACACCGGAGCGCTGACGCGCAAGCGCATGGAAACGGTCGATGACGAATTCATGGCGCGGACCCTCAGCTTCATCGACGATGCGGCAAAAGCGAAAGAGCCATTCTTCATTTGGCACGCTCCGTCCCGCATGCACATCTACACGTATCTGCGCCCTGAAAGCCGCCTGCTCGCGCAGCAATATTCATCGGGAGATGACATTTACGGCTCTGGCATGATCGAACTCGATCGTCAGGTCGCAGCCATTCTCCGGAAGCTGGATGACACTGGCCAGCGTGAGAACACGATCGTGCTCTTCACCACCGATAACGGCGCAATGGCGGCGTGGTGGCCGGATGGCGGCACGACACCATTTCGCTCGGAAAAGGCAACCACGTGGGAAGGTGGTGTCCGCGTGCCGATGCTGATCCGCTGGCCCGCAGCCATCAGACCGGGCTCGGTTTCGAACGGCATCCAGAGTCACATGGATCTGTTTACGACCCTCGCCCGCGCTGCGGGAGTTCAGGATGTGCGCAAAGAACTTCTCGACAGCCACAAGGTGATGATCGACGGCGTCGACAACCTGGCCCATTGGAAGGGCGAGACCGCCTCCAGTCGCGAATGGCACATCATGTACAATGAGAGCCAGATGACAGCGATGCGCTTTGGCCCTTGGAAGACGCATTTCCAGACCCGGAACGGCTTTTTCGATCCCTTCGTGCAAAGCTCGCTGATCTTCAACCTGCGCATGGACCCGTTCGAGCAACGGGATGGCCACCGCTCCAACCTGATCGCAATGCGCAAATCCTATCTCGGGCATATCATCCGCGACAGGATCACCGAGCACATGGCATCGTTCAAGGATTTTCCGCCTCGCCAGAAGGGTGGCTCACTCCGGGCAGATCAGTGAAATCCAGCAATGGGGCTCGGCGGCGACATCGCTGCCGAGCTTTTTTTGCGAACAGGGAGTGAGGCATGCAAAAGCGATCCATCATCGGATTAGCCCTCTGCAT
>JBOFZC010000182.1:0-2741 GCA_051654985.1 Rhabdaerophilum sp.
GCGCACCCGCTCAGAAGGAAACGACGATGTCGAAGCGTCACGAAGCCAAATACAAAATCGATCGCCGCATGGGCGAGAACATCTGGGGCCGTCCGAAGTCCCCGGTGAACAAGCGCGAATACGGCCCGGGCCAGCATGGCCAGCGCCGCAAGGGCAAGATGTCGGATTTCGGCACCCAGCTCCGCGCCAAGCAGAAGCTCAAGGGCTATTACGGCTCGATCTCGGAAAAGCAGTTCCGCCGCTATTACGCCGAAGCCATCCGCATGCGTGGTGACGCCGGCGAGAACCTGATCGGCCTGCTCGAGCGCCGCCTCGATGCCGTTGTGTATCGCGCGAAGTTCGTCCCCACCGTGTTCGCTGCGCGCCAGTTCGTCAGCCACGGCCATGTGAAGGTCAATGGCCGCCGCGTGAACATCGCGTCGTATTCGGTGAAAGCCGGTGACGTGATCGAGCTGCGCGATGCCGCAAAATCCATGATCATCGTGCAGGAAGCCGCTGGCCTCGCTGAGCGCGACGTGCCGGATTACATCGAAGCGGATCATTCCAAGTTCGTGGCGAAGCTCGGCCGCGTGCCCGCACTTTCGGATGTGCCCTATCCGGTGCAGATGGAACCGAACCTCGTGATCGAGTTTTATTCACGTTAACTCCTTGAGGTGCCCGTTGGGCACCTCGTCCCCTCGCATTGGCCAAGAAGCGCATTGTTGATCCCGAGGTATCGGGATCAATCGGCCGTCGGCCTACGTTTGGTGCCCTGTTGTGCGATGTTGGAGAATGGAAAGGCCGCCCTCGGGCGGCTTTTTTCGTTCTAGTGTTCTTCCATTGGCCGCCTTTTCTTCACGCGAACCGGAAGCCACTTCGCTCGAAAAGGCTCTAGAGCTTGTTGAGAAACCCGGCAAAACTCATCAGACCCTCCGGCCAGGGGCCGTGTCCACTCTCGACATTGATGTGCCCGGCTTCACCGGCATCGATCAGGTAAGAGCCCCAGGCATTGGCGAAATCGCCCGCCACATCATAGCTGCAAGTGGGATCGCTCTGACTGCCGACGAGAATGCTCGGGAACGGCAGGGGCTCCCGCGGGACAGGGGCAAAGGCTTTGTCGATGCCGGCAGTGAGGTTGTCGCGCTCGACATTCGAGGGTGCCACGAGAAACGCGCCGCGCACCTTGCCTTCAAAGGCGGGCGCCGCATGGGCCGTGGTGATCACACCGAGGGAATGCGCGACGAGGACCACCGGCTTTTCCGCTGCCACAACGGCTTTGACGAGGCATTCCACCCAATCCGCTTTGCGCGCATCCGACATCACAGGCTCCCAGACGCGGCTCGCCGATGAGAGCTTGCCCTGCCAGCGGCTTTGCCAATGTTCGGGGCCGGAATTCATGAATCCCGGCACGATCAGGATGGACGCTTCAGCGGTTTTCATTCCCCGAAAACCCGCGCGAAAATCGTCTCAACATGTTTGAAATGGTAGCCGAGATCGAACATCGCCTCGAGTTCTGAGGCCGGAATGCGTGAGGAAACCTCCGAGTCGGCCTTCAGCGAGGTGAGGAAATCCGCACCCTGTTCCCAGGTCTTCATCGCATTGCGTTGCACGAGGCGGTAGCTATCCTCGCGGCTCACGCCGGCTTGCGTGAGCGCCAGCAGCACGCGCTGCGAATTGTGGAGCCCCGAGAGTTTATCGAGGTTTTTCTGCATGTTGGTGGGGTAAACGAGCAACTTGTCGATCACCCCCGTGAGGCGATGCAGCGCGAAATCGAGCGTGATCGTCGCATCCGGGCCGATATAGCGCTCCACGGAAGAATGCGAGATATCGCGCTCATGCCAGAGCGCGACGTTCTCCATTGCGGGCATGGCGTAGCTGCGCACCATCCGCGCAAGGCCGGTCAGGTTCTCGGTCAACACGGGGTTGCGCTTATGCGGCATCGCCGAGGAGCCCTTCTGGCCCGGCGAGAAATACTCCTCCGCCTCATAAACTTCCGTGCGCTGGAGATGCCGGATCTCAGTCGCGAGACGCTCGATGGAAGACGCGATCACACCCAAGGTTGCGAAATACATCGCGTGGCGGTCACGCGGGATCACCTGCGTGGAAACCGGCTCAATGGCGAGGCCGAGTTTTTCGGCGACATGCGCCTCCACGGCGGGGTCGATATTGGCGAAGGTGCCGACTGCGCCGGAAATCGCGCAGGTCGCGATCTCAGCCCGCGCCGCCACGAGCCGCGCGCGGCAGCGGTCGAATTCGGCATAGGCCTGCGCAAGTTTCAGCCCGAAGGTTACGGGTTCAGCATGAATCCCGTGGCTGCGCCCGATGGTCGGCGTGAATTTATGCTCCAGCGCGCGCTTTTTGAGTGCCGCGAGCAAGGCATCCATGTCTTTTAGGAGGATATCCGTCGCGCGCGCGAGCTGCACCGCGAGCGTTGTGTCGAGCACATCAGACGACGTCATGCCCTGATGTACAAAGCGCGCTTCGGGGCCGACAATTTCAGCCAGGTGCGTCAGAAACGCGATGACATCATGTTTGGTTTCGCGCTCGATTTCGTCGATCCGCGCGATGTCGAAAGTGGCCGGGCCGCCCTTTTCCCAGATTTTTGCCGCCGCATCCTTTGGCACCACACCGAGTTCGGCGAGTTTGTCGGTGGCATGCGCCTCGATCTCGAACCAGATGCGAAAACGGGTCTCAGGCGACCAGATGGCGACCATCTCGGGCCGGGAGTAACGCGGGATCATTGGGCAAATCTCGTTTCGTGA
>JBOFZC010000183.1:0-1559 GCA_051654985.1 Rhabdaerophilum sp.
GGTGTATAGCATAAGAGGCGACGGCACAGAAGGCGCAACTGGCAAAAAGCAACCAAGTCGGGACCTTTGCCTGCGCGTCCCCGAGGTTCAGGACAACCGCGATCAACGGTCCGAGAACGCCAATCGTCAACAGCGCTCCCGCCATCGTGTTTAGGTAATTGGCTGTCAGCTTGATTTTTTCATCTCGCGCTTTGGACATTAAAAACTCCGACGCAGCACTGTATCAATACGAATCATCTTATCAAAAACGTCGTTAAGTTTTTGTGAATCAAGCCTACGAAAGTGTAAACATCAGACATGCCTCCCACCTTTCGCTTCGCACCTTCGCCCACGGGCTATCTGCATATCGGCAATGCGCGCACCGCCTTGTGGAACGCGCTGCTGGCGCGGCGCATGGGCGGCACGTTCATCTTGCGCTTTGACGACACGGATACCGAGCGCTCACGCCCAGAATATGCACAGGGCATTCTCGATGACCTCGCCTGGCTCGGCATTCCACCGGATCGCATCGAGCGGCAGTCGGATCGCGCGGCGCGCTATGCGGCTGTGCTCGAGGATTTCAAGGCAAGAGGGCTGGTTTACGCGGCCTATGAAACGCCGGAGGAATTGGACAGGAAGCGCAAACGTCAGCAGGCGAGGGGTCTTCCTCCGGTCTATGATCGCGCGGCGCTCGCGCTAACGGAGGCGGATCACGCCAAACTCGAGGCCGAGGGGAAGAAGCCGCATTGGCGCTTCAAGCTTTCGGGCAACACCGTGACCTGGCCTGATGGCGTGCGCGGAGAATGCCATATCGAGACCGCCTCCCTCTCCGATCCGATTTTGGCGCGTGCCGACGGGCAGGTGCTCTACACCTTCGCGAGTGTGATTGACGATGCCGATTTCGGCGTCACCGATGTGCTGCGTGGTGAAGATCATGTCGCGAATACCGCTGTGCAGATCGAGCTGTTCGAGGCGCTGGGCGTGACGCTGCCGCGCTTCGCGCATCACAACCTGATTGCTTCAGCAACAGGCGAGGAAATGTCGAAGCGCACAGGGGCGCTTTCCCTACGCTCGTTTCGCGCGGATGGGATTGATCCGCTGGCGGTTACGATCGTCGCGGTTCTCACCGGCACATCAGAGTCGATCCGCCCGCTAAATGGCCTAGTTGAGCTGGCTAGCCTCCTCGAACTTTCGAAATTCTCGCGTGCGCTGACGAAGTTTGATCCAGCGGAAATTACCGATCTCTCGGTGAAATTGCTACATGCCAAGCCCTTCATCGAGATCGCGCCAAAGCTCGCGGATTTGGGCATCACTGGACCGAGAGCGGAGCCGTTCTGGGCGGCTATCCACGGCAATGTCGCGCGGATCGAGGAGGCGAGCACGTGGTGGGAGGTCATCACGGCGCCACAGCATTTTGCGACGGCAGAGCCGGATTTCCTCTCGGAAGCCGCGGCTTTGCTCCCCGATGAACCGTTTGATGGCGAGACTTGGGGTCGCTGGATCGGGGCGCTTCAGGCGAAAACCGGTCGGAAGGGCAAGGCCCTGTTCATGCCTTTGCGCGTCGCGCTCACGGGACGCGA
>JBOFZC010000184.1:0-7286 GCA_051654985.1 Rhabdaerophilum sp.
TTGTTGCATCCGGAGATTATCGGTTCGGCATTGTCCTGTGTGGCACCGGACAGGGCATCATGATGGCGGCAAACAAGATCAAGGGCATCCGCTGCGGCGTCTGCAACGACACGTTCTCGGCTCGCATGATTCGTCAGCATAACGACGCCAACATGCTTTCACTGGGCGCTCGCGTGGTAGGCGAAGGGCTAGCGCTCGATGTCGTGGATGCGTTCCTGACCACCGATTTCGAGGGCGGACGCCATGCCCTACGGGTGGAGATGATTGAAGCGCTGGAGCGATAGGGCGGCTCAAGAATAAAGCTGCTCATCCAGCATAGTGCGCGCATCTGAGCGATGACCCTCGGTGATGGCTCCACGCACGGCTGAAATCGCCGCCGCGAGCATAGCGGCATCATCGGCAAAGCCGAGAATGGGAATGAAATCCGGCACGCCATCGAGCGGCAGCACGACATAAGCGAGCGCCGCGAGCAGGATGAGCTTCACGCGGCTGCTGGTCGCGGGATCGCGCACGCAGCAATAGGCCGCGAGAACATCTTCGGCGAAAGGCAAGGAGCGCGCGAGACGGCGCATCATCGCCAGCACTTCGCGCAGAATTCCAGCTTCATCGCGCGCGGCGCGACGCAAGGCCTGCATCTCGGCCGGGCTGAACGGTTCCTGCCAGCGTTCACTCATCTCTCGGTGTCCTCCAGAGGGGAAGGATTCTGGCGAGAATTGCGGCAAGTTCAAGTCATGCTCTTGAAGGCTTGCACGGTATACCGAGCAAAGCTATCGCTGCAGGAACGCCATCACCCCGGAGCTTGCCATGCGCCTTGATTCCACGATCGCCGCTATCGTCACCGGCGGAGCCTCCGGCCTTGGTGAAGCCACAGCCCGGCATCTCGCAAGCCTCGGCGTGAAAGTGACGCTGCTCGATCTCAATGCCGAGCGCGGCGAGCGTGTTGCCACGGAGATCAGTGGATTTTATCACCCCTGCGATGTCACGAGCGACCAGTCGGTTGATGTTGCGCTTGCGGCAGCGCGCGCGAAGCATGGCGTCGAGCGCATTCTCGTGAACTGCGCCGGGATCGTCGCGGGACAGCGCACGGTGTCGAAAAACCGCGAAACCGGCGTGCTCATTGCGCATGACATCGCAGCTTTCAACAAGGTCATCCAGATCAACCTTATCGGCTCTTACCGGATGATCGCAAAATGTTCGGTGGCAATGGCTGCCCTCGACCCAATCACGCCAGATGGCGGACGGGGTGTGATCATCTCAACCGCCTCTGTGGCGGCTGAAGATGGGCAGATTGGACAAGCCGCTTATGGCTCGTCGAAAGCCGGTGTGCTCGGCCTCACGCTCCCCGTGGCACGTGATCTTTCGGGCTACGGCATCCGTGTCATGAGCATCCTGCCCGGCATTTTTCACACGCCGATGTTCGACCAGATCTCGGAGGATTACCGCAAGACGCTCGCGGCGGCCGTGCCCTTCCCGCAACGACTTGGGAATCCGGCGGAATATGCGGCTCTGGTCGAGACAATTTGCCGCAATGACATGCTCAACGGCACAGGAATCCGCCTTGATGGCGCTATCCGCATGGCCCCGAAATAAGCGTTACTCGGAGTTTCTCGCCACAATCCTCTCGATCGCTCGGGCGAGCGCAAAATCCAGCTCGCTCACCCCACCCGCATCATGGGTGGTGAGCCGGATATCGACATGGCGATAGACGTTCGTCCATTCCGGATGATGGTTCAGCTTCTCGGCCTCGAGGGCGACCTGGGCCATGAAGCCGAAAGCGGCGACAAAATCCGCAAAACTGAAGCGCTTCGCAATCGCATCGCGCGCTTCGTCATAGGTCCAACCTGATAAACCGGCCAGAGCCGCATCGCGCGCAGCGGGCAACATCACTTTGGTCATCAGAGCATTTTCCGATCAAGTGGACGCCGGTTGATCGCAGAAAATGCGATAAAATCAAGAAACAAACACTCCCGTCAATGCAGCGGATAGGCTGCCTCGACGATATAGGGCCCACCGCCAATCATGTCGCGGGCAGAAAACAGGGCGAAATGCTCGGCCACGAATTCCACGTTGTTCAGATGCCCGAAAGACTGGAGATAATCAGCGAGATCGAGTGTCGAAGCACCGCGCAGTCGCGCGAGCGTGATGTGTGGCACGAATTTGCGCTGCTCGGGTTTGAGGCCGAGTTTGCGCAGCCGGCGCTCGCTGTCGCCCTGCAAACTCACGAGCTGCTTGTTCGGCTCTATCCCGGCATAAAGCGTGTGGGGCTTGTCACCGCCGAAAACTCCGAGCCCCGTGATGCGCACACGGATCGAGTCGCCATAGAGATCGACCATCTCTTCGTCGATCTCGTTGGCGAGACGGCGGTTGATATCACCGATGAAGCGGATGGTGAGGTGATAGTCGGACGGGTCTGCCCATCGGGCCCCCGAAAGACCGCCACGCAACATGGCTAATCTTGACGCGATGGCCTCGGGAACTTCGAGACCGATGAAGAGCCTTGGCATGGCACCCTCCTCCGAATCACGCTGACATCCCGAAGCTAGCAAGAATTGGTTAATTTGAACTGAGCACAGCGAGTTTCCCACAGGGGATCAGGACTTGCGAAAAACCCGCAAGGTCTCGGCGCGAGGCTCTTCCACAAGGCCATGTTTTGCTGCCACGCTAGGGATCAACCTTTCCGCGACATCATAAGCGAAAGAGCCGGTATAGAGGAAAAGCCGGCCACCTTTTGTGAGTTTGCCTGCCATGCCATCGAGGAGGCCAGCGTCATCGAGGCTCGCGAAAGGCGCGTTGTTCGCCGACCAGAACTCGCCAAGATGAAACAGCGTGACGAGATCAAAAGCCGGCAATAGACCGAGGTTGGTCTGGTAAATATCGGAAAAAAGAACCTTGTAGTTGCGCCCGAGATGCGGGTTTTCGACAATCAACCGTACATAAGAAGCGTATTCCGCCTCGGTCGCCGTGATAGCGAGCACCGAATGACCATTGGCGCCGGCCTGCTTGCCAACATGGTGATGATCGCCAGTGCCAAAATGAAAGATGCGCCGCGCTTCAAGCCCGCTTCCCGCGAGATAACGCATGAAATGCACATCACAGGGGCATTGTTTCTCATCGAGCGGCCAGGGGTCTTTCCACAAATCGAGCTTGGCCATCCCGCGAATTCCCTGTTCAGATCGTGTCTTGCTCAGTTCTATTCATGATTGGCTGAACGGACGCTGACAAGATCAGCGCTTGGCGAGACCCTGCACAAACGGCTCGACGACCGGCAGAATGCGTTCAACAATCACCCGCACGCCCGCAGGATTCGGGTGGATCATGTCCGCGAGGTTAAGCTTCGGATCGCCCGCGATACCATCGAGAAAAAATGGATAGAACGGCACATTGTGCTTGGCCGCGAGACGCGGATAAATCGCATCAAAAGCCTTACCATAGGCCTCGCCATTGTTGCGCGGTGCGAGCATGCCCGCGAGCAGCACGGCAATGTTGCGCGCCTTAAGCCGCGCGATAATTTGATCCAACGCCTTTTCCGTGATGGCGGGATCAAGTCCGCGCAAGGCATCATTCGCGCCGAGTTCGACAATCACGCCATCGGTGCCATCGGGAACCGACCAATCGAGCCGCTCGAGCCCACCTGTTGCGGTATCGCCGGAAACTCCAGCATTCTCGATTGAGACATCAAGCCCTTTCGCGCGAAGGGCTTTTTCAAGCACGGCAGGGAAGGCATCCGCTCCAGGCAACAAATATCCTGCCGTGAGGCTGTCGCCGAGGGCGACGATGCGGATGGTGCGCGCTTCCACGTTCAAGAGGCCAGCCATCACAAAGCCCAGAACCGCGAAAACAGGTGCAAAGGCATGAAAAATCCTTTTGCCGGATGACAATCGCGTGAGGAAAGCCGGCATCCGCGGACAACCTTTCTTGGAATTCAAATCAACGCCACCATCTGGTGAGCGATTGGAACGTATAGAGATGCGAGAGATGGGCCGCCTGCGGCCTCTTCGCAAGCGGTGATGGACATGAATGTGATGACAAAGATCGTCGAAAACGGCGCAATTTCGGCGATCAGCATGCGCGAGGTTGATCTCAGCCTCGGCTCAGGCGCTTCGCGTGTCCATATTCTGAAGAAGGTCTCGCTCGATATCCCGCAAGGCCTTGCGGTTGGTCTTGTCGGCCCCTCGGGTTCGGGGAAAACCACCCTGCTGATGACCGCCGCCGGCCTGGAGCGCCCGGATTCCGGCGAGATCGCCATTGGTGGTCAGGTCATCAGCGGTTTTGGCGAGGATGAGCTCGCTCGATTCCGCGGCCGGCGCATCGGCATCGTGTTCCAATCGTTCCATCTGATCCCGACACTCACAGCGCGTGAAAACGTCGCGATCCCGCTCGAGCTTGCGGGCGAAAGCGATGCATTCGAACGGGCCGAGTCGGAGTTAAAGGCCGTGGGGCTTGGTGCCCGCCTCAACCATTATCCCGGTCAGCTCTCCGGGGGCGAGCAGCAGCGTGTGGCGATCGCCCGCGCGATGGCACCGCGCCCAGCAATCATCGTCGCGGATGAACCGACGGGAAATCTCGATGAAGCCACGGGCCGCGACATCATCGCGCTGTTGTTCGCCCTGAAAAAGGAACGCGGCACAACGCTTCTACTCGTGACACATGACATGAATCTTGCCGAATCCTGTGACCGTGTCGTGCGCATCCGCGCCGGCTCGATCGTTGACGAATACGCCACGAAGGTTGCGGTCTGATGGGCGGTTTTCCTCTTATCCTGCGGCTGGTGAAGCGCGAATTGCGCGTCTCGCTCGGCCAGTTCGGCATTCTCATCGCGTGCATTGCTTTGGGTGTCGCGGCGATTGTTGCGGTTGTGAGCCTTTCGCGCGCACTGACAGATGGTCTTTCCCGCGAGGGCAAACTCATCCTCGGAGCGGATGCTGCTTTCACGCTGATCCAGCGCGAGGCGGGCGCGCCGGAACGTCTGGCGCTCGAAAAACATGGCCGCGTTTCGGTGCTGATTCTGAGCCGCGCCATGGCGCGCACAGACGGTGATGAGAGCACACTCGTTGAGCTGAAAGCGGTCGAGAATGCCTACCCCGTTGCCGGGAAGGTTGGCTTAGAGGGCGCCGATGGCGCCCCCGTTGGTGAGCTTCACAGCCTGCTCGCGCCTGATGCACGCGGGATTCCCGGCGTGATAGTTGATCCGCTGATGACAGGACGCCTTGGCATTCGGATCGGAGATATCATTCGCATCGGCGAGGCGCGATTCCGGATCGCGGCGCATCTCGTGAGCGAGCCCGACAAGCTTTCCGCCGGCTTTGGCTTCGGGCCGCGCGTGCTGATCTCGCATGCCGGCATGCGCGCCACGGGATTGATCCAGCCCGGCTCGCTGACGCGCTTCTCCTATCGGCTTGATATGAGCGACGGCGTCAGTGATGCAGCGCTGAAAACCGCTCTCGAGGATATCGCGAAATCCGTTCCGGATGCCGGATGGCAGGTGGTGACCCGGATGCGTGCTTCGCCAGCGCTTGAGCGGCAGATCGGCCGGTTCACGCAATTTCTCTCGCTGGTGGGGCTGACATCGCTCCTGATCGGCGGCGTCGGTGTGGCCAATGCCACCCGTGCCTTTGCGGAAAAGCAGATTCCGCGCATTGCCACGCTGAAAAGCCTCGGCGCGAGCGCGCGCTTCGTGTTCTTCTCGTCCCTGGCGCAAGTGCTCGCCTTCGCCATGATCGGGATTGTGATCGGCTTGATGCTCGGAACATTGCTGCCGCAGATCGCGCTGCAACTCGCAGGCAATCTGCTGCCTTTCCCGCTACAGGTCGGGCTTTATCCGCGCGAATTGCTGCTTGGCCTCGGCTACGGCATTGTCACGGCCACCACTTTCGCGCTTTGGCCGCTTTTGCGGGCACGGGCGGTGCCGCCGAGCGTGCTGTTTCGGGATGACATCACCGCGCCGTCCTGGAGACCGCATTGGAGCGATCTCGCGATTGTTGCTCTCGCCGTTTTTGCCTTTGCCGCGCTCGTGGTGGAAACTGCCTCGGAGCGACGGATCGCCCTGATCTATGTGCTCGCCGCGGGTGGCGCCTTGCTCACTCTGAGGCTTGTCGCTTTGGGTGTGATGAGGCTCGCGGCCGTTCTGCCCCGACCGCGCAATGCGATCGCCCGCGTGGCGCTTGCGAACCTGCACCGGCCCGGTAGCCTCACCCCCTCGGTGATCCTGTCGCTCGGACTTGGCCTGACCCTGATCGTCGCGCTGACCCTGATCGACATGAATCTCGTGCGGCAATTTCGCGCCACCCTTCCGGGCCTCGCGCCGAGCTTTTTCTTCATCGATATCCCCTCGCGCGAAATGGACCGTTTCGACAGTTTCCTGAAAACCCAAAGCGCCGAAGGAAAAGTGGAGCGCACGCCGCAGCTTCGGGGAAGGCTTGTTGAGATCAAAGGCATTCCCGCTGCTCAAATCAGCCGCGGTGACGCAACTTGGGTTTTCGATGGCGATCGCGGCATCACCTACGCTGCGCAACCGCCGGAGGGTTCGCGCGTCGTTGAAGGCGAATGGTGGCCAGCGGATTATCGCGGCGAACCGCTGGTCTCCTTCGCGAAGGATATCGCTGACAATCTCGGGCTAGATGTGGGCGATCAGGTGGTCGTGAATGTGCTGGGTCGTAGGATCACCGCGCGGATCGCCAATCTGCGCGAGATTCGCTGGCAGCAGATCGGGATCAATTTCATCATGGTGTTCTCGCCCAACACCTTTGCTGGCGCACCACATACCTTCCTCGCGACGGTCACTTTGCCGTCCAGCACCAGTCAACAGAGCGAGATCGCTCTGGCGCGCGCCGTCGCACGAGAATTCCCTGCGATTTCTTCGGTGCGGGTGAAAGATGCTCTTGCTGCAGCGGATTCACTGGTGTCGCAACTTGTCTTTGCGATCCGCGCCGCAAGTGCAATTGCGCTGCTCGCCAGCATTCTTGTGCTCGGCGGAGCGCTCGCAGCCTCGGCACGAACACGTCAGCGCGAAAGCGTGATCCTGAAAACGCTCGGCGCCACACGCGTGACGCTTTTGAAGGCGATGATCGTTGAATACTCGGCGCTTGGCGCGATCGCTGTGATATTCGGCATCGTTTGCGGAGTAGCCGGGGCATCCTTGGTGGTGTCAGGCGTCATGCGCCTGGATTTCGAAGTGCCATGGTGGCCAACACTCTCGATGGCGTTTTCTGCCTTTGTTGTCACGATTATTCTTGGGTTGATCGGCACATGGCATATACTGGGGCAAAAACCTGCCCCATACTTGCGTC
>JBOFZC010000185.1:0-12654 GCA_051654985.1 Rhabdaerophilum sp.
TCGATGACATTGCTGCAATCGCCGATCTCGCGATCTCGCTCGCAATGCCGCGTGATGACGTCTTGAACGGGTGAGGCATGGCGCAGCTCTCAGATGATTGTTTTGCTTTCGGCGGTGCGCTGCGGCGGCTCGACGATGCATTGGATGATCTCGCTGCGCGCCTTGTGCCGGTGACAGCCATTGCAGTTGCGCCTCTTGCCTCAGCGCTCGGGCGGGTGTTGGCTCTAGATGTCCGCGCGGGTTTTGCCATTCCGAATTTCGATAATTCTGCTGTCGATGGCTATGCCGTCCGTGCGGCTGACCTTGCGCCTCAAGGCGAAACATTGCTGCCGATCTCAGCACGCATCCCGGCCGGACAGGTCGACGTATCGGGTATTGATCCCAAGAGTGCCGCGCGCATCTTCACGGGTGCGATGATGCCGCCGGGCGCGGACACGGTTTTTATGCAGGAAGATGTTGTTTCCGAAGGGAGCGCAGTTCGACTTCCGGCCGGTTTGAAACGGGGTGCCAATCGTCGCCTCGCCGGCGAGGATTTTTCCGCCGATTCGATCATTGTCGCGGCCGGAACCCGCCTCAAGCCGCAGCATATGGCCGGTATTGCCGCTGCGGGTCTCGCGCAGATACCAGTTCGCGAGCGGTTGCGGGTTGGTGTCTTTTCCACCGGTGATGAAATCCGCGAGCCGGGAACGGGCACGCCGCCAAAACCCGGCAGTCAATACGATGCGAATCGGGCCATGCTCGCCGGGCTTCTTGCTGCGCGAGGCATGGAAGCGCATGATCTCGGAATCCTGCCAGATGATCCTGAAATCATCTCGCGCGCTCTGGCTGCTGCTGCGCGCGACTATGACGCCATTCTTACCTCGGGCGGTGTTTCCACTGGTGAAGAGGATCATGTGAAGGCCGCGATCGAGGCGACGGGTAGGCTCGATTTTTGGCGTCTCGCCATCAAACCGGGCCGACCCGTTGCGATGGGCACGATTGGCGGCACACCGTTCCTCGGCATGCCCGGCAATCCAGCCGCAGTGTTTGTGACTTTCGTCCGGTTTGTTGGGCCGGTGCTGGATTTGCTCGCCGGGGCCGAACCGTTGCGGCCCATGCCAATGCTCGTGGAGAGCGCGTTCGATTATGCCAAAAAGAAGGACCGGCGCGAGTATGTGCGCGTCCGCCTCACTCGCCTGGCCAGTGGGAGCACAATCGCTCAGCGTTTTCCAAAGGACGGCGCAGCGCTGATTTCTTCGCTGATTGCGGCGGATGCTCTCGCGGAGCTGGGAGAGGATGTCACGCGGGTCGATGCGGGAGAAACGATCCCCGTCCTCCCGCTTGGCATCTTGCTTTCCTGATTACAACCGCACGCCCGTAGTGGCGAAGGCTTGGTTTGCGCCCTTCTGGTAGCTTGCATTCAGAATGAACGCCGCGCCGATGCCGACAGCAATAATCACAACGCAGGACACGAGAAACGACTTCATTTTTCCCTCCGGTTCATGTGCTTTTCCAAGCATCTTGATCAGCTGCATCAAGCGCACTGAATGAGATCAATCTAGGGCGAAAACTCATAAACGGAAGTGATTTTGATGAGGTTCGGAAGCGAAAATGGTCGGAACTGGCTCGAAGCCTTGACATCTGTCAGGGCGAGAGACGGTTACGAGGCAGTTTCGCTTCCCAACCTCACCCTCGAAGCGGTGGATTTGGGCCATCTTTCCTGTCTTTATCCTCGAAAGTCAGACGACTTCCATCGGATCAAGCCAGAAAACCTATTCGCCAAATCCTTTTCGCGTCAAAACACCTCCGTTTATGAGTTTTCGCCCCAGGCCTCTCCACCGCTTCCGGCAAGCACGGCGATACGCTCGGCCTCAGCCCATTCTTCGGGCGTGTTGACGTTGAAAAACGGATCATACGGTTCCACTGGCCATTCCGCCGTGGTGCAGCCGAAACGGGCGGTGAAACGATCAATTTTCCGCTCGCCGCCGGCCAGGGACGCACGCAGTTCGTCGCGGATCGAAACAGGCCAGAGGCCAATCACCGGATGCGTCCAGCCGCCTGAACCCGCACAGGCCAGAGGCAAGCCAGCGGCTTGCCGCGCAGCCTCGAGTTTTTCTGCGAGATCATGCGGAATGAAGGGGCAATCGCCGGGCACGCTCAAGACATCACCGGACAATCCCGCACGGGCTGCCCAATCGAGCCCCGCAAGAATGCCGGCGAGGGGACCAGGGAAGTCGCTTGCGGCATCGGCCACCACCGGTAAACCGAAACTTGCGAAGCGCTCGGGATCGCCATTGGCGTTGAGAACCAACTTGCGGCCCTGACGTGCAACGCGCGCAATCACATGGGAAAGGATCGGCACGCCCTTCACGGTCTTGAGCGGTTTGTCGCCGCCGCCCATGCGGGTGGCACGACCGCCGGCGAGAATCACAACACCGAGCATTGCTCAATCCTCCTCGCGGCCGGATTTGCGCCGATGTTTTGCGCTTTCTTCGGCGACATAGGCAAGATCTTGATCATGGATCAGCCGTTCCTCGCCGGCGAGCACGACAAAGCGTTTGCCGCGCGCGCGTCCGATCAGCGTCAGACCGGCTTTCTTGGCGAGTTCGACACCCCAAGCCGTGAAACCTGATCGCGAAACCAACACGGGAATGCCCATGCGCACCGTTTTGATCACCATCTCTGAGGTGAGACGTCCTGTCGTGTAGAAAATCGTCTTGGCCGGTGAGAGCCCGTGGCGATGCATGTAGCCTGCGATCTTGTCGACCGCATTGTGTCGTCCCACATCTTCCATATAGATCAGTGGCTTATCCTCCACCGCCAAAACGCAGCCATGAATGGCGCCCGCTTCCAGATAGAGCGAGGGTGTCTGGTTGATCTTGTGAGTCAGCGCATAAAGCCAGGAGGTTTTGAGCTTGGTTTGCGGCAGGCTGGCATTCTCGATCACGTCCATCAGGTCGCCAAACACGGTGCCTTGCGCGCAGCCCGAGGTCTGCACGCGCTTCTTCAGTTTTTCCTCGAAATTGGTCTCCGCCTCGGTGCGCACCACGACCACCCCGAGATCGTCGTCATAATCGATACCAGTGATGGCATCATCAGGCTTGAGCATCGCCTGATTGAGCAGATAGCCCACGGCAAGATAATCCGGATGATCGCCGATCGTCATCATGGTGACGATTTCACGCGCATTCAGAAACAAGGTCAGCGGCCGCTCAACCGTGACCCGCGTTTCGACCCTTTCCCCGGCTTCATTGAAGCCTGAGACGGGAACCGAGAGGCGCGGGTCGTCAGGATCGGGTCGCAAGAGATAGTCATTCAGGAAATCGTCGCGCATAGCTGGTTTTGGCTGTTCTTTTTGTGGGGTTGAGACTCAACATAGTCTTGATACGTGCGAAAGCGAGGGTGAGGCACATCGGAGGGCATGCGCCGTTCTTCTCTCTTGCATGAGGCGGGAAATGCCGACATGGAAACGATATTCCGCCCTAAGGACATCATCTCGTGAGCGACGATACGATCAAGACCGATTGCCTCATCATCGGTGCCGGCCCGGTGGGCCTGTTTGCTGTGTTCGAACTGGGCCTGCTCGATATCAAATGTCATCTTGTCGACATTCTCGGCAAGCCGGGCGGGCAGTGCTCGGAGCTTTATCCCGAAAAGCCGATCTACGACATTCCCGGTTTCCCCATGGTCACAGGACAAGGGCTCGTCGATAACCTGATGGCCCAGATCGCGCCGTTTGGCCCGGTTTTTCACCATGGCGAGATGGTGAGTGCACTCACGCCCATTGGCACGCCCGCTGCGCCTTTGTTCCGCGTTGTTACCGATGCTGGCACGGTGTTCGAAGCCAAAACCGTGGTGATTGCTGCTGGCGGCGGTTCGTTCCAACCGAAAAAGCCGCCGATCGATGGCATTGATGGCTATGAGGGCATTTCTGTCTTCTATGCCGTGCGCAAGATGGAACAATTTCGTGGACACAAGGTGCTGATCGTCGGTGGCGGCGACTCAGCGCTGGACTGGGTGCTCAATCTGCAACCCGTCGCCGAGCGCGTGACCTTGCTGCATCGGCGGGATGATTTTCGTGCTGCCCCTCATTCCGTGTTGCAGATGCGCGACTTGGTGTCTGCCGGAAAGATGGACCTCGCCATCGGGCAGGTATCATCATTGCAGGGCGAGGCACCAAACCTCGCTGGCGTGTTGTGCAAAGGCGCGGATGGCGCTGAATTCAGAATTGATTGCAACCGATTGCTACCATTTTTCGGGCTCACCATGAAGCTCGGCCCCATAGCGGATTGGGGGCTGAACCTGCACGAGAACCTCGTTCCTGTGGATACGGAAAAATTCGAGACCAGTATGCCCGGGCTGTTTGCCATCGGCGACATCAATACCTATCCGGGCAAATTGAAGCTCATTCTCTCAGGCTTCCACGAGGGGGCGCTGGCGGCGCAAAAGGTCCATCGCTACGTGTATCCGGAGAAAAGGCTGGTGTTCCAATACACCACGTCTTCCACCAGCCTGCAGAAGAAGCTCGGAGTCGCAGGCTGAAAGGCCCGTTAATCCAGTTTCGCCATCCGTGCGGCGATGGCGCGCGCGAGTGTGGTTGTCGGCGAGGTCATCACGAGATCTGGTGCACCGGCCATACACCAGATGCGACCGAAACGGATGAGCGCGTCATCCATCATGATGGGAACGCGCGAGACAAGCCCGATTGGCGGCAGAGCATCTGGCGCAAAGCCCGTCACACGCTCGACACTGGCCGCATCCGCCTTCACCAGCACCTCGCCGACGAGTTGAGCCAGGGTGCGCGCGTTCACGAGGGTTGTTGCCGAAGATATGATCAGAACCGGCTTCTTGGTCGTCAGGCCGCGATACAACGTGGTCCGCGCAACGAGAGGCAATTCAGTGCCACATGATTCTGCAATCAGTTCTGGCGAAAGATTCGCAGCTGGGAGGCGGCGTAGCGAGTAGGGAATTCCGTCGCGCATCGCCATCTCGACAACGCGTTTCGCGGCAGCGGGAATATCGTCTAGCGAGATTTCCGTTGCTTGCCCGATTTCGCTGGTGATATTCATCTCGGCGTCCATCTGCCGGGCTAGACCAAATGTCATATTCGCAAACTCCCGATTGCGAACAATGTGACCCGTCCCGGTTAATTCTAGGTTTGTTACGGGGCCGAAATACCGATTGCGCTGACTTCCCGATTGTGCGGCCCAATGCCACGGCGCTCGATCCGGATCGGCTGGCTGCCGCCCGGAATGATGCGGATCAAATGGTATTCCGCCAGATGGTGCGGAGTGCCGGGCACAGCCGAGGCCGAGCCAACACCAAGAACAGGGATCGACCCGGTTGGTCCACGCGTGTGGTTGAGGGAATGGCGGTGATTGTGCCCGTGCAACACCAACTCGGCGCCTTCCTCGCGAAGAATGCGTTCGAAACTCTTAGCATCCGTAAGGCCTCGCCCGAATTTCACGCCACGCCGCAAGGGCGGATGATGGATCATGACCACACGAAAAAGTCCGTGCTCCTTTGTCTGGCGCAGCAATTTGGCGAGGCGCTCGCCTTGAGCCCTGCCCATCGTTCCGGTCGCAAAAAAAGGTACGGTCGGAACACCGGTATTCACGCCGATCAACGCGACGTTCTGCCGCAAGCGAAGATAGGGATAACCCGGCTCCCCATCATCGCCGCACATGAAGGGTGCGAAAACCTTGTTCATCGCATCCAGCGAACCGCGCACATAGGCATCATGATTGCCAGGAATGATGCTGACATCCCGAGGCCCACCTAGCCCCGCGAGCCGGGTGGCAGCGATTGGGAATTCCGGCGGATAGCCGACATTCACAAGGTCGCCCGTCAGCGCGATATGATCAGGCCGGTGGGCGGCGATATCGGCGATGATCGCATCCAGCACGCTCATGTTATGGATGGTTGCGCGCGACCGATGCCAGTTGATCACACCGGTCAGCCTCTTGCCGATCAGTGCGCGCACAGGCATGCGGGGCAGGGGGCCGATATGGGGATCGGAAAGATGCGCGAGAAGGAAGCTCAAGGGCCGGGTGCTCACTCGTCCACCGGAAAAGCGGACATTTCTCAGCCGGTCTCTTATGATGCGATGCAGGCGTCAAGGGGCGAGAGCGAGGGAAATCGCTTGGGGTTTGGCCATCGGATGATGTTGCGTCTCGCGCATCTCTGGTTCTGGCTCACGCGAGGCATGACTCTTGGTGTTCGAGTGGTTGTGCGCGACGACAAAGGCCGAGTGTTCCTCGTGCGCCATTCCTATGTTCCGGGATGGCATTTGCCGGGTGGTGGCGTCGAGGTCGGGCAAACGGCTTTCGATGCGCTCGCAACCGAGCTTCGCGAGGAAGCGAACATCGAGCTTGCCACAGAGCCGCGCCTTATCAGTGTCTATCTCAACCTCTCGGCCTCGCGGCGCGACCATGTGATGCTCTATCTCGTTGAGAATGCCCGCCAGACCGCGCCACGCCTGCCGGATCGGGAGATCGTGGAATGCGGGTTCTTTGCGCCCAATGCCCTTCCAAGCGGCACGACCCTGGGAACAAAGCGCCGACTGGCCGAACTCGCGGGCGAGGCTCCCATCTCTGCGCATTGGTGAATTCCTTCCTCGCATGCTCCTCAGCTTGACATTGTTCCCGCGAGGCGTGATGCGGCAGAGATGAATACGCTATCGCTCACCATCGAGGCCGCACGGCCTGCCGATGACGCCCAGATCGAGAAACTGCACCAGCGTGCGTTTGGCCCGGGCCGTTTCGCGCGCACGGCCTATCGCATTCGCGAGCAGGCGTGCGAGGCGGAAACGCTGGCCTATGTCGCTCGCGTGGGCTCTCTGCTTGTCGGGTCGGTCCAGCTCACGCCGGTGATGATTGGCGATCACAGAGCCTTCGTGCTCGGTCCGCTCACGGTGGAGCCGGCTTTCGAGGGCCGGGGTATTGGCGCGGCTTTGCTCGAGCGTGGGGCCCAGGCCGTGCGCGCTCTGCGTGCAGCGGCGATATTGCTCGTGGGCGACGAGCCCTATTACAGCCGTCACGGCTATAAGCGCGTGCCGCCGGGGCGGATCACCATGCCCGGCCCGGTTGATCCCGGACGGTTGCTGATGCTTCCGATCACTGAGGACGCGGTGAACCTATCGGGGCCTGTCAAACCAGGTCGTTAGCCCTTCTTCTTCCGGCCCTCGGCGAACCACATGCCGATCAGCGGCAGCAGCAAGAGTCCAAGCCCCAGGAAGCCAATGCCGAGCGGCGTGATCGTGATGCCGCGCAGGATTGATGCCGTATTCGGCTTCAGCCCGATGTAATCGGAGCCGCCGAAGCGGTTGCCGGTGCGGATATCGACAATGCGCGGCAGGCTCAACGTGCCATTGGCCGCGATGCGCCGCACCGAGCCACCGGTCCATTCCGCGACGGGCTGGAGCATCTCGGTTGTCGAGAGCACCGAGCGAAACTCGCGCGGGTTCGGTGGCCCGGCATTCGCGAATGCGAGGAGCCCGCCATTCGTGGCCCTATGCAAGCCGGCGCGGCGGATTGCGACTTCTGCCTGCCAGAGGCCTGGCTCCGATTCCGTGAGGCTGATCGGAAGGGTTTCGCCAGCCGGGTTTGTGAGTTCCACATCACCCGGTGGTCCGCCAATCGTACGGCGCTCGACGAGGATACGATTGCCGGAGACCATCAGGCGCAGGGCTTCTTCCTCGAGCTCGGGCTCCTTCATCAGCCAATGCGAGAGGCGCCGCAGCACATCGAGATACGGCCCGCCGCCTTGATAGCCGCGAGCCCAGAGCCAGACATGATCGGAGAGGAACATCCCGACACGCCCTTTGCCCTCGCGCTTGAGCACGAGGAGCGGCAGTCCATCAACCCCGGTCATCAGGCCCTGCCCGTCGCGCGGGCGCGCCGCGATCTGCCGGAACCACGGCGACCAGCGTGCCGACTTCAGCGCCACCGGGCCGATGCCCTCATTGGCACCTTCCAGTTTGCGCGTCACAGGGTGCTTCTGGCCGAGATCGGTCACCTCGGCGCGATACATCCGCTCGATAATCGAGCCCGTGGGCTCGGCCGGCATGATGTCTTTCAGAGGTGTGGTGAGCAACCCGTTCCGCGCCACGAATTCTGGCCCCACCGCGAACAGCATCGCCCCGCCTTCTCGCACATAGCGAACCATGTTTTCGAAATAGAGCGTGGGGAGGAAGGTCTGGTTCGAATAGCGATCGAAGATGATGAGATCGAATTCCTTGATCTTCTGCACGAAGAGTTCGCGCGTGGGGAATGCGATCAGCGACAGCTCGTTTGTGGGGGTGCCGTCCTGCTTTTCCGGCGGGCGCAGAATGGTGAAATGCACGAGGTCGACATTCGGATCGGCCTTCAGCAGGTTGCGCCAGGTGCGCTCGCCATTGTGCGGCTCTCCCGAAACGAGGAGCACGCGCAGCTTCTCGCGCACGCCCTCAATGGGAATTGCGAGCACATTGTTGAGCCCGGTGAGCTCTCCCGCGGCTGTTTCGATGCCGATCTCGAACAGATTCAACCCAGCGCGATCGAGCTTCAGGCTCACCCGCAAAGGCACGCCTGGCACGACGGGGCGTGCTGGCAGCGTCTCGCCATTCTGTCGCAAGGTGAGGCTTAAAGGGGCGGCGCTTTCGCCCTGAGTTTCAACTCGAACAATCGCGGTGACATCCTTGCCGACAATGCCAAAGCGCGGAGCCTCGACGAGTTCTATCCGCCGGTCGAATTCATTCGCCTGCCCGGTGATCAGGCCGTGAAACGGGGCGCTAAAACCGAGCCTTGCACGCTCCTGCGGCACATCATGAATGACGCCATCGGTGATCGTGATCACGCCGGCGAGTCGGTCTTGCGGAACGTCGCGCGTGGCGGCCGCGAGCGTATCGAACAGGCGGGTGCCGTCACTGGAACCTTCACGCTCGAAAATGTCGATGACGCGAACCTCGGTATTCGGACGACGCTGGAGCGTGTCGCGCACCTCACGCAAAGCCGCCTCGGTCTCTGCCGGACGATTGCCGAGGCTCTGTGAGCCGGAGCGATCCACCGCCACAGCGACAATATCGGTTAAGGGATCACGCTTCTCGTTCACGAGGCGTGGATCGGCAAGGCCGAGCAGGATGAGGAGCGTTGCGGTGAGCCGCAACCAAGCCCCCCGCTTGCCGCGCAGCACGAGATAGAGGCAAAGCCCGACGGCGAGCATGCCGAGCACCAGCAACCAAGGCCAGGGCAGAAGCGGTGCAAAGTCGAGACTGAGGCGATCGGCGTTCATTGTCCGAGCCTTTCGAGAAGTGCCGGCACATGAACCTGATCGGCTTTGTAATTGCCGGTCATCACATACATCATGATGTTGACCCCGGTGCGCAGGGCGAATTCACGCTGGCGTGGCTCACCCGGCACCAGCGGAAACAGCGGCTGGCCGAGCCGATCCACCGCCCAGGCTGCCGCAAGATCGTTGCTGGTGATGATCAGCGGTGAGACGCGGTCACCGGCCCGCGCTGGCGTCTTTGTGTCGCGCTGGCCGGCAAGTGCCTCGACCCAGGTGTCGCCGGCGACATAGCGCCCGACCATGCGGTCAAGCAGGTAGAAGGTCTTTGTCAGCACGTGATCGGCGGGAACCGGCTCGAGCGACGGAATGTCGAGCGAGCCGAGCATCCGGCGCAGGGCGCGGGTTTCAGGCGTCGGCTGGCCATTGTTGCGCTGGATGAAGGCATCGCGCGTGTCGAAAACGACGGTGCCGCCATTTTTCATATAGGCGTCGATCGCCTTGATCGCCGCCTCAGGCGGGCGTGGCTGGTCGGCGAGAACCGGCCAATAGATCATCGGAAAGAAAACGAGTTCGTCGCGCGCCGGGTTGATCGCCACCGGTTCATCAAGCGCGATCGCCGTCCGCTGTGCCAGCACCTGCCCCAGGCCGATCAGCCCTTGCCGGCTCGCTTCATCCACGGTCGCATTGCCAGTGACGACATAGCCGATGCGCGGACGCAAGGACGAGCGGATCTCGTCGGGCGTGGGGTTGGGAAATGGGGTCGCCTGTTGTGCGGGAGGCGTAGTCTGGGCTTCAGCCGGTCGAGGAATTGCGATCGCAGAAAGCGCGATTACGCCCGCAATCATGGCCATGGCGGGGCGGAAGCGCCGCCACCCGCCAAGCGCGATCAGCATCACAGCCAGCGCATCGAGCACAATCAGGATGGCGGCGAGAATCATCAGGAAGGGGCGCAGGTCGGTAACAGCGCCGCCACCCAAAGCGGCTGTCGCATGGCCGCGCCAATCAATACCCTCGAGATTTTCAGTGGGGGATACGGCGTTAATGGCAATGCTCGCTTCTGGCGGACCGTAGAAGCCCGGTGGGTTGTCGCGGTTCGCAGGACCGGTGCGGCGTGGATCGAGCGATCGCGCTGTCGCTGGCGGAGCGGTGAGCGTGCCGAAACCATCCAGCGTCAGGCGCGGCGGTACGCGCTCGCCAGAGGATTGATCGCCGGCAGCAGTGCCCTGGCTGGTCGCGACCTGTAGGCAACGCCGTAACATCTCGACGAACACCCCCGAAAGCGGCAGGTTCGACCAGCTGGTATCGCCCGTGACATGAAACAGGATGATCTGGCCCTTGCCGCGGGCAGCGGCTGTGACAAGCGGCGTACCGTCATCCAGAACCGCCCAGCTCGCGCGGGTCAAAGTGGAATCGGGCTCAGCAAGCACTTGCCGTTCCACGCGGATTTCCTCCCGGATCGAAAGCCCCGCGAAAGGGGAGCCTTCCGGGAAGGCGCCAAGCTTCTGCGGTTTATCCCAGGAAAGCGCACCACCCAGAATTCGCCCGCCACGCCGCAAGCGCACGGGGAGAAGATCGTCGCTCGCCGCCGCGAGGCCCGGTCCGGCGAAGCGGATCAATGTGCCGCCGCCTTCAACAAAGCGTGTTATAACGTCCGCAGCCTCGCCTGCGAGCGTCCCGATATCCACGAGCACCAGGATATCCGGTCGCTCTTCCAAGGCCCGCACGATCGGGTCGGTGAGGCCGCGCGCGGGCTCACGAATTTCGGAATAGGGTTGAAGGGCGCGTGTCACGAAGAACCGGCCCGAGACCAACGCTTGCGCTGTGTCGGTCGTCTCGCCGGTGATGATGGCGACACGACGACGGCGGTTTGCAGCATCCACAAGATGCACCGCGCCGGCCTGCCGAGCCTCGACAACATCCATCCGCGCGACGGCATTCATCAACTCAAGCGGCATGGCAAGTTTGACCTTACCTTCCGTGGCGCCGGCTTCGAGCGAGAATGTTGCATCGCCCAGCGGACGCCCCTTGTCGTCGCTCGCGCGCAACAACCCGGTTTGTGCGCCACCGCGCCCGCCGGGACGCAACAGGCTGGCTTCCAACCCGTCCGGCGTAGCAGCAACGTTGGCAATCGCCAGCGGGCTGCGTTCCAGCGCGGCAAGAACAGTCACCCTCGTGCCGAATCCGTTCAGGAAGGCAGTCAGGCGCGGTTGTTCGGCCTGGGCGGTCACGCCATCCGAAAGCCAAAGGGCGCTAGCGGTCGCGTCGGCATTCAGCAGTGTTTCAGCGGTCGAAAACAAGGTTTCACGCGAAGGGCGATAGGGTTTGGGTTGCAGACCCATCACCTTGGCGAGCGCGCTGCGCGCAGGCGCGGCCAACGTATCCGGGCGCTCCTCGCTTGCAGCGAGCAGAATGATCGGACGCGAGGCATTCTCTGAAAGGATGTTGGCGGCGCGATCCATCCGCGTCTTCCAGTCTCCCGCTGCCGCCCAACCATCATCGATCATCAGCACGAGCGGGCCGGTGCCGGCGGGAACCGGGGTCGCATCGGGTTGCCAGCGCGGGCCAGCAGCCGCGAGAATGACCGCTGCAGCCATGGCGAGGCGCAGCAACAGCAACCAGAGGGGTGTGCGTGCAGGCTCTCGCTCGCGACCGAGAAGGTCTTTTACAAGTGGTAATGTCGGCAGCGGCAGGCGTTTTGGCGGCGGCGGAGTGAGGCGCAGCAGCAGATAAAGCGCGGGCAGAACCACCAGCGCGATCAGCGCGAACGGAGCGGCAAAAGCGAGCGCACTCATACCGCATCCCCCGCTTCCGGCGTTGATTTCGCGAGCACCGGAATTTGCCCGCCGATCATCGCCGCGAGCATCAGCAGAACTTCGGCCGGCGGACGGTCCGTGACATGATGCATGAAGGCGAAGCCATGCTTCGTGGCGATGCGCCGCAATTCCTCGCGATGCGCAACGATGCGATCACGGTAAGCGCGCGCGACATCGCCGGCTTCCCCGACGCGCCAAAGCTCAGTGGTTTCCATCGCCTCGAATTCCACTTCACCGGAGAAGGGAAAAAGCTCTTCAGCCGGATCGCGGATCATCAAGATCTTGCCGCGAACACCTTTCGCGGCAAGACGCTGGAGGCGTTCAGCAAACTCCTCCACGGGCAGGATGAAATCCCCGATCAGGATCAACCGGTCTTGGCGGCGCAGAGGAATGTCCGGGGGAAAGCCACCGGTATCGCGCTGGGCATCACCAGAACGCAGCAGAGCTTCTGCCAAGCGCGTGATGATCTGGCGTGAAGCCATCGGGTTGGTTCGGCCATAGAGTGCCACGCGTTCGCCCGCATGCACGAGAATATCCGCCAAAGCGAGGCCGATCACCAGCGCGCGGTCGCGCTTGGGCTTCGAAGCGAGCGTCG
>JBOFZC010000186.1:0-5562 GCA_051654985.1 Rhabdaerophilum sp.
TATTCCTCGATGATGACACGGCGGCCTCGCGGCTGGATGGCTTCGATCAACGGTGGCACGAGAATTCCGGGGACGATGACCCCTGCACCCGGAAAACGCCCTCCGCCTCTGGGAACGCGATCGCCGCCACTGGGCACACGAATTCCATCGCCTCCGGGAAAGCGCCCGCCGGGCGCCTGCATGCCGCCGCGATTGGGATTAAACTGAACCCGTTCATGAGCGGGTTGATCCAATGCGTCCATCATGAACGGTTTCGCGAGAGCACTCCCGTGAAACAGCGTGACCCAAGCTGCGAGGACCATCGATACACGCGTTGCGGCCATCAGGGTCGTTCCTCAGCGGTCGGGCGCGACGAGGGCGACCACGTCACGGGCTGCTCGAAGTCGCGCCAGGATGCGCTCAGCCTCGTCTTTCGGCAAGGCCTTGTCACCAATGCGCACCCGGTAGAGCCCGCTCGCGCGCGGCCCCTCGACAATCGAAGCGCCAAGACTCTTCAACAGATCAGCGATCGCACCAGCTTTGGCTTCTGGCGCGAAGGAGATCAACACGAAGGTTCCGTCGCTCTGAGCGGGGGCCGAGGCCGTCTGGTAGCTCGTCGAGCCAGAGCCGCCGCCCGGCATCACGCCTGTGAGCACCACGCCTTGCAAAGCGATGATCGCCACCGCAGCCGCCGTCGCATAGGCCAATGTGCGCGGCGAGAGCATCGCGAGAAACGCGCCGAAGCGTTCCATGATGCCGAGCCTGGCAGCATCGATCCTTTGGGCCGCGCGTTTCGGCTCGGCCTCGATTTTTGCCATCAGGGCATCGAGCGCTCGCGACGAAGGCGCGCGTAGCTGTTCATTCAGCGCAATCGCAACGCTGGCTTCCTCGGCGATGAGGTCCAGCCGCCGACGCAATTCGGCATTCGTGCGCAGTGCGGCTTCGACACGAGCCTTGTCAGCGGCTCCGATGCGGCCGTTGTGATAGAACGGTAGGAGATCCTCGATCTCCCGATCCGCTTCGTTGAGAGCGTTGCTCATGGCCACCCCCTGTCGATTCCGCTGGCCTTCAGAAGCTCCGCGAGCTTCTTGCGGGCGTGAAAGAGACGGGTTTTCACGGTGTTTTCCGGGATCGAGATGATCATCGCGACCTCCTCCACCGAAGTCTCATGGTAATAGACGAGATCGAGCACCTCGCGATGCTCGGGCGAGAGCTTCTCCATGCAGGCGCGGATGGCCGCGCCCTTGTCGGTTTTCTGAAGCTGCACTTCGGGGTCATCGCTGTTGTCCTCAATCGCCTCGGCCACACCCTCATCGAGCGCGGCTTCGCGACGCTTGCGCAAGGCCGACCAGGCCTTGTTGCGCGCCATCGCCAATAACCAGGTGGAAACCGAGGATCGTCCCTCGAAATTTCCGGCCTGACGCCAAACGTCCAGAAACACCTCGCTGAGTGCGTCTTCCGCCAAGGCCTCGTCCTTCAGGAGACGCTGGAGAAACCGGAAGGCGCGCAGGTGATGCCGGGCGTAGAGCACCCGCATCGCGAGGTTGTCCCCCTTCGCAATGCGACGGACGAGATCCTCGTCACTGCCACTCTCCATCGGCGTCACCTTCAGCAAGGCCTGCACGTTCGTAGTCGCGCGGGCGGCGCAAGAGGTTCACATCAAGGGCGAGAAATTTTGCGCTTGGCAAGTCTCGTGGGCACTCACAGCTGGCCTCGGGCAAGCCGAAAAGGCTCTCGAAGCGCCTTGCTCCGCGCTTATCAGGCCAGAAGCTGGGGTTTCGATCGCAATTCTAGACAAAATAGCCGGGGTTTGAGCGGCGCAATTCCTCAAGATCGGGCAAAACCGCTTCCAGATGCTGAGTGAGTGCACGGCCGGCTCCGACCGCATCGCCTTTGATGATCGCCGCGAGAATGCGCTCATGTTCATCAATAACCCGCGCCATTCGCCCCGGCACGGGAAGCGTGAGGCGTCGGCAACGGTCGACTTGAGCCTTCACGGTCTGGGCGAGCCGCCAGATCCCGGGAAAGCCGGCTGCATCGGAAATCGTGGCATGAAAGGCTTCATCGGCCTCGTGGAATTGCCCTGCATCGCCGGCGCGGGCAGCAACGTCCTGATCCCGGATGATAACCCGCAAAGCCTCGAGCGCCCGCGGATCACGGCGTAGCGCGGCGTGCTCCGCCGCTTTGGCTTCCAAAGCCTGCCGGATGATGACTGCTTCCGGGATTTTCGCGAAGGGAATGCGCGCGACAAAGGTGCCGGATTGCGGGAAAATCTCGATGAGCTCGTCGTCTTTCAGGCGCAGCATCGCCTCCCGCACGGGTGTCCGACTGAGGCCAAACTGGGCAGCGATTTCTTTCTCATTCAACGGCTCACCCGGCTTTAGGCGCATCGCGATAATCGCCTGACGCAACTCGCTTTCAACAAGGCTGGAAGCACTTGGCCGAGCGGACTGAGCCAGTTGCGGCGGGCCAGGACGGCGCATCAGCCGCCGGCTCGCAGCAAGCTCGAGATCAGGCGGATCGACCGCCGGAACAGTCCCGGATTCCTCTCCCATTTCCGTGTTGATCCTGTGTTGAACGACCCTGATTGACATACTGATATATTAGTATATCGCTGATGCCAAGACAGCAAGCTGAGTACGCCTCGGCGGAAAAATTGAAAAAAACTGTCGTGGGATTGAGGCGTCGGAGGCTCAAACGCGTGGCCCTGCATGAAGATCGGCTTTTCCCTGGAGAGCCTGCTGCGCGAGCCATTGCGCGGCGGCTCTTTGCCGCCGTCGAGCGGCTGCCGATCGTTTCCCCGCATGGCCATACGGACCCCGCCTGGTTCGCCTCCGATGCCGCTTTTCCCGATCCCGCAACCCTGCTGATCAAGCCGGATCACTATATTTTCCGGATGCTGTATTCCCAAGGCATTGCGCTCGAGCGTCTGGGTATTCGCCGCAAGGATAGCAGCTCGGTTGAAACCGATGGCCGCGCGATATGGCGGTTATTTGCCGCGAACTGGCATCTGTTTCGCGGCACACCCAGTCAGCTCTGGATGGAACACACACTCGAGACCGTCTTCGGCCTCACCGATCCGCTCACGCCTGAGAATGCCGATCGCGCCTACGACACGATTGCGGAAGAACTCGCCTCGCCGGCCTTCCGGCCGCGCGCGCTCTATGAGCGCTTTAACATCGAAGTGATCGCCACGACTGATGGCGCTCTCGATACCCTTGAGCACCACGATGCAATCCGGGCCTCGGGCTGGAATGGGCGCGTGGTCCCGACCTATCGTCCTGACAACGTTGTTGACCCGGAATTCGAGGGCTTTCACGCCAATCTCGCGCGGCTCGGCGAGATCACCGGCGAAAATGTGATGGAATGGCGCGGCTATCTCGCGGCGCATCGCCAACGCCGCGCCTTTTTCAAGGCGCGCGGCGCAACTGCCAGCGATCATGGCCATGCGCGGGCGACAACCGCGAACCTCTCGACTGTTGAAGCCAGCGCACTTTTCGCGAAGGTCTCGCGCGGGCCAGTGACACCAGCCGAATCCGATCTCTTTCGCGGCCAGATGCTGACGGAGATGGCGAAGATGAGCCTAGATGACAGGCTCGTGATGCAGATCCATCCGGGCTCTTGGCGCAATCATAACCAGAGCCTTTTCAATGCGTTCGGCCGCGATATGGGGGCGGATATCCCCTCACCCACCGATTATGTCAGCGCGTTGAAACCGCTGCTCGATGCTGTCGGGAACGAGCCAAAGCTCACGATCATCCTCTTCACGCTCGACGAGACAAGCTATTCTCGCGAGCTCGCGCCACTCGCGGGGCATTATCCCGCGTTGAAACTTGGCCCGCCCTGGTGGTTTTTCGATTCCGTTGAGGGCATTCGTCGTTTTCGTAAAACAACGACTGAGACCGCCGGTTTCTACAACACGGTTGGTTTCAACGACGACACGCGCGCCTACCTCTCCATTCCCGCCCGGCACGATGTCGCGCGTCGCTGCGACTGCGCCTATCTCGCGCGCCTCGTCTCGGAGCATCGTCTGCGCGAAGAGGACGCCGCTGAACTCGCCCATGATCTCGCTTACCGGCTCGCCAAGGAGGCGTATCGCCTATGATCGACATGCGCCAGGTGGCCCATCCGCGTGATGTGAAACGCTATGATACCCATCAGTTGCGGGCGGATTTTCTCATAGAAAATCTGTTCGAGCCCGGCGCTTTGCGTCTCACTTTCAGTCATCTCGAACGGATGATCGTCGGTGGTGTGATGCCAATCGCAGAACCGGTCGCACTCGCGCCTTATCGGCCCACGGGCACGCCGGATTTCCTCGCGCGGCGCGAAATCGGCATCGTCAACATCGGAGGCCTGGGCATGGTTTCGGCGAGCGGAGAAACGTATCCGCTCGATCGGCTCGATGCGCTCTATCTGCCGACCGGAACGAAAGACGTTACGTTCGTGAGTAACGACGTCACCAACCCGGCGAAATTCTATTGTCTTTCCACCCCGGGCACGCGGGTGACGGCCGCGAAATGCATTCGCCAGACAGAGGCCAAGCGCATCGATCTCGGCGCGCCCGAAACCTCCAACCAGCGCACGATCTTCCAGTACATCGTACCAGCCCTTTGCGACACAAACCAATTGGTGATGGGCTTGACACAACTCGCAACAGGCTCGGTCTGGAACACCATGCCGGCGCATACACATGACCGACGTTCCGAGGCCTACCTATATTTCGATCTCGCGCCCGAAGCCCGCGTCTTTCACCTCATGGGTGAACCCAACGAGACGCGTCATCTTGTGGTCGCCAACGAGCAGGCGATCCTCTCGCCGAACTGGTCGATCCATTCGGGCTGCGGCACCTCGAATTACAGCTTCATCTGGGGCATGGGCGGCGACAATATCGAGTTCACCGACATGGACCCGGTGACAATGACGGAGCTGCGCTGATGGCCTCCCCCTTCCGCCTTGATGGGAAACGCGCGCTCGTCACCGGAGCCAATACCGGCATCGGCCAAGGCATTGCGTTGGCGCTTGCGGAAGCCGGTGCGGAAGTGATTGGCGTCGCTCGTTCCTCCATGGCGGAGACGCAAGACTTGATCGCGAAAGCGGGCGGCGCCTGCCACGCGCTCGCGGCCGATCTCGGTGTGGCCGATCAGCGCCGCACGCTGATCGAGCGAGCAACAGCCCAGCACGGGCCGCTCGATATCCTTGTGAACAATGCCGGGATAATCCGCCGCGCCGATGCGCTCGAATTTTCAGAACAAGACTGGGATGAGGTGTTAGAGCTCAATCTCAAGGCTGTCTTCTTCCTCGCCCAGAGTTTCGCGAGGCATGTGCTCGCGCGCGGTGCCACGGGCAAGATCATCAACATCGCGTCCTTGCTGTCGTTCCAGGGCGGCATCCGCGTCGCCTCCTACACGGCAAGCAAAGGTGGCGTTGCCGGCATCACACGGATACTGGCGTGCGAATGGGCTGCGAAGGGGCTCAACGTCAACGCGATCGCACCGGGATATGTGGTGTCGAACAACACCGAGGCCCTCCGCGCGGATCCGGATCGGAGCGCTGCGATCCTCGCCCGCATCCCAGCGGGCCGTT
>JBOFZC010000187.1:0-10934 GCA_051654985.1 Rhabdaerophilum sp.
CGAGCCACAAGGCGCGGGTCATCGGGGGGAGCGATCAGGCACGCCACGCCCGCTTCCTGAAGTGGGGCAGCGAGCAGATCGAGCTTACGCTTGAGCGCAGCATCGCTCTCAGCGCTGACATCGAGCAGGGCGACAGCCAGCGCGCCGGTTTCGGCGAGCGCCCGGAAGCGGTCGAGATAGGCCTGGGGATCGTCGATCCTCGGCGCAATGAGCATAAATTGCGGTACCATGACGCGCTCTATGGCATGAATGGCCAGTTTTGAAAACGAAAGCGCGAGCGAGTCTCGCGACTCACCCGCGCTGAAAGCGTCGAAGTCGGAAAATCAGGCGATTTTCGGGTCGAGCGCGCCCTTGGCATAGAGCTTCGCCATCTCCGAAAGCGGCAGCACTTTCTTGATTTTTGAGGCCTGGCCGGCAGTGTTGAATTCTTCAAGGCGCTGGCGGCAGAGCTTGCTCATCGCTTCCATCGCGGGCTTGAGATACTTGCGCGGATCAAACTCGCCCGGCTCTTCCGCGAGCACGCGGCGGATCTGTCCGGTCATCGCCATGCGATTGTCGGTGTCGATGTTGATCTTGCGCACGCCGTTCTTGATGCCGCGCTGGATTTCAGCCACCGGCACGCCCCAGGTCGGCTTCATCTTGCCGCCATACTGATTGATGATGTCCTGCAAATCCTGCGGCACTGACGACGAGCCATGCATCACGAGATGCGTATTCGGCAGCTTGCGGTGAATTTCCTCGATCACGTGCATGGCGAGGATATCGCCATCGGGCTTGCGTGAGAACTTATAGGCGCCGTGGCTGGTGCCCATGGCGATGGCGAGAGCATCGACCTTGGTTTCCTGCACGAACTTTACGGCTTCATCTGGGTTGGTGAGAAGCTGGTCATGGCTGAGCTTGCCCTCGAAGCCGTGGCCATCTTCTTTCTCGCCTTCGCCCGATTCCAGTGAGCCGAGCACGCCCAGCTCACCCTCGACGGAGATGCCGCCGAGATGCGCCATGCGTGTGACTTCTTTCGTCACGCCGACATTGTAATCCCAATCGCCGGGCGTCTTGCCATCGGCTTTCAGCGATCCATCCATCATCACCGAGGTGAAGCCGGCTTGAATGGCGGTCATGCAGGTCGCGGGTTCGTTGCCGTGATCGAGATGCACGCAGACCGGAATATGGGGGTAAATCTCGGTCACCGCATCCATCATGTGGCGGAGCATGATGTCGTTGGCATAAGAGCGCGCGCCGCGGCTCGCCTGAATGATCACCGGCGCATCGACCGCATCGCAGGCCGCCATGATGGCCAAAGCCTGTTCCATGTTGTTGATATTGAAAGCGGGCACACCGTATTCGTGTTCGGCGGCGTGATCGAGCAACTGGCGAAGCGTAATGCGCGGCATGTTTGATCCCTGATCTCAGGCGGTTCTGGATTGAGCGCGGGATAGCGCAAAGCTTCTCTTCTGACCAGTATTCCCGGTCAGAGTGCTGAAATTTCTTGGTTGATCTGTTTAATTACTACAAAAAATGTAGTTTATAAAAAATTCTCACGCGAAAGATTGCGCTTTACGTGAGCAAATCACCCCAAAGCCTTCACGCCGGGCAGCTCCTTGCCTTCCATCCATTCGAGGAAGGCACCGCCAGCGGTTGAGATATAGGTCATGTCCTCGGCCACGCCCGCATGGTTGAGCGCCGCAACGGTGTCGCCGCCACCTGCCACTGCGATAAGGCCGCCCGACTTCGCAAGCTGCGCCGCCTGTTTCGCAACAGCGACGGTCGCTGTATCAAAGGGCGCAAGCTCGAACGCGCCGAGCGGACCGTTCCAGACCAGCGTTTTCATGGCTGCGAGCTTTTCGGCGATCTCATTCGCAGAGGCCGGACCGGCATCGAGGATCATCTCATCGGCCGCGACATCATTCACCGACGCGGCGCGATGCGGCGGGCTCGCCTTGAATTCCTTGGAGAGTAGACCATCCGTGGGGAGGATGATCTCGCAGCCTGCGGCCTTCGCCTTTTTCTCGATCTCGCGAGCGGTGTCGGCGAGGTCATGCTCGCAGAGCGACTTGCCGACATTCACACCGCGCGCGGCGAGAAACGTGTTGGCCATGCCGCCGCCGATGACAAGGCAATCGACCTTGCTCACGAGATTGCCGAGGAGATCGAGCTTCGTCGAAACCTTGGCCCCGCCGACAATCGCCATGACAGGGCGCTTCGGCGTGCCGAGGGCCGCGTTGAGTGCGTTCAGCTCCGCTTCCATCGTCCGGCCGGCATAGGCAGGCAGGGCGCGCGCAAGGCCTTCCGTGGAGGCGTGCGCGCGGTGCGCGGCAGAAAACGCGTCGTTTACATAGGCATCGCCGAGCTTGGCGAGAGCGGCAATAAAGGCCTCGCCGTTTTTCTCTTCCGCCTTGTGAAAGCGGGTATTCTCAAGGCAAAGCACATCGCCGTTCTGCATGGCGGCTACGGCCTTCTCGGCCACCTCTCCAATGCAATTGCTGGCGAATGCAATCGGCCTGCCGAGGCGGGCCGCAAGCTCGCCCACCACCGTTGCAAGGCTCTCGGCGGGGTTGGCGCGCTCTTCGAAAGTCTCGCCCTTGGGGCGCCCGAAATGCGCCAGCAAGATCACCTTGCCACCCCGATCGGCGATATCGCGGATCGTCGGCAAGATGCGGTCGAGGCGCGTGCCGTCGGTGACGCGCCCCGCTTCCATCGGCACATTGAGGTCGACACGGACAAGCACACGCTTGCCCTGGGCGGCGAGGTCGTCGAGGGTCTTGAAGGTCATTTCAGAAGGCCAGGCATCAATTTCAGCAAGAGAATGAACACAGTGGCGGTGGCGAGAGCTGTCACGAGGCCGGTGATAACAAGGCCGCCAAGGCGCGGCACCTTCGCGACATCGGCGCGCAATTTTGCCACCTCTCCCGCAAGTTCTGCGGCATCGACCGAGCGCGCAGCGCTTTCGACGCGCGTTGCGGCGCGGTCGAGGCTGTCCTGAGCGCGGGCGATGCTGGCATCCTGGCGGGAGAATTTCTCCTCCATCCGCGCCATCTTGTCTTCGATCCGCGCGAGCTGATCGAGGGCGGTGCGCGAACTGGGCGAGGGTGCCGGTGCTGCTTTCGGGGCCGTTGAGGGCTCACCCGTCGGGTCGATTCCAAGAGACGGTTCGATACGGTCGCTCATGATATTCCCCTCTAGGATAATTGTGGCCGCAGCACGGCTCTCGGGATGTTTCAGATCAATTTCGCCATCGCCACAGCCGTATCCGACATGCGGTTCGAGAAGCCCCATTCGTTGTCATACCACGAGAGAACGCGCACGAATTTCTCGTCCATCACCTTGGTTTGATCCAGAGCGAAGATCGAGGAAGCGCTGTCGTGGTTGAAGTCCATCGAGACGTTGGGCTGGTCGGTGACCGCGAGAATGCCCTTGAGCGGTCCGCGCTTCGCGGCCTTGAGGATCGTCTCGTTGATCTTATCGACCGAGGTTTTGCGCTTCGCGATGAACTTGAAATCCACCACGGAAACATTCGGCGTCGGCACGCGGATCGAGGTGCCGTCGAGGCGACCCTTGAGATCCGGGATCACGAGGCCGATGGCCTTCGCCGCACCGGTCGAGGTCGGGATCATTGAGAGTGCCGCAGCGCGGGCGCGGTAGAGATCCTTATGCATGGTGTCGAGCGTGGGCTGATCACCGGTATAGGCATGGATCGTGGTCATAAAGCCCTTGTCGATGCCGACTGCCTTGTGCAGCACAGCCACGACAGGCGCGAGGCAGTTGGTGGTGCATGAGGCATTCGAGACAACGAGATCGGCCTTGGTGAGGCTGTCCTCGTTCACGCCGAAGACAATGGTTTTATCCGCGCCATCGCAAGGAGCGGAAACCAGAACGCGCTTCGCACCAGCAGCGAGGTGAGCGGCGGCCTTGTCCTTGGTGGTGAAAATGCCGGTGCATTCCATCGCCACATCGACCTTCAGCTCCTTGTGCGGAAGCTGAGCCGGATCCTTGATCGCGGTCACGCGGATACGCTTGCCGGCGACGACGATGAAATCGCCATCCACCTCAACCGTTGCCGGGAAACGGCCATGCACGGAATCGAAACGCAGCAGGTGAGCATTGGTCGCGACAGGGCCAAGATCGTTGATGCCCACGACCTCAATGTCCTTGCGCTTCGATTCCACGATCGCGCGCAGCACGTTGCGGCCGATGCGGCCAAAGCCGTTGATGAAAACCTTCGTCGTCATGTCCGTCTCCTTCGAAATTCAGGGGGAAGGGGCGGCGCCTCGCGCCACCCAGAATTTGATCAGCGCTTCAGCGCCGCTTTCGCCTTGGCTGCAATGGCCTCAGCCGTGATACCGAAATGCGCGAAAACCTTGCCCGCCGGGCCGGAGGCACCGAAGCTGTCCATGCCCACAAACAGCCCATCTGCGCCGATGATCGCATCCCAGCCTTGGCGAACCCCAGCCTCGACGCCGATTTTCACCTTCGAGCGGCCAATGATCTTCTTGCGATAGGCCTCGGGCTGCGCCGCAAAGCGCTCGAAGCACGGCACAGAGACCACGCGCGCCACAATCCCCGCAGCCAGCAGAAGCGAGCGCGCTTTGACGGCGAGCGAAACTTCCGAACCGGAGGCAAAGAGCGTCACCTCGGCTTTGCCGTCCGCTTTCGCGATCTCGTAAGCACCGAGTGCCGTGAGGTTTTTCGCATTCGCATCGGTGCGGATCTGCGGCAGGTTCTGGCGGGTCAAGGCCAGCACAGCGGGACGGTTTTTTGTGGTGAGCGTCAGCTCCCACGCCTCTGCGGTCTCGGTGAGGTCGCAGGGGCGATAGACGTCGAGATTAGGAATGGCGCGCAGCGAGGCGACATGCTCCACCGGCTGATGTGTCGGGCCATCTTCGCCGACACCGATGGAGTCATGCGTCATCACATAAGCGACCCGAATGCCCATCAGTGCCGAGAGGCGGATCGAGGGGCGGCAATAATCCGAGAAGACAAGGAAGGTGCCGCCTGCAGGGATAACGCCTCCATGCAGCGCGAGGCCGTTCATCGCCGCAGCCATGCCATGCTCGCGAATGCCATAATGGATGAACTGACCGCCATAATCCGCGGCGGTGATCACCTTCATGGTCTTCGCTTTGGTGTTGTTCGAGCCAGTCAGATCCGCCGAGCCGGAAATCATCTCAGGCATCACGGGCTGCAGGGCATCGAGCACCAATTGGCTGGCGCTGCGCGTCGCAATCTCCGGCTTCCTGGTGATCGCGTCGTTTTTCACGGCCCGGATGGCTTTCGCAAAGCCCTTCGAGAGATCACCCGCCATCACGCGCTCGAACTCGGCGCGCTGTTTCGGCTTCGCGTGCTGCAAGCGCAGAGACCAGGCGCGGCGCTCGCCCGCGCTACGCTGGCCCGCCTCAGACCAGAGCTTCTGCACCTCAGCGGGAATCACGAACGGTGCATGCGACCATCCCAATTTTTCGCGCGCGCCGGCGATTTCGGCGGGGTCGGTCAGCGCGCCATGCGCGGTCGACGTGCCGGCCTTGGTCGGCGCGCCAAATCCGATCACGGTTTTTGCCGCGATGAGGCTTGGGCGATCGGATTTTTTCGAACGAGCAATCGCAGCAGAAATCGCTTCGGGGTCATGTCCGTCGATCGCTTCAACACGCCATCCCGAGGCTTCAAAACGCTTCAACTGATCAGTCTTGTCGGTGAGCGAAACCGGACCATCAATCGAAATGCCGTTATCGTCGAAGAACACGATCAGGCGGTTGAGCTTCAAATGCCCAGCGAGAGTGATCGCTTCCTGGCTAATGCCTTCCATCAGGCAGCCATCACCAGCAAGCACGTAGGTAAAATGGTCGACGAGGCCCTTGAAGCGCGCTGCGAGATTGCGCTCGGCAATCGCCATGCCGACCGCATTGCCGAGGCCCTGGCCCAGCGGACCCGTGGTGGTCTCGACACCAGGGAAATGACCGTATTCCGGGTGCCCGGCAGTCTTGAAACCGAGCTGGCGGAAATTCTTGATTTCGTCGATCGTCGCGCCCGGCACACCAAGGAGGTGCATCAGCGCATAGATCAACATAGAGCCATGTCCGGCAGAGAGCACGAAACGGTCGCGATCGGGCCAGCTGGGATCGGCCGCATCAAACTTGATGTGATCGCGAAAAAGAACTGTCGCGATATCCGCAGCACCCATAGGAAGGCCGGAATGGCCCGATTTTGCGGCCGCAACCGCATCCATAGCCAGAGCGCGAATGGCGTTCGCCATCGCGTCATGCTCACGACGAGCAATCATCGGCAATCCCGCTTTCTGTCAATTCGATCCCGCGGGGGTGCTGTTAGCAGCCTCGACCCGCCTGTCAATCAGAACCGCCGATTTAGGAGGGAAAATCGCGTGCACTGCGCCGTCAGGGCGGTTTTTCTGCGGATATTTTCAATGTTTGGCTGAGCGTTCGGTGTGCGCCTTCCCCAGAGAGTCACAGGGCAGTTTTCATGCCAAAAAACCGGGTGAATTCCTCATCGGGTTCCGAGCGAAACAACAAGGCTGCTCTGCCCGCCAAGTGAACAGGTTGAAGCACTTCAAACATAAGCATGAGACAACAAGACCCTCCCCGAGTTCCAAGCTTCGGGGTGGGTCTTGCCGCTAGATTCGAAAAGTTAGTGAAGGACGTGCTTTTCCGGGGGCTTCCCGGTTCGCAAACGCGTGATTTCGTCTTTGAGAACAAGTTTCTGCCGTTTGATCGACGCGATACGGACGTCGTTCTTGTTGGCACATGCGAGCTCTGATCTGAGCTCGTCGTCGAGAGCACGATGTTTCCGCTCAAGATGAGCAAGATGCGAACTTTGCGTCATACGCCGACACCTCCATTTGTTATGCCGACAAAGTGGAGTGTGGCACATCGGTTGGCGTCTGCAAGTGGAATCATTGCTCCCGCGCAAACGACCTTAACGCGTGTGGACAACCCCGGCCTTCCGGGTTAACCAAAACGCCTTGGCAGCGTATTCTGCTATGACTAAGACAGGAAAAAGCCATGCGTGAGCCGCCGAGTGAGGAGGAGCAAGAGCTCATTCGCAGCGAGGTTCACCGGCTTCAGATTGAACATCGCGATCTGGATGCCGCCATCGCGGCTCTAGAGCAGCTCGGCTCGATGGATCAACTGCAGGTGCAGCGCCTGAAGAAGCGGAAACTGCAACTCAAAGATCGCCTGATTGCCCTGCATGATCGGTTGACCCCCGATATCATCGCCTGATTCCTACGGCCCAAGCCTGGCAAATCCCGATCATCCTTGCCAAATCGCGCCTCATGGCCTAACCGGCTGTGCTTTCTCGGGCCAAAGGCCCAAACGGGGAGGCGGAACGCGTGGCAAAGCCAGTTCCTCCAGTCGCAATCATCATGGGCAGCCAATCCGATTGGCCGACGATGAAACACGCCGCCGACAGTCTTGATGCTCTGGGTGTGGCCTATGAAGCGAAAATCGTCTCGGCGCATCGCACGCCGGCGCGGCTGTTCGAGTTTGCGCGCTCGGCCAAGGCGAAGGGCTTTAAGGTCATCATCGCAGGCGCAGGCGGGGCCGCGCATCTGCCGGGCATGACCGCCGCGATGACGACATTGCCCGTGCTCGGCGTGCCGGTGGAATCGAAAGCGCTCTCGGGGCAAGATTCGTTGCTCTCGATCGTGCAGATGCCGGGTGGCGTGCCGGTGGGAACGTTGGCGATTGGTAAGCCGGGTGCTGTGAATGCCGGGCTTATGGCGGCGCAAATTCTCGCTCTCAACGATGCTGCACTTTCTGAACGCATCGAAGCCTGGCGCGAGAAACAGACAGCATCCGTGGCTGAGTTTCCGAAAGACGAGTGATGCTGCCAACGGGTTCGACGATCGGCATTCTAGGAGGCGGTCAGCTCGCTCGTATGCTCGCGATCGCTGCGGCGAGGCTGGGATTTCACTGTCATATCTTTTGCCCTGAGGCCGACAGCCCGGCCTTCGAGGTTGCTCAAGCGCACACGCTGGCGGCCTACGAGGATCAGGCGGCGCTCGCGGCTTTTGCTCAAAAAGTGCAGGTTGTGACACTCGAATTCGAGAATGTGCCGGTCGAGACCTTGCGGTTTCTCGGCCAGCGCGTGTCCGTCGCGCCCTCGGCCGAGGCGCTGGAAGTGGCGCAGGATCGGTTGGCCGAGAAAACCTTCGCCGAGACATTGGGCCTGAAAACTGCGCCTTTCGCGGATGTCCCCTCGGTCGAAGCTTTGTTGCCCGCGCTTGCGAGGATTGCGGTTCCGGCCATCCTGAAAACCCGCCGTTTCGGCTATGACGGCAAAGGTCAGGTGAAAATCACAGCTCTTGACCAGGCCGCCTCGGCCTATCGTGAGCTAAAAGACGCGCCCGCCATTCTCGAGGGCTTCGTGCGTTTCTCTCGGGAAGTTTCGGTGATTGCAACGCGCACCGCAAAGGGGGAATTCGCGCCTTTCGATGTGACGGAGAACGAGCATCGCAACCACATCCTTGATCGTTCGATTGCGCCCGCACGCATCAGCGAGACAGCGCGAGCGGCCGCGATTGAAGCTGCGCGCAAAATCGGCGAGGGCCTTGGCTATGTCGGGACTTTCGCGGTGGAATTTTTCGTGGTCGGGGAAGGCGAAGCCGAAAGCGTCGTCGTCAACGAGATTGCGCCGCGCGTGCACAATTCCGGGCATTGGACGATTGATGGCGCGGTGACCTGCCAGTTCGAGCAACATATCCGTGCGATTTGCGGTTGGCCGCTCGGAAGCGCGCGGCGTCGCGAGCGGGTTGAAATGGTCAATCTCGTGGGTGAGGATGTCGAGCTCTGGAAAAAGCTCGCGGCTGAACCCGCCACCAAAATCCATCTTTACGGCAAGGCTGAGATGCGCAGGGGCCGTAAAATGGGCCACGCGACACGCCTTCTCGGCAGCGATTGAAGCGAGCCAATCAGCGGGTAAATTTTGACGCCGCGATCGTGGACAAGCCACGAGAGCTATGTTAGACGCGCGCCCTTACCGAGCCAAATCATCCGGGAAAGCGATTTCCCTTCATCTTTTGACCAGAGCGGAGCAAACGTGCAGGTTCTCGTTCGTGACAACAATGTCGATCAGGCGCTGCGCGCGCTGAAGAAAAAAATGCAGCGCGAAGGCATCTTCCGCGAGATGAAATTGCGCGGCCATTACGAGAAGCCGTCCGAGAAAAAGGCACGCGAGAAGGCGGAAGCCGTGCGCCGTGCCCGCAAGCTGGCCCGCAAGCGTATGCAGCGCGAGGGCTTGATTGCCGCCCCTCCACCGAAGAAGGTGAAGTAATCTTCTTTTTGCTATATATGTGCGAAAGCGTGGAGCGTCCGGGTTTCGGGCGCTCTTTTTGTTAGAGCCAAAACCCTTTGGCTCGGGATCGGGGTTGTCGATGATGAACGTTGCTGTCGCCATAGGCAGGAAGCCAATCCATCGGTCATATTCGGCCGCATTTCGCGCCGCCATCGTGTTGGCAATCGGCCTGGGGCTCGCCGCTTGTGAAACGGTTGGGTCTCTGACAAACCCCGGTGTGGCGGAAATCGATGATGCCGCCGCCGCGCCGGCCCAGCAGGCCAATATCGCTTCGCTCACGGATGTGATCCGCCGGAACCCGAACGATCCGCAGGCCTATAACACGCGCGGAGTGGCCTTCGCTCGCTCGGGTCGATTTACTGATGCGATCGCCGATTTCGGACGCGCGTTGCAGATCAACCCGAACTACGCCGCGGCCTATACCAATCGCGGGCTCGCGCACCGGCAGGGTGGCCGTGCGGCGGAGGCACTCGCCGATTTCAATCGCGCTGTTACGGCTGAGCCGAATTATTATCCGGCCTATCTCGCGCGCGGGAACCTCTATCGCTCTCAGGGTAATCATGGCCAGGCGATCGCCGATTTGGGCCAGGTGATCCGCCTCTATCCGGAAGGCGCAGAAGCGTTTCACGGCCGCGGCCTCGCCTATCAGAGCCAGGGGCAGCATAATCTCGCGCTCTCGGATTTTGATGCTGCGATCGATCGCAACCCCTATGTCGCACCGCCCTATCAGGCACGCGGGCAGAGCCAACTCGTGGTCGGCAAGGTTGATCAGGCGCTTGAGGATTTCAATGCCGCACTCAATGTCGACAACCGCAATGCCGATAGCTGGGCCTTGCGTGGCGTAGCGCTCAATCGTCAGGGCAAAAAGACGGATGCCGCTGAGAGTTTCCAACGCGCCATCGCTCTGGATCCGAACAACCGCGCGGCGCGTGAGGGCATGCGCGGCGGCGGGTTTTGATCAATCTCGATCCAGCCGCTTGATCATTTCTCTCGTGAGCGGTCGGAAGCCGAATTTCGTGTAGGCGTTGCGTGCCGCTGTGTTTTCCTCAACGAGACCAACCAACAAAGCACGGTATCCGGCAGCTTTGGTGATCTCTTCCGCTTTGCTGAGCAAGGCCTGGCCGATGCCTTTGCCGCGCTGATCCTCGGATACGATCAATTCGAGAACATGGCCGTGAGCACGCAATTCGGCCCGCACAAAGGGCGCGCCGCGGTTCATGGAAAGTGCGAGAAAACCGACGACTTTCCCTTCCAATTCTGCAACCAGAAGTGCCCCACCCGGTTGTTCGGCCGCTGCATCTTCATCCGCCAATAAAGATGCTTCGGCATCGGAACGCTCGAGGGCCCGATCTTGGGTCAGGGCATCCTCGAACAGGTTCAACGCCCAGAGGAGATCAATCACCGCTTCCCGGTCAGCCGGGAGCATGGGACGGATCGTGACGTCCGCATCCTGTTTCATGGCAGTGCGGCGAGCCAGCGCTGAAGATCAGGCAGCGGCCCTTCGTTGAGCGGCATGACATGCCCCTTGCCTGCGTAGAGCTTCCGGGTCACTTGAGCGGATTTTGCCAGCGCCGTGAGTTTTTCCGAATCCTGAGCGGGAACGACGAAATCTCTGTCGCCATGGAAGATGAAGA
>JBOFZC010000188.1:0-22506 GCA_051654985.1 Rhabdaerophilum sp.
AACGGTAGCGCCTCAACTCTGGCAAAGCCGCGCGCCCGAAAGTGGCGGTTGTGGCAACTGACGATCCGCAGATCGCGCCAAAGGCCGTACAGGCCCCAATCACGGCCATCGCCAAACCGCCACGCGCCTGGCCGAAGCCGCGTTCAGCGGCTTTGAACAAGGCGGTCGCGATGCCCGCGCGCTCGGCGAGAGCGCCCATCAGAATGAAAAGCGGGATGACCGAGAGCGTGTAATTCGCAAACTGGTGATAGGTGTTCGTCTTCATATAGGCGAGGAATGGGCCGACGCCGTTGAGCATCGAATAGCCGATGCCCCCGACGAGAAGCATGGAAAGCCCGATCGGCATGCGCAGGGCGATCAAACCGAGCATCGCGCCGAAGCCGAGAAGGGCAATCTGGAGCCCGCTCATGCGCGACTTCTGACGAGGCGGGCCGCCGAAATCAGGCTTGCAATCACCAGAAGTGTCGCAAGAAGCGCGCAAAACGCGATCGCAGGCCAGATGAGAATCTGCAGCTGCATCGTCGATTCGCGGTTGCGCATGGCTTCGCCCGCACCCGTGAAAAGCCCTTGCGCCATCAGCACGGCGACACCGGCATAGGTGAGATCCCACAAGGCATCGATGGCCGAGCGCACACGCAAGGGCAGTCGCGTGGTGAACGTGTCCACCATGATGTTGCCGCGCTGAATCTGCGCATATGGCAGGAAGGAAAAGATCGCGATCGCCGTCGCCATCTTCACGAATTCAAAATCGCCCTCGATGGGCTTATCGAAGAGCCAACGACCAAGGATGCTGGCTGTGACCAGCAGGGCAACAGCCAAGGATAGCAGCCCACCACCAATCGCGACCCAGCCGATGAGGCGGTCCACCAACGGCTGGGCTCGCCACAGCGCGCCGGAAGCGGAGGAATCATGCATCGGTTTTGTTTCTTTGGAGAGCCGGGATTCGGCGATAAAATTTGGAACTGGAGCGGGTCAAGACCAGAAAAAACCGGCGGAGACAAGCCCCGCCGGTCCCTATACTTGCATTCATGCAATTTTATCAGGCTGTTTTTTCGTATTTTGCAATAAGCGCCTTCGCTTCTGCAATCAGGGCCGCCCCATCGATGTTCTTGCCCTTCATCTGCTCGATCCAAGCGGCGTGAACCGGCTCAGTCGCCTTCACCCATTTCGCCTTTTCGTCTTCCGCGAGCACCGTGACGGTGTTGCCCCGGCTCTTGACCATGGCCGAGACGGTTTTCGCCTCATTGTCCCACATGTTTCCGGCCATATCGGCGAAAACCATCCCAAGGGACTTGTCGAGCACGCCGCGCAAATCGGCCGAGAGGCCATCATATTTCGCGCGATTCATCGCGAGGAAGAAGGTCGCGGTATAGAGCGTCGGAGCGCCAGGAATTTCCGTGTGGAATTTCACCAGTTCATGCACCTTGACGGCCGGCACGACCTCCCAAGGGATGACAGCCCCATCAATGACGCGCTGCGCGAGGCTTTCGGGCACCTGCGGGATCGGCATGCCGACCGAGGTCGCGCCGAGAGCCTTCAGCGCCTCGCCCGCGAGGCGGGTGGGATTACGAAGTTTCAGGCCTTTCAGGTCGTCCATGGTGCGAACCGGCTTGTTCGCATGGATCAGCCCGGCATCATGTGCCCAGAAGGCGAGCAGCTTCACTTCCTTGGTTTCCTCGGCAAGGTGCTTCTCGGCAAACTCAGCGCACGCCCTGGCGTTCACGATGCCACGGTTCGAAGCGATGAACGGGAGCTCAAACACTTCGGTGCGTGAGAAGCGCCCCGGAGTCGAACCCGGCAAGGTCCAGATGATATCCGCGACGCCATCGCGGGCTTGATCAAACAGTTGTGGCGGGGTGCCACCGAGCTGCATGGCCGGGAAGATATCGATTTTGAGCTGTCCATTGCTATCCGCCTCGACCTTCTTGGCCCAAGGCGCGAGCAGCTTCGCATGCGCATTGGAAACCGGCGGCAGGAAATGATGCATACGCAAGGTCACCGCCTGCGCGCGCGCCGAGGTGACGATGGCCGGGCTCGCGACAATCGCCGCCGCTCCAAGGCCGAAACCACGCCTGGAAATTTTCATATCTCGCTCCTCCCGAAACAGGCCGGCCCGATCTGCATCGGTCGGCATTTGGTCCATCATCAGCCGGATGTGGCTCGCATGGATCTTGGTCGGGGAATGTATAGGGGCGCGGGGCGCTGGCAAGGGCGGTTTTGGCTGCGAGCGGCCCACGCAAAGAAATAGTTGCGATCGCAACAAGCTTGACAGGTTCAACCGCGCCAGAAACTCTGACCGTCGACTTTCTCGCGCGGGGACTTCTGATGCGGCTTCACGGCTATTTTCGCTCTTCGGCTGCTTTTCGCGTGCGCATCGCGCTCAATCTCAAAGGGCTCAGCGTCGAGCATGTGTTCCATCATCTGCGGCGGAACGAACAGAACGCACCGGATTTTCTGGTGCTGAACCCGCAGGGACAGGTGCCCGCTTTTGAAACCGATGCCGGCGCGGTGATCACTCAGTCGCTCGCCATTCTTCAATGGCTCGATGAGACCTTTCCTGATCCGCCGTTGATGCCGGGCGATGCCTTGAAGCGCGCGCGGATTATGGCCTTTGCGCTTTCAATCGCTGCGGATATCCATCCGGTGCAGAATCTCAAAGTGCTCAACCGCCTGCGCAGCATGGGGCACGACGAGAAAGCCGTGATGGACTGGGCGGCCTGGGTCAATCGGGAGGGCCTCGCCGCGAGCGAGAAGCTCATCGCCCCTGAACCAGGCCCCTTTTGCTTCGGGGCAACCCCGACGCTCGCCGATCTCTGTCTCGTGCCGCAGATGTCCAATGCGCGCCGCTTCGGGGTGGATGTCACCGCTTTCCCGCGTCTGCTGATGGCCGAGGAGGCCGCACTGGCGCTTCCGGCTTTCGAGAGCGCTTTGCCGCAGAACCAGCCTGATTTCGAGGCCTAAAATCATTCCTTAGGTCTGACGGTGTCGATGCGACCCCTCACCCTTCAGCGCGTGCGACTGCCTTTTGATTTGGGGCTGCCTTTGCAGATCAGCGCTGGACACGATTGTAGGAGGGAACGCCGTAGCGTTCGACAGCCTCGGGCCGGATACCGCTGATCGTGTGGTGCGGATGCTCCGGCCCCACGAAAACATCCGACATCACGCGGTAGGGCACGATACCGGAGCGGAAGGCAGCGCCGTATTTGCCGAGTTCAGGATCGGGGTTCTTACTCTCGTCATAACCCATCAGCTCGCCGTAGCCGCCGGTGGTAGTAGGGGCGATGACCTCCTGATCAGGTTCGAAGCCAAGATGCAGGAAGGTCGCGATGCCGAACACGCCGAAGCAACGCTCGGCACCGCCTTTCCAGGCCAAAGCCGCGAGCACGACATCTTCGCCCACAGAAAGTGTGGCAAATTCTTCGAAGGCCAAAGCCTCTTCCATCACGCCACGGCTCACCCAGAGCATCTTCTCCTTGAAAGGCATGATCGGCCCACGATGATCGATAAACGGCCAATATTCCAAGCTGCGGCTTTGACCGAGCTTGATGGAGTAGGCGCGATCAGCGTGATCGAGGAAGCAGCGCGCCGCTGCCCTGAGATTATCATCCACCACCGGCTCGGCGCGATAGAGGCTGTCATCATCCATCAGCATCGCGAGGCGATAATCGACATGGGCGTGCAGCGCCTCGGTGGCTGCCGCGAAAACCTCGCCGATGCAGGAATGCGGGCGCTTCGCCTCAAACAGAATAAGACGCCCGGCGGCAATCGCTGGCGCGAAACGCTGCTTCAGGCCATCGAGATAGGCGCGCGAATAGTTCTGCGCGTAGATGAAAGCGCAAGCACTCATACCGCCGGCCTTGAGTGCGGGCATATAGAAGCGATCCATATCGTCCACGAGGCGCGTGAGCAGGTCTTCCCGCCCGCGGCTGTAGATCAGGATCGCGATGTCGCGGTTCATGTTTTGTGACTGCATACGAGATCAACCGCGCAACGCGCGCCCCAGCGCTTTGTAAACCTCATCATCATTGCGTTTTCCGATGAGCCTGATCTGAACACAATCATCCTCGACCACAAAAATGATCCGAAATTCTCCGGATTTTAGCCGCCGCATCGGGGCATAGCCCTTGAGGAGTTCGGAAGGCACTGAATCGGGGTTTGCGGCGAGAGCGGCGATCTTCTCGGCGATCTGCCGCGCGGGCTTGGCGGGAAGGGCTTGCAGAAAGGCCGCAGCCTGTTTGGAAAGGACGAGGCGAGGCAAGGCTCAGCCGGCTTTGGCGAGCAGGTTCTGAATGAGCTTTTCGCTCTCATCCGCGGCGAGATAGCCCTCGGCATGGGCCTTGAGGGCTTTTTCGGCCCAGATCGTATCCTCGAGGTCTTCCATCGAGAGAAACACACCCACGGGGCGATTGTTCTTCGTCACCAGCACCGGCTCACGCCGGGCCATATCGAGGAATTTGCCGAAACTGTTTTTCGCCTCTGCGGCGGTGATGGATTTCATGGGAAATCTCCAATTTGGCTAAAATAGCTAAATTGGGCGGAGGAGGCAAGGTGAGACTGCCTTTTGTCGCTACTTCTTTTCGGAGGGTTCAACCGCAAACCAGAAATGTCGTTTCCTGCCTTTGATCCCCATGCTTGATCGAATTCTTTGGCGGAGCGAGATCTGCAGTTCAGTCCAAACCGCTTGTTTTTTCTGCAAAAATGATTTGGCAACCTGCTCTGCCAAGTCGATCTCTTCATCATCTGCAAAAAGAACTATTGTTCGAACTGCTTCTTCTAGCTTTTTTATGTCCCCATCTCGCACATTGGGCTTTTCCGATGCCGCGTCTAATGCAAGCCAGGCATCAACAAGGCGTGTGAGGGCTATTTCACGGCGTTTCGCTTCAATATCCCGCCGCTTGGTCATCCAATGGTTTGCGAAGGCGACAACCAAACCGCCGATGATTGCGGAAGCGAGAGAAAGCAGAACCGTTTCAATCGTCATTGTAATTCCTAGCCGCTCAACCCCGCCGCCAAACTCGGCAAATCGAGCGGCCGGAAGCCGAAATGCTTCAGCCAGCGGATGTCCGCCTCGAAGAACGGGCGCAAATCGGGCATTCCGTATTTCAGCATGGCGATGCGGTCGATGCCCATGCCCCAGGCATAGCCCTGCACGGCATCGGGATCGAGCCCGCAATTCCTGAGCACATTCGGATGCACCATGCCGCAGCCCAGAATTTCCAGCCAATCCTCGCCCTCGCCGAAGCGGATTTCCCCGCCCTTGCGTGAGCACTGGATATCCACCTCCATCGAGGGTTCAGTGAACGGGAAGAAGCTGGGGCGGAAGCGCATTTTCACGCTCGGCACTTCGAAGAAGGCCTTGCAGAACTCCTCCAGCACCCATTTCAGCTGGCCGAGATTGGCGGTTTTATCGATCACCAGCCCCTCGACCTGATGGAACATCGGCGTGTGGGTTTGATCACTATCGCAGCGATAGGTGCGCCCGGGGCAGATCACGCGAATGGGCGGTTTTTTCGCCAGCATCGTGCGCACCTGCACGGGTGATGTGTGCGTGCGGAGAAGCTTGCGCTCGCCGTTCTCATCGGGGTTGAAGAAGAATGTGTCGTGCATCTCGCGAGCCGGGTGCCCCTCGGGGAAATTCAGCTTCGTGAAGTTGAGGTCATCGCTCTCGACATCCGGTCCCTCGGCGATGGCGAAGCCGAGATCCGCGAAAATCGCCGTGAGTTCATCCATCACCTGGCTGATCGGGTGGATGCGCCCGGCCTCGATGCAGCTCTCGCGCAAGGGAAGCGTGACATCGGCGCGCTCGCTCGCAAGGCGGATATCGAGCGCTTGATCTTTCAGGAGGATGCGGCGCTCGCTCAGCGCTTCGGTCACGCGATCCTTGAGAGCATTCACCGCCGCGCCGAAACTCTTGCGTTCCTCGGGAGCCATCGTTCCCAGAGTTGCGAGAAGGCCTGACACCGAGCCCTTTTTGCCCAAAGCCGCGACTCGCACCGCTTCCAATGCGTCTTCAGAGCCCGCCGCAGCGATTTCGCTCAGCAAGGTGCCTTCCAGCGTGCTCAGTTCCGACATCTTGACCCCATTCGTCCCGTGTTCTTGCGCATCGCTTCTATTGCTCAACAGGCTTGCGTCAAGCCGCCCATCCCAAGAATGCTGCCTGAAACGCAAAAGGCCCGCCGAAGCGGGCCTTGCGGATCGGCCTGAGCCGAAATCAGAACGCGTAGGAGAGTTTCAGGCGTCCCTGCGTGCGCGGAAAGAAACCGATGCCAAGGCCGCGGCCCGGTGCGTATTTGTCGGAGCCCGCGACCTGGAAAGCCGCCGTGCCGTTGAGCGTGAACTTGTCGTTGATCGCCCAGAGGAAGGTCGGGCCGACATAGGTCGCGTTGGCAACATAACGCTTCATCCATGTGCCCTCATAGCCGCGCTGATGGCTCACTTCGCCGCCGAGATAAAGGCTATCCGTCACAGCATAGGCCAAGGCACCGCGCAGAGCGAAGGTCGATAGATTCTTGGCCGGATTGTTGGCGATCGTGTTCTGGAACAGCTCGATGTTCACCGCGCCGTAGAGCCGGCTCGTGAGTTGCACATCGGCCAGCAGGCGGAATGAATTGTTGAACACCGAGCCGTTGCTGATGCCGACACCATAGAAGCGGCCGTTATAGCCACCGGCGTTCGGATTGACCGCCAAGGTGAGGCCGATGCCATGCGTGGCACGCCCCAACAGTTTGTATTTCAGCTCCAGGCCACCGCCATAAACCGCGCCGGAAACGCTCCGGGCTGGACCATAGGGGTCTAGCGTGCTCGAGGTCAGGAAAACATAGGGGCCGACCTCAAGGCAGGGGAAAAACGAACCCGAAACCTGGACCGTCGGGGTGATGAAGGTCCCCGAGCCGCCACGCACACCCTTCGTCGCAACGGTATCCAGCGCGATGCCCCAAGCGCCGAGATCGGCGACATCCGAGCCTGTCGCGAAACCGAACACATCGGCCGGCAGGCCCTTGGTTTCCTTGCACGATGCCGAAGGCGCGGGTGCGACGGGCGCACCTGGCTTTTTGCCGAGATCGGCGGCGAAAGCGCTGCTAACAGCAAGCAGCGAAGAAGCAATGATCAGTTTGCGGAACACGGTGAGCCCCCTCATCCAAAATGATGTTCGGCTAACGAGACCAGTGCGAAGACATATGTCAAACACTGGTTATGCAGCTGGCGCATATTCGTACATTGCGTTGCAATATCGCCACAAAATATCGGCGTAACTCTCTGTTATTGCTTATTTTATAGCGCTGCCTGATCAAATTTTTTGCATCCTGATCGTAGCATACACAGCGCCTTGAATGGCCGAAAAACGAAAAAAGGCGGCCTCGCGACCGCCTTTGAAGCTTCAAAAAAGTGAGTGTTCAGGCCGCGGCCGGAAGCGCGCCCTTGGCCTGATCGACAATCGCCTTAAAGGCCACCGGCTCGCTGATCGCGAGATCCGAGAGCACCTTGCGATCGACCAGCACGCCCGCACGGGCGAGGCCGTCGATGAAGCGCGAATAGGTCAGGCCATATTCGCGCACGGCAGCGTTGATGCGCTGGATCCAGAGCGCACGGAATGTCCGCTTCTTGGCGCGACGGTCACGCGTCGCGTATTGCATCGCGCGGTCAACAGCGGCCTTCGCGGTGCGGATGGTGTTCTTGCGGCGACCATAAAAGCCTTTGGCGGCCTTGTAGGTCTTTTTGTGTTTGGCGTGGGACGTAACGCCCCTCTTCACACGAGACATGGTTCAACTCCTTGATTGGCTGATCGTTCTGAGAATTCCCGGGGGCGATCAGCCGTTCGGGAGAAAATACTTCTTGATGTTGTCGCCATCCGTCTTGAACAGGACGGCTGTGCCGCGATGTTCGCGGATCTGCTTGGTCGAGCGCTTGATCATGCCGTGGCGCTTGCCGGACTGGGTGTATTTCACCTTGCCGGTACCCGTGATCTTGAAGCGCTTCTTGGCGCCGGATTTGGTCTTCAGCTTGGGCATTTCGATCTCCCTTTGCGCTATGAAGCGCAGCGAGTGAATGCGGATTTTGACGCCGGAAAGCGAAAAAATGAACGCATGAAAGAACCGCCACGGCAGCCCTTACCGGCCGGGCGGTTCGACGAAGAGGCGGCTTCTAGCGGAAAAGTGGGGTGAAAACAAGCACGTTCGGCGCAAATTTTACCCTCGACGACAAGCAGCGTGACGCAAATGCGGCAAGACGTTCTCACAAGCGCCAAAATTGAACCGAATCATCTCAGCTCCCGTTGAAAAGGAGACTGCGATGAAACCTCAGCACACAATCGCCCTCAACGAAATCAAGGCCGATTTCTCGAACGTCTATAATCTCGACGATCCAAGAGAATATTTTCGGTCTCTCTCTGTAAACGATTACATTATCCCCCATATCGCACGCGATATTTTCCTTCAACTCATCGACAATCGCGATGAATTGCACAACAAATCTCTGAATATTATCGATATCGGCTGCTCTTACGGATTGAACGCGGCCCTGCTGAAGCGGCATCTCAATTGGGATATGCTCGTCGCACGCCAGACCCTGCCGGGGATGATGCGCCTGCCGAGCGTCGCCCTTCAGCGGCTTGACCGGCTCTTCCTCGAGAGCTGGCCCCTGCGCGAGCGCATCCGCATGGTCGGCATTGATATCGCCGAGCGTGCGATCGCCTATGCCAATGCCATCGGTGCGCTTGATATCGGCTTCCCCGTCGATCTTGAGAACGAGGACCTGCCACCGCGCTTGCGGCGTGAGGTCGAGAATGCCGATCTCATCGTCTCGACCGGTTGCGTGGGTTATGTCACGGAGCGCAGCTTTTCGCGCCTCGCGCTGGCAATGGCTGACCAGCAGAAAAAGCCCTGGGTTGCCTCGTTCGTGCTCCGGGCCGTCGATTACTCCCGCATTTCCCGAGAGCTTTCACGCGCCGGCCTGGTGACGGAAAAGCTCGAAGGGGTCACCTTCGTGCAGCGCCGTTTCGCGGATGTGGCGGAGATGGAGGCGACGCTGGAAATCCTCAAACGGCGCGGCATTGATTCCAGCTTCCACGAGGCGCGCGGGCTGATGCATGCGGAATTCTATCTCTCACGCCCGCCCGAGGACATCCAGAAGCGGCCGCTTCATCAGTTGATCCGGGTCTCGGCCGGCCTCAACAAGCCGCATCAGATCGCGGCGGAGACGCTGTGCGGCTCGATCATCAAGCACCCGGCTTGACCTCAAAACGGAAAAGCCCGGCTGAAAAGCCGGGCTGACATTCGCGCGAGAAGGCACGCTTATTTCGGCGCGAGCACCATCACAACCTGACGGCCTTCGAAGCTCGGTTCGTTCTCGACTTTCGCGATATCAACGATATCCTGCTTCACTCGGTCGAGCACCTTCATGCCGATATCCTGATGCGCCATTTCGCGGCCGCGGAAGCGCAGGGTGATTTTCACCTTGTTGCCTTCCTCGAAGAAGCCCTTCATCGCCTTCATCTTCACGCCATAATCATGGTCGTCGATCGCGGGACGCAGCTTGATCTCTTTGATTTCGATCACTTTCTGCTTCTTGCGCGCCTCGGCGGCCTTTTTCTGCTCCTGGAAGCGGAAACGGCCGTAATCCATGATCTTGCAGACGGGCGGCTCGGAATTCGGGGCGACCTCGACAAGATCAAGCCCCTGGGCCTCGGCAAGCAGCACGGCGTCAAAAACGGTCAATACGCCCTTATTGGAGCCATCCGCGTCAATCACCTGCACTTCACGCACGCGGATATCGCGGTTGATTCTCGGTCCGTCCTTCGTCGGGACGGGGGCGGTTCTCATCGGCCTGCGAATGGTCGTTCTCCTTGGCTTTGCCGTTCAGACCCGATGGGCACGGCTTTGATAATCGGCGAATACATACACGAATTGTCATAAGATGCGATGGGCTTTAGCGCGATTTTGTCGCAGCTCAGAGCTCGCTGCGTGCACTGAGCAGTGCCGAGTAGCAATCAAGAGTTTCGCCGACCATGCGCTCCAGGGAAAAGCGCTCGGTGACATGCAGGCGCGCACGAGCTGCGAGGTTCTGATAAGCGCTGGGCATTAGATCAATGGCTTCCGCAATGGCATCCGCGAGTTCTTCCGGGTTGTCGGGTGCTACGCGCCAGCCCGTGCGTTGGTCTGGCCGCACCTGCGGAGGGGCGAGCACGGTTTCCGGCACAGCACCGAGATTGGAGACAATCACCGGCACGCCCATCGCCTGAGCTTCCACCGCGACGCGGCCAAAAGCTTCCGGCTCGGTGGAAGGAACAGTCACCAGCGCTGCCGCTGCGAGCGCTGCCGGCATATCGGCGACATGCCCCACCCGCCGTACGACGCCACCAAGACCATTCTCGGTAATCATCCGATCGATTTCCGCGACATAGCCATCTCGTCCTTGTGGATCGCCGGCGAGCACAAAGATGAGGTTGCGATAGCCGCGTTCACGCAAGAGTGCGGCCGCGCGGATCAGCACCCTCTGGCCTTTCCACGGTGTGAGGCGAGCCGCGAGCAGCACAACGCGCTCTTCCGGCGCGACAAGCCAACCCTTGCGCATCTTCTCGACGCGTTCGGAGCCAACTTTATCGGGCGCGAAAGCCTCAAAATTCGTCCCGCGGTGGATCACGCGCAGCCGCGTCGGGTCGATGCGGAATTGCGTCTGGATGCGCTCGGCAGTGAAATGCGAATTCGCGATCACCACCTCGCCGCGCGCCATCACGGAATTGTAAAGCTGTTTAGGCGCGGAAAGTCCTGAATAAGCCCCATGATAGGTGGTCACAAACCCCACTTTCGCCAACCGACTCGCCGCCAAAGCGACCCAGGCCGGTGCACGCGAGCGGGCATGAACAAGATCGACCTTCTCAGTGCGGATGATTCGGAACAACTTGCCGATATTCAGCGCCATAGCAGCGGGGTTTTTCGTCTCGGCAGGAAAGGGGATCCAGATTCCGCCCTTGGCCTGCAATTCGCCGACCAACCGTCCGCCCGAACTCGCGACCAGCGGTCGCGCACCGGCCTGCGCCAAACCCTCTGCAATATCAACGGTGGTCCGCTCCGCTCCCCCCGCTTCCAGCGCGGGAATGATCTGGAGAACGGTCCGGCCGAGAAGGGAATGCTGCATTGATTGAGAAAATACCATACCGGGGGTTCAACCACGCACGCGAATGTGAGAAACGATCTTGGGGTTCCGAAGCAGAACGCTTCGCGAAGTGACGACCGGAGCTTTAGAGGCATGAGCGTCGAGACGCAATTGCTGGGCCTGAAGGCCGACAATGATCGCGGCCTCCCGGCGCGTTATATCGCCTATCGCTTCACGCCTGGTCGTGGGCCAACGGTCATCTGGCTTGGTGGCTTCCGCTCGGACATGACCTCCACCAAGGCTGCGGCGTTGGATAAGGCCTGCCAGAACGACGGACGCGCGATGCTGCGCTTCGATTATTTCGCTCATGGCGAGAGCAACGGCGACTTCATGGCCGCCACCATCTCGATATGGCTTGATGATGCGCTGGAAATGATCCGCAAATTCGGTGGCAAAGCACCCATTCTTGTTGGCTCCTCGATGGGCGGCTGGATCGCGTTGCTCGCCACGCAAAAGCTCAAGGCCGAAGGGCGCGCACCGGGCGGATTGGTGCTGATTGCACCGGCAGTCGATTTCACCGAGCGGCTAATGTGGGCGAAATTCCCTGAAGAAATCCGCCGCGAGATCATCGATGACGGCGTGTGGTACCGGCATTCGGAATATTCAGCCGAGCCTTACCCGATCACGCGCAACTTGCTGGATGACGGGCGCAAGCACTTGCTCATGAACAAGCCGATCCATATCGGCGTGCCAATTCACGTTCTGCAAGGCGCACAAGACCCGGATGTGCCGATCCAATATGTCGATCTTTTTGTGAATTCGCTGGTGCAGGATGAAGTACGTATGACCATCATCCATGATGGCGATCATCGCCTCTCACGCGAGCAGGACATCTCGACCTTGGTCAAGATCACGCGCGAAATGGCGGAACAAGCCGGGCAGAAAACTGCCGCGGCCTGAAAATCTTTAATGGATCGCCGACAGCGTCAGCTGATGATCCCAGGCGCCATTCAGCACGGCATCACGCGTATCCGCGAGAATGAGGGGCGTACCATCGGCGCCAAACAGGGCGAACAGCTCGACTGAGGGATGAAGCTCCGAGGTTTGCGGAAAGAGCTTGCGCAACTCCCCTGCCCGAAATTTGCGCAAATAGGCCGTTTCACCATCACCCATGGCCATCAATTCCTCGAGGGCGCGGCGGGCCGAACTCGTGGGCGGCGTTCCTGAGACGAGAACGGCGTGCCGTTCGGGCATGGACTTTGACGTTGCTTGTCTCTTCGTGGCCATGGTGACCTCCAGTTCTGATATGAAACGCCCGAAGGCGTTGACGAAGTCTTGCACATGCCGTGCCGTTGCATCGGCAAGGCTTCGCCGAATTCAAACGGCGCAAACAGGGTTGATGAAACGTGAAGCCGGCTGAGGCGGCTCAGTCTTTCGCGAGAATGTCGATCCGGCGAATGATCCGCTCGGGTTCGGGCCGCGCAAGATCGACCGAAAGCAAGCCATTCTGCAATTCTGCACCCACGACTTCCATACCCTCGGCGAGCAGGAAGCAGCGCTGAAACTGCCGGGCGGCAATGCCGCGATGCAGATATTGGCGGCTCTTGTCGTCAAACTGACGACCGCGGATGATCAGCTGGTTTTCCTCGATCGTGATATCAAGTTCCTCACGCGTGAACCCGGCGACCGCGAGCGTAATCCGATAGCGCTCAGGATGATTGTCCTCGCGCTCGATCCGTTCGATATTGTAGGGTGGGTATCCATCGGAAGCCGCCTTGGCAAGGCGATCCATCGTCCGCTCGATTTCATCAAAGCCGAGCAGGAATGGCGAAGACAGGTTGAGAACGCGAGACATGCGGCGAAGCCCTCCGGAAGAAGCGGCCTTGAACAATATCACCCGTGATGGCGTGACATGGGGCAATATGGGTGCGTGTGATTGCGCATGCAAGGGCATCGCATGAGTGATCAGGGGAAAGCCGATATCTACCGCGAAAAGGCAGATTTGCGCCGCCAAATGATCGCCGCGCGCGATTCGCTAGCTCATCCAGCGCGGTTCGCCGCAAGCCGGGCTCTGCTCGATGAGGAGCATTGGAATACGTTGCTGCCCTTCTTGCCCAACAAAGGCGGCACGATCGCGACCTATATCGCCATGCGATCGGAGCTCGACCCCGGTCTTCTCGTCATGCGTCTTGTGGCACAGGGCTTTCAGATCGCCTGCCCAAGGATCACGCCGGACGGGCTTCGTTTTCACAAGGTTTCAAGTGCGGCAGAACTCATACCCGGCCCGTTCGGCACGCGCGAGCCGCCGGCCGACGCACTGGTGCTGAAGCCTGACCTGTTTCTTGCGCCCGTGTTGGCTTTTGACGCCGAGGGATTTAGGCTTGGCTACGGCAAGGCCTATTATGACCGCGCTTTTGCGGCGTTTCCCGATGCAAAACGCGTGGGGATAGCCTTCGATTTGCAGAAAGTCGCGCATGTCCCGCGCGAGCCACATGATTTGCCGCTGCATGCGGTTTTGGCTGTAGATGTCTGACCAACCTCAACCGAGACCCAGTTTCCACCATTTCTTCTTCGGTTGATCGGGATTTTCTTCGCCCGGCGGTTCGGGGGCAACCACCTCCGCGAAGGTTTCGAAAAACTCGCCCGCAAGTTTCTTGGCGGTGGCATCGATGAGGCGGGAGCCGAGCTGAGCGATCTTGCCGCCGACTTCGGCGCGAACTGTGTAGTGCAACACAGTTTCATCACCGGCGTCTTCGAGCCGCACATCGGCCCCGCCGCGCGCATGCCCGGCTGCACCACCCTGCCCTTCGCCGGAAATGGTGTAGCCGTTGGGCGGATCGATATTCGACAGTGTGACTTTGCCCGAAAACGACGCCTTCACCGGGCCGATTTTCAGCGTCACATGGGCTTGAAGCTCGTCATCGCCGAGCTTTTCGATGGATTCACAGCCCGGGATACAGGCTTTCAGCACATCGGGATCATTGAGCGCGGCCCAGACCACCGCGCATGGCGCGGCAATCCGTCGGCTGTCCTGCATATCCATGAAACCCCTCCCCGGCGTCTGATGATGCGCCCATCAAGCGCGCGGGGAGATCATCCCGTCAAGCATGAAGCGGGAGTTACGGCTTGATCTTGCCGTCCGGGCCAAACTGCTTGAGGAAGGCGGTCAGGTCAGCGATACGCTTGTCATCCTTCAAGCCGACATAGGCCATCTTATTGCCGGGCATGAAGGCTTTGGGATCCTTGATATAAGTGGCGAAGGTCGCCTCATCCCAGGTGACGCCGGATTTCTTGTTCGCTTCGGAATAATTGTATCCTTCGATCGTGCCGGCCTTGCGGCCAAACAGACCGTTGAGCAAAGGCCCAGCGCCGTTCTTAGCTGTCTCACCCACTTGATGGCAGGCACGACACTGGTTGAAAACGGTTCTTCCGGCTTCGACATCTTGCGCGAAGGCAGAAGTCGGCAGCACGATCACGGCGGCGAGCAGAGCAGCGCGAAACATCGTATTCCTCATTGCGAATATATGGGGTGAGGCACCATAGCCGGTTCATCCCTGCATTCAAGATGAACAAACTTCCTACGCACGAGGTTTGCGAGAAGATTGCACATTTATGTCGCGCCGAGATCGAGCCCCTGATCCCAGCTTGGAATAGGGCCATAAAGTTCAGCCAAAAAGTCGATAAACACTCGCGTTTTTTGCGGCAAATGCCGCCGCGAGGGATAAACCGCGTAAATCGCAACCCTCTGCCCACCCCGATAGGTTGGGAGCACTGGCAACAATCGTCCGGAGTTGAGTTCTGGCCCGACATCCCATGTCGAACGCAAAGCGATACCGAGCCCGGCAAGCACGGCCTCGCGAATCACTTCCGAGGAGTTTGTCACCACGGCGGATTGCACAGGCACGCTTACCTGCCCGTCTGGTCCATAGAGGCGCCAGTGGTCGGCATTGTGCACCAAGAGGCGATGGCGCGAGAGCTCCAGAAGGCTTTGCGGCTTCCCATGTTTTTCGAGATAGGAGGGTGAAGCGCACAGCAGCCGGTGATTTGAAGCGAGCTTTTTCGCAACAAGACTTGTGTCCGCCAGATCCGCGATGCGGATCGCGACATCGAACCCGTCACCAACGACATCGACGAAATGATCAGCGAGGGAGAGATCAACCGAAATCTCGGGATATTTTTCTAGAAAACGCACGAGATGCGGCGCGACATGCAACCGGCCGAAAGTTGTGGGCGCCGAAATCCGCAATGGCCCCCGCGCGACATTCGCCCGCTGCGAAACCCAGGTCTCGGCATCATCCACTGCGCCGAGGACCGCGATCACGCGTTCATGGAAACCGCGCCCGGCCTCGGTCAGCACAATCTGGCGCGTCGTACGCTGCAGAAGGCGCGTGCCGAGCCGCTCTTCAAGCCGCTTGATGCGCTTCGAGACAACAGGCGGTGAGAGTCCGAGATCACGTGCCGCCTGTGACATGGAACCCGTGGAGGCAACGCGGGCGAAAATCTCGAGATCACCGAGCCGATCCATCCCCAAAAATCCTTCAAGCGACCCACCGAACTCATGTGTCTTTGATCTTAATCTAGCGCACTTATTCGCATATGGAACAGATGCCATGCATGTATGCGGGTGCTGTCAGCGCGCAGAATTTGCTCTAAGTTGTTACTTCATGCCGCATTGGAGCAAGGGAGGCCCGATGACTGCGATCCTGTTCCCCGAGCCGAGGGCGGATATCCTCGCGCGCCGGGATTTCATTCTCGATGGCCTGTCGAAACTCGTCGCGCCCGCCTCCTTGGTGAGCAGCGAGGACGAGCGCCGCGCCTATGAGACTGATGCTTTTACGGCTTATCGGCGCATGCCGCTTGCAGTGGTGTTGCCGACGACGACGGAAGAGGTTTCGGCGGTGCTCGCCTTCTGCCACCAGCACAACGTGCCGGTGGTTCCGCGCGGTGCCGGCACTTCATTGTGTGGCGGTGCCATTCCGCAGGAAGATGCCGTGGTGATCGGCCTTTCCAAAATGAGCCGGATCCTTTCGGTCGATTATCCCAATCGCTTGGCGAAAGTGCAGATCGGCGTGACCAACCTCGCGATCACCAATGCCGTTTCGGGCGATGGATTTTTCTACGCGCCCGATCCATCGAGCCAGCTCGCCTGCACGATTGGCGGCAATATCGCCATGAATTCGGGTGGCGCGCATTGCCTGAAATATGGCGTGACGACCAACAATATCCTTGGTGTCACGCTTGTGCTCGTGGATGGCACAATCTGCCAGATCGGCGGCGAGGCGATGGATGCACCCGGGCTCGATCTACTCGGCCTTGTCTGCGGCTCGGAGGGCCAGCTGGGCATCATGACCGAAGCGATCGTGCGCATTCTGCCCGCCGCAGAAGGCGCGCGCCCTGTGCTTTTCGGTTTTGATACCAGCGAGAAAGCCGGCGAAGCCGTTGCGGCCATCATCGCTGCAGGCATTGTTCCCGTTGCGATGGAATTCATGGACAAGCCTGCGATCGAGATCTGCGAGGCCTTCGCCAAAGCGGGCTATCCGATGGATGTCGATGCGCTGCTGATCATCGAGGTCGAGGGCTCCGAGACCGAGATGGAAGTGACGCTCGCAAAAATCGTCGAGATCGCGAAGAAGCATGGCGTTAAACGCATCAAGGAATCAAAGTCCGCGATGGAGACCGCCGCGATCTGGAAGGGGCGAAAATCGGCCTTCGGCGCTACCGGGCGCATCGCCGATTATATCTGTATGGATGGCACCATCCCCACAGGGCAATTGCCTTATGTGCTCCGGCGCATCGATGAGATCGTGAAGCATTATGGCCTGCGCGTCGCCAATGTGTTCCATGCCGGCGATGGCAATCTGCACCCGCTGATCCTCTACAACGTCAACGACCCCGCCGAGGCGATGAAGGCCGAGGAAGCTGGCAACGACATCCTCAAGCTTTGCGTCGAGGTGGGCGGTTGCCTCACCGGCGAACATGGCGTGGGAATCGAGAAGCGCGATCTGATGATCCATCAGTTCAATCCCGCTGACATGCAGCAGCAACTCAGGGTGCGCGCGGCCTTTGATGCCGGGTGGATCATGAACCCCGCGAAAGTGTTTCCTCTCGACGGACGGACCGCTTGACCATGTTGACTCCGAAGACCGAAGAGGGCGTCGCCGACGCTGTGCGCGGCGCGATCGCGAAGAAAGTTCCACTGGTTGTCAGAGGAGGCGGCACGCGCGCAGGCCTTGGGCGTCCGGTTCAGGCGGGTGAGACGCTGAACCTCGAACAGCTCTCGGGCGTGACACTGCATGAGCCCGCGGAGATGGTGATTTCGGCACTCGCCGGCACGCCTTTGCACGTGGTCGAGGAAACGCTCGCGGCCAAGGGGCAGATGTTGCCCTTCGAGCCGATGGATCATCGCGCGATTTTCGGCACTTCAGGCGAACCCACGATCGGTGCGATTGTCGCGACGAATGTCTCTGGCCCGCGCCGCGTGGTGGTGGGCGCCTGCCGCGATCATCTGATCGGTGTGCGTTTCGTCAACGGCGCGGGCGAGATCATCAAATCGGGCGGGCGCGTGATGAAGAACGTCACCGGCCTTGATCTCGTCAAACTTCAGGCTGGCGCGCATGGCACGCTCGGAGTGCTCACGGAAGTGACCTTCAAGGTCCTTCCGCGCCCTGAAGCCAGCGCCACGATGGTCTTTGACGGCCTTACGGATGCAGATGCAGTTGCCGCATTGTCGGCGGCGCTCGGCTCGCCGTTTGAAGTGTCTGGCGCGGCGCATCTCCCCGCCGGGATCGCCGGCGAGAACGCTCAAACGCTGCTGCGTTTTGAAAACTTCTCCGCCTCGATCGATTATCGCTTCAAAGCGCTGAGTGAGATTCTTAAGCGGTTCGGCAGCCCGCGCCGAATCAACGGCGCATCATCAGAGAAACTCTGGAGCGATATCCGCGATTGTACGCTGCTCGCGACGCCACGCGACACGGCTTTGTGGCGCATTTCGGTGAAACCCTCGGATGCGCCTGACGTGGCCAAGATCATTCGCAACGCCCTCGCCGACGCGAAGATCGTCTACGATTGGGGCGGCGGGCTGATCTGGGTGTCCACCCAACCCATGAGCGATGCCGGAGCCGCCGTTATCCGCGCGGCGACGAAGGGCAAGGGACACGCGACTTTGGTGCGCGCGCCGGATTCTATCCGCACCGCCGTGCCCGTTTTTGAACCGGAAGCCGCGCCTGTCGCGGCTCTCACGCGCCGCATCAAGGCGAGTTTTGACCCCGCCGGATTGATCAATCCGGGACGGATGGTGGCTGAGGTCTAATCATGCAAACGAATTTCAGCCTCGCGGCCCTTGCCGATCCGGCGATGGCCTCCTCGGAAAAGATCCTGCGCACCTGCGTGCATTGCGGGTTCTGTACGGCGACTTGCCCGACCTATCTCGAACTCGGCGACGAGCTCGATAGCCCGCGCGGACGCATCTATCTGATCAAGAAGATGTTTGAATCGGGCGAACCGGCGACGAAAGAGGTGGTGACGCATATTGACCGCTGCCTGTCGTGCCTTTCCTGTATGACGACCTGCCCTTCGGGCGTGCATTATATGCACCTTGTTGACCATGCCCGCGCGCATATCGAGGCGACCTACAAGCGCCCGTGGAACGAGCGGCTGATGCGAGGGATTCTCGCGAATATCCTGCCCTATCCCAACCGTTTCCGCCTCGCTTTGCTCGCTTCGGCGATCGCGAAGCCGTTCCGTCCGATCGTCGAGAAATTGCCTGTGATCGGCAAGCAGATGGGCGCGATGCTCGGCCTTGCGCCCGCCTCGCTCCCCTCGCGATCCTGGACGGATGGTCCGGCCGTTTTTCCGGCGAAATCAACGCAGAAGGCTCGTGTCGCAATGCTTTCGGGCTGCGCGCAGCCCGTCCTGGCACCCGGCATCAACGAAGCCGCGATCCGCGTGCTGACGCGCCTTGGCATCGAAGTCGTATTGCCGAAAGGGGAAGGCTGCTGCGGCGCGCTGGTGCACCATATGGGGCACGAGAAGGCCTCGCACCACCAAGCCGAGAAACTGATCGATGCCTGGATTGCCGAGATCGATGGCCCGGGCTTGGATGCCATCATCATCACCGCCTCAGGCTGCGGTACGACCATCAAGGATTATGGCTTCATGTTCCGCGACAACCCTGCTTATGCGGAAAAGGCGAAGCGGGTTTCGGCGCTGGCGAAGGACATTACGGAGTATCTCGCGACGATTGAGCTCGCGCCCAATCGTGAGACCGGCCTCACCATCGCCTATCATTCCGCCTGCTCGATGCAGCATGGGCAGAAGATCACTGATGCGCCGAAAAACATCCTCCGTTCGCTCGGTTTCAAGGTGAAGGACGTGCCGGAAGGGCATATCTGCTGCGGCTCGGCCGGCACCTACAATATGCTCCAGCCCGAGATTTCCGCGAAGCTCCGGGCACGCAAGACCCGCAATATTGCCAAGCTCAAACCCGATGCGATCGCCACGGGCAATCTCGGCTGCATCACACAGATCGGCCTCGGCTTCGAGGAGCGCGGCGAACCCACGCCCATTCTCCATACGATCGAGCTGGTGGATTGGGCTCTGGGGGGTGATCGACCGAAAGCCCTCGGTGGCGAGAAAGCAATTTAGCGGCCGCTGTCGTCGGGCTCGCCCGGCTTCACCTCTGGCTCGTCGCGGCGCAAAGGCGGGCGGCGTCCTGGGCGTGAGGGGCGTGGGGTCGCGCCATTTTTCTGGAGTTCGGCGCGAAACTCGTCGCGCCGCTCATGCACCGAGGCGATAACGAGCCCCATTGGCGTGCCAATATCGACAAGCACGTTTTCAGCAAGCTGAAGGCTGGCCTCCACTGTTTCCGGCACCACGTCGCTGGCACCGAGGGCATAGAGCTTCGCAGCATGGTCCGCATCCCGGGCTCGGGCGATGATGATGAGATCGGGCCGCTCGGCGCGTGCGGCTCGGACAAGGCGCTCGACGGCATCGGGGTCGGCTGAGGTTGCGACGAGCGCGCGTGCCGAAGAAATGCCAAGCTTGCGCAAAAAAGCAGGGCGACTGGCATCACCGAATACCGCTTCGATCCCGGATTTCCGCGCCGTGGCGATGACAGCTGGGACGACATCCACAGCGATGAATGCAATTTTGTGACGGCTCAGCATATCGGCCACGACCTGACCCACGCGCCCGAAACCGACGACAATCACCTTACCCATGCCGGCCTGATCAAACGGGGATTTCGCCTCCGCGGGCAAGGCCTTCACCCGTTCGCGCTGACTGAGAGACATGCCGATGCGGTGAAGAAGCGGATTCAAGAACATGGTGATCAGCACGACGATCGAGGTGATCGCTGCCACGTCCGGCACAATGACGCCGGTCGCTACGCCCGCCGCGATAATCACGAAGCCCAGCTCCCCCGCCGGGGCCAGCGACAACGCCACTTCCGGATGCGAGGACGAGCCGATCCGGAACAGGCGCAACAGGGCAAGAAGCACGATCGCCTTCAGAATGATCAGCCCGAGGGCCATGCCGATGATCGACAGAGGATGCTGCATCAGGGCAGCGAGATCGAGTTGCGCGCCGGCTGTCATGAAGAACAAGCCGAGCAACAGCCCTTTGAATGGGCCGATCGTCACTTCAATCTCGTGCCGATACTCGGTTTCGGCGAGCAGTAGGCCGGCGACGAAGGCCCCGATCGCCATGGAATAACCGGCAGAGGCCGCAATCAGCCCCGCTCCCATTGCCACCAGCAAACAGGCAGCCAGAAAGAGTTCCTGGCTACCCGAACGCGCGACGATCTGCATCAGTGGGCGCAAAACAAGGCGGCCGCCGATCACCATCAGCGCAATGACAAGCACGCCGGTTGCAAAGGCCTTGGTGAAGCTCAAGGCCGGCGAAACCCCCGCTGCCCCCGCCATGGCGGTGATGGCGATCAGGATGGGCGCGACGGCCAAATCCTGCAGGATCAGAACAGCGAAGCTCGTGCGCCCGGCATTCGAAGCGAGACGTTTACGCTCGGCGAGAACCGGCAGCACGATTGCAGTGGAGGAAAGTGCGAGCGCCGCCGCAAGAATGGTCGCCGCTCCGGCTGAGAGCCCCAGCAGCAACCCGATGATCGCGAGCGCAAAAGTGGTCGCCAGCATCTGCGCCGTACCGAGCCCGAAGATGAGACGGCGCAATGTCTTCAAGCGCTCGAAAGTGAGTTCCAGCCCGATTGTGAAGAGCAGGAAGACCACGCCGAGTTCAGCGAGCGGGGCCACTGCACCCACATCGTAAATCGTGATCAACCGGATCCAGGGTTGATCGCCGAAAATGCGGGCGAGGCCATGCGGCCCGAGGATGACTCCTCCAATGAGGAACCCGATCACGGGGCTGATTTTCAGGCGATGAAAGACGGGGACAATCACCCCCGCCATCGCCAGAAAGATCATGGCTTCGCGGAAATAACCCGCCCCGTGCGCCTCGGTCATCCCGCCTCTCTCACTGGAAGAAGACCAAGGTGACGACCACGAAGAGCGGGATCAAAATCGCTACACTCCACACCATATAACCGAAGAACGAGGGCATTTTCACACCCATATCCTTGGCGATGGCATAGACCATAAAATTCGGTGCGTTCCCAATATAACTGTTGGCACCCATGAACACAGCTCCGCACGAGATCGCCACAAGCGTGAGTGCGCCCTGGGTCATCAGTACCTTGGGATCGCCGCCAGCGATCTCAAAAAAGACGAGGTAAGTCGGCGCGTTGTCGAGGAACGACGAGAGCGCACCCGTGAGCCAGAAATAGGCGACGTTGTTCGCACTGCCATCGGGGTTCGTGACCAAAGCCACGAGTGGGGCGAAAGCACCATCCTTGCCAGCTTTGAGCATCGCGAGAACAGGGACCATGCAGATGAAGATGCCGGCGAAGAGTTTCGCAACCTCTTTGATCGGCCCCCAGCTAAATTCATTGCCCGCGCGCACCTGTTTCGGTGTGAGCTTGAGTGAAACCAGCGCGATGAGCACAAGCGCCACATCGCGGACGAGGTTCTGAAGCTCCACCACACCGCCGGGAAATTTCAAGGATACTCCAGGCTTCCACGAAGCTGAGATCAGGATCATCACGATGATCGCGCCGAGCAGGAAGAAATTCGAGGTGCCGTAGAGCTTGATGTCGCGATCCGGCGTTTTGTCCGGCAGCGGCGGCAGCTTGTCCTCCTTCGTGTGCATCACGGTGTCCCAGATGTAGAAGATCACCAACAACGCAATCGACATCAGCACAAACTCCCAGAACATGTGCTTTGTCGTCCAGAAGAAATCGACCCCACGCAGGAAGCCCAGGAACAATGGCGGATCACCGAGAGGAGTGAGTGAGCCGCCAATGTTTGATACAAGAAAAATGAAGAAGATGACGACATGCACATTGTGGCG